>JAIELH010000042.1 GCA_019753125.1 Gallionellaceae bacterium | reverse complement strand
AGCTGGTTGATCTCCCGCAACACAACCTTCAATCCACCATAGGTTCCGCTTCCCGACAGTTTTAGTCCAACAAGGTTTATCCGCCGTGAGCTACCAAAAAAATCAATCTGGGTGTAATCCGGGAAAAATTGGCTGCATTTAAGTTTGGTGCTTTCTCATGCCTGCCAAACTCCAAACCCCGCACTCCGTAAATCTATCCCTACCTCTATTTCCTTGTCGCAAGCCTCTTCATAGGGCATCGGATTGAAGCCTTCATAAAGGTCGGGCAATAATTGCAACCCATATTGCTTCATGTACCTGTTGGACTGGATGCCTGCCTTGTGTTTGTCAAAGCGCAGGTCTGGGTCTAATCCTGTCATGCCTACATATACGCATGGCTTGCCCGTGATGTAGCCGGGATTGCATCTTTTAAATTTGCCTTCATAAAGCACGTCCTTGGAAAGTTCGATTACATAGACGTGATAGTGGTTGCGGCGGCTCACGGTTGCGTGCTTCAAGCAGCTTGCTGCTTACGCATGATGGATGATTGTTAAAGGCCGAGCGAAGCAAGCAGGTTATCCACTTCATCCTGGCCATTGACGCTGTCTTTTGTTTGGCGTCCCGGGCCTGCCGTTAATCCTGCGGTGCTGATCAGCGAATCTTTGGTGTCCGGCACATACTCTTTGAGGATGTCGAGCAGGATGGTTTCGATTTCGGCGGCGGCGCTCACAATCTTGTTGACCATTTGCCCGGCCACATCGCGGAATTCCTGCGCTTCCATGATTTGCATCAGATTGTGGCGCACGCTTTCTTCAGCCATCGCGATTTCGCCCAGTTTCGAGATGGTTTCCATTATCAGGGTCTGATGTTCGGCGAAGCGAACATCAGCAAGGCGCATGGACAGGTCGCCGCAAATAGCCCGGTTGTTGCTGGATAGAGGCAGTGATGCTTCCACTGCGCTTATGGTTTTCTCCGAAGCCTCGTGCATCGATTTGTCTATAAACGACAGCCGTTCGCGTGCGTCAGGCATCGTGGAAGCTGATTTTTCCAGATGGCGAGTATGTCCGAGATCGTTGAGTATCCGATGCAATCTGGTGGTGGCAAGCCCGATTTTCTTGACTCTGTCATCGGTTAGTGCGGTACGTTTCTTGCGTGGAGCAGGAGCGTTCATGGCATCGTTCATTCCTGTAGGGCTCGGAAGAATTTTTGGTTTTTCATTCCAGGCGTCAGTTGGGTGAAGGGGGTGGCGGCCATTTTATCTGCATTGTAATCGCCAGTATTGATCGATGGCCTGCCGGTTTTTATTGCAAAACGGCAAAAGTAATATCCGGGGTGCGAGGAAAATAGCCTTTCGGCTAATACTTTGTCAACAGTCAGTTTATCGGTGTTGGCATTCGTTTTTCAAGCTGGCGGCGTATCGCTGTATTCGACAGCGATCCGGCGCACTTCTTTTTCCATGCCCAGAAATAGCCTGACCAGCTCCGGGTCGAAGTGCTGTCCGGCTTCTTTCTGGATCAGCTCCAATACGCTTTCAATCGGCCACGCGCGTTTATAGGGGCGTATCGCCCACAACCAGCAGGGTGCTTTTTCAATGTTGTTCATATCTGATTTTGATGTTGCGATAAGCCGCTGCGCCTCAGCGTATGCCTAGCGTTCCGGCTTCTTGCTGATTTCATGCTTGCGGTTATGCATGCTTTTGCCGAGATCGCCGAGTCATCTTCAGCCTTGTGCCATGGGCGATTTTTACTTATGGAACAGGTTGAATATTTTTCCTGTCACTCCGGCTACGCATAAAAAGTGTAATTCGCCCGGCCATGTTTTTTTGTCCGGTACATTGCAGTATCGGCATTCGCCATCAATTCCTCTTTTGAAATGCCATCGGCCGGGAAGATGACTATCCCCATGCTGGGTGTGACATGCCCAGTGTGTCCATTGAGCAGGAAGGGCTCGGAAATGCTTTGCAATAGCTTGTCGCATACATACGCGACATCCGATGTGCTGTTGATGTCATGCAGGATGATGACAAATTCGTCGCCCCCGAGCCGGCAGATGAAATCGTCGGCACGCAAGCATGTACGCACGCGCCCGCCGATACCGATCAGCAGCAGGTCGCCGGCGGCGTGCCCCAGCGTGTCGTTGATGTTCTTGAAGTAATCCAGATCCATCATCACCACGGCCAGATTTGTCTTATGCCGCTCGGCGCGAACCATGTCGCGCTCCAGTTGTTCGCTGAAGGCGGCGCGGTTGGGCAAGCCGGTCAGCGGGTCGTGCATCGCCATGTGGCGGAATTTTTCCTGGACCTTCATGTGGTCGCTGATGTCGGTGAACGTGCTGATGTAATTGACTATCTGCCCGTTGCCGTTGCGAATCACGGAAATGCTCAGCCATTCCGGGTAGATGACGTCGTCCTTGCGCTTGTTCCATATTTCGCCTTGCCAGAACCCGTGCTCGGACAATTGCCGCCACATCTGCTGGTAAAAATCCTGGTCATGGCGGCCGGACTGAAATATTTTGGTTTTTTGTCCCAGCACCTCCTCCTTGGTATAGCCGGTAATGTCAGAGAATGCCTTGTTGGCCATCACAACACGGGTGTCCGCATCGGTAATGAGCACCGCCTCGTGGCCCATGTCGAACAGCTTGCCGAGCAGGTTGAGCCGCTCATGTTCCGTGCTCCTGGCGACCTCTTCCCTGACGCGATCCTCGAGATTGCTGTTCAACTCCTGTAATTCGTCACGGCGGCGTTTCAGTTCCAGATGATTCCTGATCCGGGCGGCAGCGATCGAAGCGTGAATAGGTTTGGTCAGGTAATCGATGGCGCCCAGCGAGAGGCCTTTTATTTCATCATCCGCATCATCCTGCGCAGTGATAAAAATGACCGGGATGTCATGGGTGGCAGGATCGGCCTTGAGCCGCCGGCAAACCTCGTAGCCATCCATTCCGGGCATCATGACGTCGAGCAGGATCAGGTCGGGAGCCTGCGCCGCTACCACTTTCAGCGCCTGCTCTCCGCTGATTGCGATCTTGACGTTATATTCCTTGCTGAGCAGCCTGCGCAACACCTCGATATTTTCCGGCGCGTCATCTACCACGAGCAGGGAGGCTCTCTGTATGTCGCTCATATCGGCTCTCCGGCGATTAACTGCAATTCCGTTAATGCGTTTTCATAATCATAATCGTTGATGCAGCGTTCCAGCCGGGCAAAACGCAATGCGCTTGTACTGCCCTTGATCTGCTGGCTGATCAGGCGCATCGTATCCACCGCGTCGGAATCGAAGTTTTTCAGTTGTGCGCTCAATTGTTCCAGCAGCGCGCTCAATTGCGCGGGGTCGAGCGGAAGCTGTGCCTGGTCAGGTGCTATCGCTGCAGCCTCTGGCGCATGTGTCTGCAAATAGGCGCTGGCCGATGCGGTCACTCGATTCAACTCCGCCTCCGTCGTTGCAATGAGCTGCGGGCAGCTTTCGCTGTGCTGTCCGCGGATCGCGCTCTCCAACTGGCGCATCGATTCGGCCAGCGGGTTCGCTCCGATCGTCGCGGCGGTGCCCTTCAGCGTATGCGCCAGACGCTCCGCTTTTTTTATGTCACCCGCTGCGAGCGCATCGCGGATGGCTTGTGTTGTTGTTCCCTGATCCGGAATGAATCGCGCCAGCAAGTTCAGATAGATTTCGTCACCGATGCGCGCTATTGCTTTGGCAGGGTCGAGGGCGGGAGCCGCACCGGGCGCCTGCCGCTCATCGGCCGCCGCCAGTATCGCTGTCGGGATATCGCGCTGCGTCCAGCGCGCGAGCGTGGCGTACAGCGCATACTGCCGGATCGGTTTGGCAATATAGTCGTTCATGCCGGCGGCGAGGTACTGCTCGCGGTCGCCGGCCATCGCATTGGCGGTCATCGCGATGATCGGCAGGCCGGCGAGGGCAGGGTTGCTTCTGATACGGCGTGTTGCCTCAAGACCGTCCATGTTCGGCATCTGGATGTCCATCAGCACCGCATCGAACCGCCCTGGCTGTACTGTCTGCACCGCCTCGGCGCCGTCGCAGGCGAGGCTGACTTCCACTCCGGCGCGGGCCAGCAGCGTGACCGCCAGTTGCTGGTTGAATTCGTTGTCTTCCGCCAGCAACACCTGCAGGCCGGCCAGGTTGGGCTTGTCTTTGTCCGCCGGCGCGTTTGGCTTGTTCGAGGCCGGTGTGGCGAGGTTTTCTCCGGATGGGCAGGGAAAAGGCAGGTTGAAAGCGAAAACGCTCCCTTTCCCCAGCGTGCTTTCGACCCACATCGTCCCGCCCATCTGTTCGACGAGACGCCTGGATATGGCCAGCCCCAGCCCCGTCCCGCCGTATTTGCGCGTCGTCGAGGCGTCGGCCTGGCTGAACGACTGGAATAATTTGCCGATTTGCTCGGGTGTCAAGCCGATGCCGGTATCGCTGACCGTGAAGCCCAGAACGACATGGCCCGGAGTTTGGCTTTCCACTTTGACCTGGATCGCAACCTCGCCCGCTTCGGTGAACTTCACGGCGTTGCCGGCAAGATTGTTCAGCACCTGGCCCAGCCGCAGCGGATCGCCGATTAATGTCTGCGGAACATCGGCTTCGCTTTTTACCAGAAGCTCCAGGCCTTTTTTTTCTGCGGGGAGGCTGATGATGGTCTTCACATTATTCAGCGCATCATCGAGGTGGAAGGGGGTTTTCTCCACTTCCAGCTTGCCCGCCTCGATCTTGGAAAAATCCAGAATGTCATTGATGATGCCCAGCAGCGAGTTGGATGAATGGTAAACTTTCTCCAGATAATTGCGCTGTGCCGGTTCCAGCTTGCCTTGCAGGCACAGATGCGAGAAACCGATGATCGCATTCATCGGGGTGCGGATCTCGTGGCTCATGTTCGCGAGAAACTCGCTCTTGGCGCGGCTGGCGGCCTTGGCGGCGGCCATGGATTTTTTCAGCTCCTGCAGGGTATGTTTTCGTTCGGTAATGTCTTCCTTGACCGCCACGAAGTGAGTGATGTTTCCATTGTCGTCAAAAATCGGCGAGATGGAAGCAGCCTCGAAATAGTCCTCGCCGTTCTTTTTTTTGTTGTGGAATTCTCCCTGCCATACCTTACCGGCCAATATGGTTTGCCACATATTCTCGTAAAATTTTGGTGAAAGCTTGCCGGATTTGAGTATGCGCGGGTTTTGGCCGATGGCCTCCTCGGCGGTATATCCAGTGGTTTCGATAAATTTTGGATTGACGTATTCGATCGCGCCATCCAGATTGGTAATGACCACGCTGGCCGGGCTGTTTTCCACGGCTCTGGAAAGTGTCAGCAGTTTTTTATGAGTCTCGGTACGCTCGGTGATATCGATGAAAGTAACCACCGCGCCCACGACTGCGCCATCATGTAATTGTGGATGCGACCAGTATTCGACTGGAAAGCTGGTGCCATCGGCGCGCCAGAACACCTCACCTTCCACATGCGCCTTGTCTCCTGCCTGGAAGGCCCGGTAAATCCGGCATTCTTCCAGCGGGAAAAATGTTCCGTCCGGGTGCTGGTAGTGAACCAAATGATGCATGTTCTTGCCGATCAGCTCGCCGGCGCTCCGGTAGCCCAGCATTTCGACGCACGCGGGGTTGCAGAACGTGCAATTGCCCTGTATGTCGACCCCGTATATCGCTTCTGCGGCAGAATCCAGCAACAGATGGAGCCTGGTTTCGCTTTGGTGTATCGCTTCTGCCGCTTTCAGGGCGCGTGTGCGGCCGGCCACCAGCATCCAGGTGAACAGCGCGATAAACAGGCTTGCGCCGATACCGTTGGCGGCAATGGCGCGTGGCTTCTCCTGGTCGAGTTGCGCGTCGAATTCGGGCAGGGAATGGACATTGATCGTCCAGGTGCGCCCGGCGATACTGAGGCGTTGGGAATTCTGGAAGCGGTGATTCTGGTGCGTGATAAGAGGTTCGGAATCGTGCATCATCGTCTTGTCCGACATTTCTTCACCGTCGTAGATTTCGATATCCATCTGGCCGGCGCGGTTACCGAGGATGCCATGCATCAGGTCGTCCATACGGAACACTGAACATATCCAGCCGATCAGGTTGGCGCGGCGCTCGGCGAGAGTGTCGTGCGGGGCGCCGTTCCGGTAGAGCGGCAGAAACATTACGAGGCTGGATTGTGTGCTCTGGCCGGTTTCAAATACCAGTCTGATCTTGCCGGAGAGAGCGGCGTTGCCGGAGTCGCGTGCCTGTTCCATCGCGGTATGACGCATTCCCGGTTGTTCTCCGGGGCGCGGGTAATCCGGATCGGAGAGCATGTCGTAGCCGAGCACCTGTTGGTTGCGTTCGTCATACGGTTCGGCGTAAACGACCGGGGCGTAAAAATCGCGCTGCCCGGCGGGCCAGATCGTGTAGGCAGGCAAACCGCTCTTGCGGATGGTTGCGGTATGCTGTTCTTTGGCTGCCCCGGCCACAAGCGGCACAAAGCGGATGCTCTGAATGCCAGGATAATGTTCTCCCGGTTGCAGAAAACTGATGTATGTCTGATATTCATTACGGTTAACGAGTTCGCTACCGGCGAAGAATCCCTGTACCCCGCGCATGACCTCCTCGTAGGTATGCATGCGCTTGTTGATATCCCCGGCAATTTCGCGCACCTGGTAATCGAACTTGGCTTGCAGCGCTTGCGCGGCGCCTTGTTGCGCGTCATGCCACAACTGATAGGTGATCGTCAGTGAAAGGACCAGCGCCAGCCCCGACAATCCCCATGCATCTTGCCGCACCGCGTTTCGGGTAAACAAAGCCAGAAAGAAGCTGCCTCCAAACAAAAGCAGCAAAGCCGAGGCTATCAGCGCGGCAAGCGTGC
The DNA here is from genome assembly GCA_019753125.1 of Gallionellaceae bacterium. GTDB lineage: Bacteria > Pseudomonadota > Gammaproteobacteria > Burkholderiales > Gallionellaceae > Gallionella. The sequence continues at coordinate 5,618 of JAIELH010000042.1, read as the reverse complement.
CTGGCTCAATGCGTGAGGCGTCGGCAAGGCACATGCTGCCGGGTTGGAAGTGCATGCCGAACATCGCGGTATAGTGCATTCCGGAAATCGCCAGCCCCATGATCAGCGCACCCAGCATTAAGCCGGGCAGGGGCGGCAGCCGGATTCGCTCATGCCGATACATCATCAGCAGCGCGCACCACGAGGCGATGACGGCAATGGTCACAGACAAGGCGAAAAGCGGCGGGTCATAGCTGACCGGCGGCGACATCTTGAGCGCCGCCATGCCGGTGTAATGCATTACGCTGATACCCAGCCCCATCAATAGCCCGCTGAACAATATGCGCCTGATGCTGATTTGAGTTTTGCAGCACAGCGTCATGAAACCCAGCACTGCTGCGGCGATGGCAGGCAGTATGGAAAGCAGCGTCAGCGTCAGGTCATAAGAAACCGGAGTGGGAAGGTGAAACGCCAGCATGTCGATGAAGTGCGTAGCCCAGATGGTCAGGCCAAAAGTGAGGCTGCCCATCGCCATCCATAACCGCGCCGTGCGGCCGCCGGCTTCGCGCATTCGCTGTGCATGGTCGAACGCCGTGAACGAGCCGATGATCGCGATCAGCACGGACAGAAAAACCAGCGGGATGTTCCAGGAAATCGGCAAAATTCAGTTTCTCGGTTTTTTATTTCCAGACAAACAGGCTTCATACTACCAGAGGCTTCTGTAAAACTCTGCATGTGTGTCTAGCTATTAATGCCGCATGGCGAGTTGCGCGGGCGCATGGCGGTGGGGAAAAACCGGCAGGTTGATGCTATAATCCGCCGCGAAGCTGGAAGCAGACAGCGCGAAAGTGGCGGAATTGGTAGACGCACTGGATTTAGGTTCCAGCGCCGCAAGGCGTGCAGGTTCGAGCCCTGTCTTTCGCACCAGCCGCAATTTCAATTTCAATTCTAAGGAAACTTAAGTATGTCCAGCGTAGAAACTGTGAGCGCGTTAGAGCGTCGTCTTAGCGCATCCATTCCCCAGCAAGCTATTCGCGGTGAAGTGGCTGCCCGTTTGAAGAGTATCGGGCGTAACGCAAAAATTTCGGGGTTTCGTCCCGGCAAGGTTCCCGCCAAAATTCTCGAGCAGCACTATGGCGCGCAGGCGCATCAGGAAGCGCTCGGCGACGCGCTGCAACGCTCGTTTGGCGAGGCCGTGCAGCTCAATAACCTGAAGGTGGCGGGGTATCCGAGATTTGAACTCAAGACCAGCGATCTGGGCGCCGATCAGATCGAGTACAGCGCAACTTTCGAGGTGTATCCGGACATCGTGCTGGGTGATATGGCCGGCGAAACAGTCGAGCGTCTGGTTTATGAGTTGACGCAGGATGACGTGGATAACACGGTTGCGACGCTGCGCAAACAGCGCGCCACCTTCGAGCAGGTGGATCGCGCCGCGCAGAAGGAAGATCAGGTGAACATCGATTTTGTCGGCAGGCTGAACGGCGAAGTGTTCAAGGGCGGCGAAGCCAAGGGCTATCCGGTCAAGCTGGGCGCGGGGGGGATGCTGCCGGAGTTCGAGGCGGCGATGATCGGCATGAAGGCCGGCGAGACCAAGTCGTTCGATATGACTTTCCCGGATGACTACCACGGCAAGGATGTGGCCGGTAAGCAGGTGACTTTTACGATCACGATGAACAAGGTGGAAGCGCCGAAGCTGCCGGAGCTGGATGCCGCATTCTGTTTGTCCATCGGCATCGAAGACGGGGATGTGGAAAAGCTGAAAGGCGAGGTGCGTACAAATTTGCAGCGCGAGGTGTCGCGCCGCTTGAGGGCGCGCAATAAAGAAGCGGCAATGGCTGTGTTGCTCAGGGTTGCACAATTTGGCGTGCCCAAGGCGGTAGTGGAGATGGAAGCGCAGGACCTGATGCAGCAAACCATGCAGGAGATGCAGTCGCGTGGCATGAAGGTCGACAATATGCCGTTTTCGCCGGAGCTGTTTACCGAGCGCGCCGAGAAACGCGCCAAGCTCGGCCTGATTCTTGCGGAGATGGTGCGCAAGCACGATCTGAACGCCAAGCCCGACCAGCTCAAGGCCATGGTGGAAGACTACGCGCAGGGCTTTGACCAGCCTGAAGAGGTGGTGCGCTGGTATTACGCCGATCAATCGCGTTTGCAGGATATCGCGAATGTGGTGATGGAAGGCAATCTGGTGGACTGGGTAATGACCCAGGTAAAGGCCGTGGACAAGGCGATTTCGTTTGATGAATTGATGGGAAACTGACGCGATGGATCACTACGAAAAGCATTTGCCGCAGCACCGCGACGAGCCACAGAATATCGGCTTGATCCCGATGGTCGTCGAAACCAGCGGGCGCGGCGAGCGGGCCTATGACATCTATTCGCGCCTGTTGAAGGAGCGCGTGGTGTTCCTGGTTGGCGAGGTCAATGACCATAGCGCGAATTTGATCGTGGCGCAGATGCTGTTTCTGGAATCGGAAAATCCGGACAAGGATATCCACTTCTACATCAACTCGCCGGGCGGTTCCGTGACGGCCGGCATGGCGATCTACGACACGATGCAATTCATCAAGCCGGGCGTCAGCACGCTGTGCATCGGGCAGGCGGCCAGCATGGGCGCGTTCCTGCTGGCGGCGGGCGACAAGGGCAAGCGTTTCTGTCTGCCCAATTCGCGCGTGATGATCCATCAGCCGATGGGCGGTTTTCGCGGCCAGGCTTCGGATATTGAAATTCACGCGCGCGAAATCCTTTATTTGAAGCAGAAACTCAACCAGATGCTGGCGTTGCACACCGGGCAATCCGTCGAAACGATAGAGCGCGATACCGACCGGGATAATTTTCTCAGTGCGGAAGATGCGGTGAAGTATGGCCTGGTGGATCAGGTGCTGGAAAAACGTGCGTAAAAACTCAACAGGAATCAGTAGCGATGGCCAGTGACAAGAAACCAGGGGACAAATTGCTGTATTGCTCATTTTGCGGCAAGAGCCAGCATGAGGTGCGCAAGCTGATTGCGGGTCCGTCGGTGTTCGTGTGCGACGAATGCATCACCTTGTGCAATGACATCATGCGCGAGGAAATCCAGAACGAGAACGCCAAGGGCGACAATACGGATTTGCCGGTGCCGAAAAAAATATGTGCGGCATTGGATGAATATGTCATCGGGCAGGAGCACGCCAAGCGGATTTTGTCGGTAGCGGTATATAACCATTACAAGCGCCTCAAGAGCGACAGCAAGGATGATGTGGAGCTGTCCAAGAGCAATATCCTGCTGGTTGGGCCGACCGGTTCAGGCAAGACGCTGCTGGCGCAGACGCTGGCGCGTTTGCTGGACGTGCCGTTTGTGATGGCCGATGCGACGACGCTGACCGAGGCCGGCTATGTCGGCGAGGATGTCGAAAACATCATCCAGAAGCTGTTGCAGACCTGCGACTATGACGTCGAAAAGGCGCAGCGCGGCATCGTGTATATCGACGAGATCGACAAGATTTCGCGCAAGTCGGATAACCCTTCGATTACCCGCGACGTGTCCGGCGAAGGCGTGCAGCAGGCCTTGCTCAAGCTGATCGAAGGCACCAAGGCGTCGATTCCGCCGCAGGGCGGGCGCAAGCATCCGAACACGGAATTTTTGCAGGTGGATACGACCAATATCCTGTTCATCTGCGGCGGCGCGTTCGACGGGCTGGAGAAAGTCATTCGTAACCGTTCCTCCAAGGCTAGTATCGGTTTTGGCGCAACGATCAGCAGCAAGGATGAGCGCAAGACCGGTGAAACCTTGCGCGATGTCGAGCCGGAAGACCTGATTAAATTCGGCCTGATTCCGGAATTTGTCGGCCGCCTGCCGGTCGTCGCGACTCTGGAAGAGTTGGACGAATCGGCACTAGTGAAGATTTTGACTGAACCGAAGAACGCGCTGACCAAGCAGTACCAGAAGCTGTTTTCGATGGAAGGCGTCGAGCTGGAATTCCGTGAAGGCGTGTTGCTGGCGATTGCGCGCAAGGCTCTGGCGCGCAAGGCGGGTGCGCGCGGGTTGCGTTCGATACTGGAGCATGCGCTGCTGGATGTGATGTTCGACCTGCCTTCGATGGAAAATGTCAGCAAAGTGGTGCTGGATGAGGCCGGTTTGACCGGCGAAATCAAACCGCTGGTTATTTACGCGGATACCCCAAAAGCAGCCTGATAGCGTCTGTTTTTGCCTGCTCTTTATCTTGTCCCAATGGGGGCGCTTGAATTTTCTTGAGCTACCCCCATCTAACCGATCAGTAAACAGATAGGTGATTGCCATGCTTGAACAAGATACTCCGAGTACTACCAAGTCCGACTTGTATCCGTTGTTGCCATTGCGCGACGTAGTAGTGTTTCCGCACATGGTCATTCCGCTGTTTGTCGGCCGCGCCAAGTCTATCAAGGCGCTGGAAGCGGCCATGGAAGCCGGGAAGGGTATCGTGCTGGTCGCGCAAAAATCGGCCGCCAAGGATGATCCCGGCAAGGACGATTTGTACGCGATTGGCAGCATGGCCAACATCCTGCAAATGCTCAAACTGCCGGACGGCACGGTGAAAGTGCTGGTGGAGGGCACGCAGCGCGTCAACGTGCTGCGCGTTTATGACGCGGACAGTCATTTCGATGCCGAAGTGGAGGTCGTTGCCGCCGAAGACGGGACAGACAGCGAATCCGAGGCGATGCGCCGTGCGCTGATTGCCCAGTTCGACCAGTATGTGAAACTCAACAAAAAGATTCCGCCGGAAATATTGACCTCGCTGGCCGGTATCGATGATGCGGGCCGTCTCGCCGATACGATTGCCGCCCATCTGCCGCTCAAGCTCGAGCAAAAACAGGAAGTGCTGGAGGTGTTTGGCATACGCAAACGCCTCGAGCATCTGCTGGGCTTGCTGGAGGCGGAGATTGATATTCTGCAAGTTGAGAAACGTATCCGTGGCCGCGTAAAACGCCAGATGGAAAAAAGTCAGCGCGAGTATTACCTGAATGAGCAGGTCAAGGCGATCCAGAAGGAGTTGGGCGAGGGCGAGGAAGGCACTGATTTCGAGGAAATCGAAAAGAAAATCAAGGCCGCGCACATGCCGAAGGAGGCGCGCGCCAAGGCCGAAGCCGAGCTGAAGAAGCTGCGCATGATGTCGCCGATGTCTGCCGAAGCCACCGTGGTGCGCAATTACATCGATGTGCTGACCGGCTTGCCGTGGAAGAAAAAAACCAAGATCAGCGCCGACCTGAAGAACGCCGAAGTCGTGCTGGAACAGGATCACTATGGCCTGGACAAGGTCAAGGAGCGCATTCTGGAATATCTCGCCGTGCAGCAGCGCGTGGACAAGTTGAAGGCCCCGATCCTGTGTCTGGTCGGCCCTCCCGGTGTCGGCAAGACTTCGCTCGGCCAGTCTATCGCGCGCGCCACCAACCGCAAATTTGTGCGCATGTCGCTGGGCGGGGTGCGTGATGAATCCGAGATTCGCGGCCATCGCCGCACCTATATCGGTTCGATGCCGGGCAAGATCCTGCAGAACATGAGCAAGGTCGCGGTGAAGAACCCGTTGTTCCTGCTCGACGAGGTCGACAAGATGGGGATGGACATGCGCGGCGACCCGTCTTCGGCCTTGCTGGAAGTGCTTGATCCGGAGCAGAACAGC
>JAIELH010000058.1 GCA_019753125.1 Gallionellaceae bacterium | reverse complement strand
AGTTCCAAAATCCTAATTCCTATTCTTCTTCCGGCTCGGCAATGCGGCTCAAACCGGCGAGCTTCTCGCCCTTTTCCATATTCATCAGCGTGACGCCTTGCGTGGTGCGGCCCATCTCACGGATTTCCTTGACGCGGGTGCGGATCAATACGCCGCTGGTGCCGATCAGCATGATCTCGTCCTCGACGCTCACCAGCGTCGCGGCGACCACCTTGCCGTTGCGCGCCGAAGTCTGGATCGCGATCATGCCTTGCGTGCCGCGCCCGTGGCGGGTGTATTCAACGATCGGGCTGCGCTTGCCATAGCCGTTCTCGGTCGCGGTCAGCACGCTCTGCTGCTCGTCCTCGGCCACCAGCAACGAGATCACCTGCTGCTTGGCGGCCAGCTTCATGCCGCGCACGCCGCGCGACGCGCGCCCGGTCGGCCGGACATCATTCTCATCGAAACGCACCGCCTTGCCGCCGTTCGAGAACAGCATCACGTCGTGCTTGCCGTCGGTGACGGCGACGCCGATCAGATGGTCGCCCTCGTCCAGGTTGATCGCGATGATGCAGCGCTTCATCGGGCGCGAGAAATCATTCAACGGGGTTTTCTTCACCGTACCGTTCGCGGTGGCGAAGAACACATATTTATCCTCGACAAACTCGCTGACCGGCAACACCGCGTTGATCTTCTCGCCTTCTTCCAGCGGCAGCAGGTTCACGATCGGCTTGCCGCGCGAAATGCGGCTGCCCTGCGGCACTTCATAGACCTTGAGCCAGTACACGCGGCCACGGTTGGAGAAACACAGGATGTAATTATGGGTGTTGGCGATGAACAGGTTGTCGATGAAATCGTCTTCCTTGGTCGCGGTGGCCTGCTTGCCGCGCCCGCCGCGTTTCTGCGCGCGGTATTCGTCGAGGCGCTGCGCCTTCATGTAACCGCCGTGCGACAGCGTGACCACGACGTCTTCCGGCGCGATCAAGTCTTCCATGCTCATGTCCTGCGTGTGCGTAAGAATCTCGCTGCGGCGTTTGTCGCCAAACTGCGCTTTCACCGCCACCAGTTCATCGTGGATGATTTGCGTGACGCGTTCCGGCTTGGCGAGAATATCGAGCAGGTCGGTGATCTTGTCCATCACTTCGCGGTATTCGCCGACAATCTTGTCCTGCTCCAGACCGGTCAGGCGTTGCAGGCGCAATTCCAGGATCGCTTGCGCCTGGGCGTCGGAGAGGAAATAACCGCTGTTTTTGCCCTTCCCGACCAGGCCGAACTGGGGCAGCAGGCCATCCGGGCGCGATGCGTCGCTGACGCGGCTCAGCATGTCTTCCACCAGCGACGAGCGCCAGGAGCGCCCCATCAGCTCGCGCTTGGCATCGGCAGGGGTTGGCGCCGCCTTGATCAGCGCGATGATCTCGTCCACGTTGGACAACGCCACCGCCAGCCCTTCGAGGATATGGCCGCGTTCGCGCGCCTTGCGCAATTCGAAAATGGTGCGGCGTGTGACGACTTCGCGGCGATGGCGCAGGAACGCATCGATCACCTGCTTGAGGTTGAGCAGCTTGGGCTGGCCGTCGATGATCGCGACCATGTTGATGCCGAAGCTGTCCTGCAACTGGGTGTCTTTGTACAGCTTGTTCAGGATCACGTCGGCGTTCTCGCCGCGCTTCAGCTCGATCACCGCACGCATCCCGGACTTGTCCGACTCGTCGCGGATCTCGGAGATGCCTTCGAGGCGCTTCTCGCGCACCAGCTCGCCGATCTTGATCAGCAGGTTAGCCTTGTTCACCTGGTAGGGCAGCTCATCGATGATGATCGCCTGGCGCTCGCCTTTGCCGATATCCTCGAAATGGGTGCGCGCGCGCATCACCACGCGGCCGCGCCCGGTGCGGTAACCCTCCTTGACGCCGGACAACCCATAGATGAAACCCGCCGTCGGAAAATCCGGCGCAGGCACGTATTCGATCAACTGCTCGATATCCAGATCGGGGTTCTTCAGCAGCGCGAGACAGGCATCCACCACCTCGCCCAGATTATGCGGTGGAATATTGGTCGCCATGCCCACCGCGATGCCTGAAGAGCCGTTTACCAGCAGATTGGGGAAGCGCGCCGGAAACACCAGCGGCTCATGCTCGGAGCCATCGTAGTTCGGTCCGAAATCGACCGTCTCCTTGTCCAGATCTTCCAGCAACTGGTGGGCGATCTTCGCCATGCGGATTTCGGTATAACGCATCGCCGCCGCGTTATCGCCATCCACCGAACCGAAGTTGCCCTGCCCGTCCACCAGCGGATAGCGCAGCGAAAAATCCTGCGCCATGCGCACGATGGTGTCGTACACCGCCGTGTCGCCGTGCGGGTGATACTTACCGATCACGTCGCCGACGATACGCGCCGACTTCTTGTAAGCCTTGTTCCAATCGTTGGACAGCTCGTGCATCGCAAACAGCACGCGGCGGTGTACCGGCTTCAAACCGTCGCGCACATCGGGCAACGCGCGCCCGACAATGACGCTCATCGCATAGTCCAGATAGGACTTGCGCATTTCTTCTTCGAGGCTGACCGGCAGGGTTTCTTTAGCGAATTGATCCATGGTATCGAAGGTGGTTAAAAATGCTCAAAATAGCGCACAAGTTTACCACGCCGCACATTGGGAGACAAAACTGATTGCGTGCCTTGCAATGGAGCGACAAAGTGCCTATTTACAAAGACAATGGCTAGACCTTACCATCCGCCCCCTGTCACACCTGTATAAAAACAATCCGCCAATAACCAGACGAAAGGATTCCCATGAAACGCACCCTGCAAGTCGCCGCCCCGTTGCTGTGCATGCTGTCCATGACACATAACGCCATCGCGCAAACCTACAGTGACGGCTATGTCTATGATACGCGCGCCATGGTTGTGCGCGACAGCTTCGGCAATTGCGTAAGAACCACCCGCTGGAGTGCCGAAAATGCCGTTGTGGAATGCGACCCTGATTTATTCAAACCAACTGTCGCGCCGGCAATTGTTGCGCCGCCTTTTGCCAAGCCTGCCGGCCAACCGGTTGCAAAAACCGCACCCGCCATCGCCAAACTGGCGCCGATCAGCATGGCGCTGAGCGCAGACGAAGCATTCGATTCAAGCAAAGCAGAACTCAAACCAGCCGCCAAACGCAGGCTTAGCGAATTTGCCCAACAACTAAGTACAGTTAAATATGGTCAGCTTGCCATTGTCGGGCACGCCGACCGCACCGGTTCAGGCAAGCTCAACCAACCGCTTTCCGAGCGGCGCGCCAATGCCGTCCACAACTACTTGGTCAGCGTAGGCATTCCCGCCGACAAAATGGCGACCCGCGGTGCAGGCAGCAGCCAACCGGTTACCGGCAAGAACGACTGCGCCAAGCTGAAAAGCAAGAAATTGCAGGCTTGCCTTGCGCCGGATCGCCGCGTTGAAATCACCGCCACTGACGTCTACGCAAAATGACCAACGCAGACCCGACCGAGCTGGAAAAATTCTCGCAGCTTGCGCACAAATGGTGGGATCAGAACAGCGAATTCAAACCGCTGCATGATATCAACCCGCTACGCCTGGGCTACATCGACCGCCACGCCGGCCTGGCCGGGAAAACCGTGCTGGACGTCGGTTGCGGCGGCGGCATCCTGGCGGAAAGCATGGCCGGGCTGAACGCCAACGTCAGCGGCATCGACCTTTCCGACAAAGCCCTGCAAGTCGCCAAGCTGCACCTGCTGGAAAGCGGAAAACAGGTCAACTATCGCAAGATCGCCGTGGAAGAGTTGGCCAGCGAACAACCGGGCCACTTTGACATCGTCACCTGCATGGAGATGCTCGAACATGTGCCCGACCCGCAGAGCGTGATCGCGGCCTGCGCCAAACTGGCCAAGCCGGGCGGCTGGGTATTTTTTTCCACGCTTAACCGCAACCTGAAGTCTTACCTGTTCGCGATCGTGGGTGCGGAATATGTGCTGAACCTGCTGCCGCGCGGCACGCACGATTACGACAAATTTATCAAACCGTCCGAACTCGCGCAGTATTGCCGCAATGCAGCCCTGAACGTGTCCGACATCACCGGCATGAGCTACAACCCGATCAGCCAGGTTTATTCATTGGGTAACGATACCGATGTGAACTACATGATCGCCTGCCGCAACTAGAAGACAGAGGACTGATGACAGAAGACAGGGGTTTTGTTGCCGCCATGCGGCAATCTTTCGACAAAAATGCGGCGCAGCCGCACGACAATCAGTCCTTAGCCCTCAGTCCTCAGTCCCCCGTTAAGGCAGTCCTGTTCGATCTGGACGGCACTTTCGCCGACACTGCACCCGACCTCGCTGCCGCGCTGAACCATACGCGCGCCACGCGCAACCTGCCGCCGCTATCGCTGGACATCGTCAGGCCGCAGGCCTCGCACGGCTCGCGCGGCCTGCTTGAACTTGGCTTCGGCATCGAACCGGGCGCACCGGATTACGATACGTTGCGCGACATTTTCCTCGACTATTACGAACGCAATATCTGCACGCACACACGCCTGTTTCCCGGTATGGACGAACTGGTCGCAGCGCTGGAACAGCGCGGCATCCGCTGGGGCATCGTCACCAACAAACCGCACCGCTACACCGTGCCGTTGATGCGGGCGCTCGGTTATGCCGAACGCGCCGCCTGCCTGATCAGCGGCGACACCTGCGCACACGCCAAACCACACCCAGAACCGATGCTCAAAGCCTGCAAAATTGCCGGCGCCACGCCGGAGCAGTGCCTGTATCTGGGCGACGACCTGCGCGACATGCAGGCCGCCAACGCCGCCGCAATGCCCGGCATCATCGCCAGCTACGGCTATGTCGGCATCGACGCCTCGGTGGAAAACTGGAACGCCCAGGGCAGCGTGAACAGCCCGATGGAACTTCTCGACTATCTCGCACTCTGAATCCGCGTGTTACAATCCGGCACCGTTGCGCAGTTTGGCTGCACAACAGGCTGTACAAGCACAACGAACCGGGGGCGACCTGGCTTCGACGTGGGTTGCAAAGCAGCGTAGGGCATACCGAGGACCCGCCACCTCGTAAATCAGCTGGAAAAAACTAGTCGCAAACGACGAAAAGTACGCTTTAGCAGCTTAGTCTGCTGAACCTCACACCCTGCTGTCCGTGGAGGGGCTCAAGGCCGCAAGGCCGCGATGAGTGAGGTCATTTACACGGAATCGTGTCATGCAGGGTTACTTTGTATGGCATTAAATTTAGGTGACTAGTCCGGTAGCAGCCTGTCGGTTGGCGTCTGCCGGATGAAATCAAACAACCAGACTAAGTATGTAGAACTGCCTGTAGAGTGCTTGCGGACGCGGGTTCAATTCCCGCCGCCTCCACCAAAAACCAGAGAAGCCCGGCCTTACCCGCTGGGCTTTTTCTTTACCAAACACCTGCAAAGCCCAATAAATACAAGGCGCACAGCATTCCACTAAAGTTCACCAAAGTTCACCAATGCTCTACTGCGTCTAGCTTTTCTGGGGGTACTAATGGGGGTGTTTATTGTCTTTTCCGCCATCTGGGGGTATCGTAACGCCTCCTGCATGAAAACGCGAGGATGGAAATGGGCAAGCTCAATGACAAAGCCGTGGCAGCGGCGAAGCCGGGCGAAAAAGATTACAAGCTGGCGGATGGTGACGGCTTGCATTTGCTAGTCAAAACCAACGGAAGCAAACTCTGGCGACTGAAATACCGGATCGTCGGCAAAGAAAAGCTGCTGAGCTTCGGCCAATATCCCGTCGTAAGCCTCAAGAACGCCCGCGAATGGGCACTGGAAGCACGCAAGCTGCTTGCGGCAGGGCTTGACCCCATGCAGGTGAAAAAAGAGGTTAAAAGCGCCGCTATTGCATCTGCATCTGCGCCTGCTGAAGTATTGGAAACGGTCGAGGCCATTGCGCGTGAATGGTTTGAGAAATTCAGCTCGCAATGGGTGGACAGCCACGCATCAAAAATTATTCGCAGACTTGAGCGTGATCTATTCCCGCATTTCAAGGGAGTCGGGATAAATACAGTGAAGCCCATTGAGTTGCTTGCCGTGCTGCGCAGGGTTGAAGCGCGAGGCGCACTGGAGACCGCGCACCGACTGTTGCAAAACTGCGGACAAATATGGCGCTATGCGGTGGCCACAGGACGCGCAGAATATGACATAACGCTGTCGTTGCGTGGCGCTCTGCCTCCGGCCAAGGAAACCCATTTGGGCGCAATTACGGAGCCATCCGAAATCGGGAATCTGCTACGCAATATTGACGAATACAAGGGGTCGGAAGTGGTGCGCCACGCGCTGAAACTTGCACCTTTGGTGTTCGTTCGCCCAGGTGAGCTGCGGCAATCCAAGTGGGAAGAATTCGATCTAGCCGAGAAACTATGGACGATCCCAGCAGGAAGGATGAAAGCAAAACGTCTTCACGTTGTACCGCTGTCAGACCAAGTGGTTGCAGTTCTGCAGGAATTGCGCAAGGTTTATGAAAGTGAATACCTGTTTCCCTCTCCTCAGTCCGCTACGCGCTGCCTTTCCGACAATGGGATTCTGTCAGCAATCCGGCGCATGGGTTACACAAGCGAAGAGATGACAGGGCACGGTTTCCGGGCCATGGCTTCAACCAACTTGGAACAACTTGGCTATGACACGCGCCTGATTGAGCTGCAGCTAGCCCACGTGGATCAAGATCAGGTGCGCGCAGCATATAAACGGGAAACGCATTTGTTGCGGCTCGAAGAACGCAAAAAGATGATGCAACACTGGGCAGATTACCTGGCGGGGCTTTGTGCTGGCGCGGTAGTGCTGCCGTTTAAGAAATCAGGTTGATAATTTTTCTTGTTACACGGCCAGCTAGGACTAATACTTTGATTAGCGCTCTGGCCTGCCGCGCTTCGCTTGGCTGCTCACACCCGGCTTGCGTGCTGGACGATAAAACCATCCAGTACGCGCCAAGTGTCGAGCTTGCATTCCAATTTCAGCACAAATGAAAACATCCCACGCTCAGAGAGTCGTGGGATGCCAATTTAGATTTATCTAGTTTGTTTCCAATATGGATAACCAACCCGTTCATAATAGGCTTGCGCCATATCCCGCTCATCGGATCCGTTGCTGCCGTAGCCATCCGCACGCGGACTCGCAGCACAGTTCATAATGCCGACCAGATCAGCGATGAATCCCCTTAATACGATCTCGGGTGTAACTCCATCAGCTTCACACAGATCGATGAATTCTTCTGGTAGTTCCAGAGTAAGTTTGGTTTTACGCTTCATGCTTCTCTCCAAAATAACCGACATTGGTTTACTGAGTATTGGAGAAACAGACACACATAAAAGCAGGGGAACCAAGTCAAGATCAAAAACCGTCTTCAGCGGGGTGATAAGCTTCGGCAACCAGTCGAGTTGGGCAAACCTGCACCCAATCATCCTACGGCCTCGCAGGACGGGCGGGGCGGCCGCCCGTACCCGAACGGTCACGTGTACTTGTTCTTGCGTTTAGATGACTGACTTTTTATCATCGTTCTGCACAACAATCAAAGCGATTTTGTCCCGATTAAAGTAATAGCGGCCCAGATGGATGAACTGCTCCTTCAGCAGCATTTCACAAATTTGTTCAAGAGTCGCTTCAACTGCGCCAACTTTTATGGATTCTTTTTTTCCAGCCAAAAAAACTGAGCAGCCATCAACATCACTATTTAAAATCCCATATACATCTTTGAAAATTTCAATGTAGTCAACATAAGCAAGATTGATTGCATATCCACCGTTACGAAATTTATATTCAAAAAAACCGCTGGGCACAATTAACGCTGCACGCAAGGACTTAACAAAACTAGAATCTATAAAAAATGAATGAATCTGCCCTGCTAGTTTAATATCTACTAGACACTTATTTGGATCAGGCGTCTGCGGTTGTTTTTTATCCATTCCGAACACAGCCCTGTAAGCACCCGTTAAAGGAGAAAAATAGAGCCGAATAGAATTAACAATGATTCTCCTGAAGTTCGTTTTCGCTTTCATTTTGCCATCCCCTTCCTTACTCCCCACTTGTGTGCTGAAGATGTATCACGTTTATAACCGTATTCCGTTTAACCATGTAGTCCCTGAGACAGATATCCTGCTCGTATGTGATATTCGCATCCCTCCGACAGCCATCAATAGTCTTGGCTGCTGGGAATAGATAAACGACACGGATCCGCGAGCAATCAGAATTAGGCGCGCTGTATTTTTTCACACGACTGACAGTCGCTCGGAATGGGCCAGGCGATCCAGCCAGATCAGTTATCCCGCGCGCCAGCTCGCCACCCAGCACAGCCTTGACTTCCAGCCCTTCATTCCCGGTTATTACCTGCAACCAGATCCCGCTCATGCCATGCACATCAACCTCGCCGGCATCGATGACCTCAGCATGCGCAGCGAACGTGGCCAACATGAACAATAGGACGAGAAATGATAATAGGCGCCTCATGTGTTGTTTTTTCCTTTTTCACGGATAGCTCGGATATGCATTTATGGCTGCAATACAGGTCTGAATCCGCCTGTATACCCGCCTGCTGCGTTTGGATTCAAAACCGGCGTGTTGGCCGTAGGACTGGTCGGCCCGTTCGCATTGCCCATCGAGTTAATCCGTGACTGCATGCGGGACTGAAGCGCCGGGATGTCGATGTTGGACGTTATCTCAGCCATAAATTCCGACAGATCCATCTTGGAAAAGTCGATCGAGCTCAACTGTGCTTGAGTGAAGCCGACGCAGGATGGATTTACCGAGGTTCCTAGCTGAGTCCAGCCCTGCTCATTGATGATTCGCGCCAAACGTGAGTTGTAGCAGCAATAGTTCTCTGTCACCTGCAGACATATCCCAAGCAGCGGCACTTCCATCGAGCAGTAACTTCCCGTCCCGATGCACAATCTGTTGCCACGTTTAAGCGACAGCACTTGCTCATCCTGCGTACAGGAAAACAGGTCAGTAACCACCATAACTGCCAGAGATACGGCTAGGCTGGTAGGATCGAAGGCGAACATGCTTTGTCCAGCGGTGGCTCCAAGATTAACCGACACCCCCATCATGCTGAACGGCGTTGATGTGATACTCCCTATATTGGACAACGATCCACCGTTACTCAAGAAGGTATACGCCTTGCTCATCAAGCCTGGAGCCGAACCTGTTGTACCACCTAGTGTATCCATCACATAGGAAGAACCAAAATTGATCGCCACCCCTCCCATTAGAGCCGCATTGGATTGATTCAACGCTGCCCCCACAGTACAGCAGTTAAACAACCCGCCCAAGGTGTCCGTGCAACTGTTCCCAGCTCCCTTGAAGAATTGCATCGTGGCTGGATCTTGATAGTTTCCGGCCTGCCTGGCCAGTTCCACCATCGCAGCCGTTTTCTGCATATCCTGGTTCTGCGGATGCGCAAGGTCAAAGCATTGGCCATTCATGCAAAATGCTGTGCTACAGGTAGTCGATGTGGTGGTAGATGCAGCAGTTTGTCCACATTGATATGTATTTTCATATGTGGAACACGTTACGCCATCAGCAAGGTATTTTATGCACGTGGAATTTATTTGACCACAACCCTGGTCAATAAGCGGCTGACAGGTGCTCTGCACTGCCCCGAAACAATCGTAGGTGAGGGTGTATTTCCAACAGGTATCGGTCAACGCTACTGCACCGGTCGGCAATGCAACACCGGCCAAACACACCTGAACGCCGGAAATTGTCTTGCAAGGAGTGGCATCGGCACATACCTCGTTTTTTTTAACACAAGTTGGGGCCGCAAAAACTGAAGCCGAATAAATCAGCAGAAGAGCAAGTAGGTTTTTCATGGCTAGCCGCATTACAGTGTCTCTACCTATTCGGTGGCAATGCCACCTAACCCGGCTTGATCTTTCTTGCTCATTACTCTGTTGATCTGAGCTTGTGTTAACCCGTCCATTAGCTCTGCAATTACCTTATTAAGCTCTTCCCATGTCTTCGTTGAAATCGCCCCGCATGCCAACCAAGCCATGGCTATGCCAGTCAATGTGCCGGCGGTATACAAATCTTCTACGTCATAGGTGCTGGCGTGCCTTAGGAAAATGGCTATCAATTCATGTTCAACCGGGTTTTTCTCCTCTCCCAGCCGCGCAAGTGTTTGTATGTATTTATCCTTCAGTCTGTCATCAGTTAGAAACGCTTTGCATCCAGAGGTGTTTTTTTTAATTTGCTCCGGATCCGGAAGCTCATTCCCGTACTCTTCGCCAAACAACTGCAGGAAATGTTCTCGTATTGCGATATGTGCCGCACACAAGCCCGTTGTTCCGTAGTGCCCGGCTATGACTCTCAACTGTTCGTCTCCCGATATCATGCCGCCGCCCTCGCATCTCGAACTTTCGCAAACCATGCAGTAGTGGCTGGCGAACATAGAAAAAACAACGATGCCAGCTCAACAGGAACCGCCAGTAAAAACATCACCAGCCGTTCCGCCAACCCATCAGGAAGCCCCCAAAGAAATAGAGGTATGACAGAGTAGGATATCCAGGTGGACGCCAGAAGCGTGTACGCGATACGACTATATTCGCCGGCAAGCCATGTTCGCCAAGGTAAAATCAACAGCGTTGAATACACCAGGAGATTAGCGTTGAGCTGCGTTAGGGGTAATGCCCCGGCCAGATATTTATACCCACTGAATGCTTGAAAGATGGCAATGTTAACCACCATCAAATACACGGCGATGCGAGCGCTTCTTGGGCGTTTACTCATGGCCCGCGCGAGTGTCTCGCTACGATTTGATAAATTAAAAGCAGTGCTCATAGTCCCTCCTTTAGTAGATATATTCGTCGCAGTTCATTCCAAGTTGTCAACTAGAAGCCACAGGGCTTCGACTCGATCCATATTTTGGCCAGAGGCCCATGCCTCCAGTTTGATAAGCCGTTCGTATGAGAAAGGCACGCGAATAACTGCTTGGTGACCCATTAATTTCGTGTCCGAGTAGACTTTCGCTAGATGACGCCGTGTCTGCTTTACTGCCTGAACTCGTTGCGTAATCTCGCTTATCAAGAGGTGAAATTCTGTTGAAGCGTTGGGTTCGATATAGCTCAGCTCCAAAACCGAGTAGCCACTGCTTGAGGCCTTGCCAAATGCCTTGTGAAACCCGACTGACGAAGCTAGACAGTCAATGTTTTCCAACGGTGGCTCCATGACCACCCCATACTCACAGGCATGGCTCATCCATGGAAACGCGAGAGCAATTATTTGGCCGCTCCTCTGTGCTTTAACTTCACCCAACAGAATATTTATTTCAGCGAGAGCTGACCTATCCTGGAAGGGTATAAGAACCAGATCGGCCAACTGGAGCGCACATGGAAGAAGTTCGTTGTTGCTAACGTCGATAACCACGTCTTCATACCGGAACCTGGCCAGGCGAACTTGTTGTAGAAAACTCTTCTCAGCAACGTATTGCGCGGCAGCGATGGGAGTCCCCTCTCGGCTTGCCAAGGCCGCCAGAAGAGCTCCATCCCTGGATGTGTCAATAGCCAGCACGTTGTGTTTATCATAAGCTGCAGTGACAGCAATGTTCAGTGACAGGGTGGTTCTCCCTGAACCCTGAACACCGGCTACGATGGTAATCATCGCCGTTGTCCCCTTGAACATTTAAGTTGCACAGATTCAGAAAGTGTGCAGAATGGAAACGTAGGCAATAAGAAAAAAGGTACCCCAAGATGAAGCACTTTTTCGATCTGATACTTCGCCAGTTTGAACTGCTGGCGTCTTCCTTGCATTGGATGACGCGAGAGGAACTTGATCGCAGAGACAAGCTGTTCCAGAGAGGCAAATATTCGTGGAGAAATGATGACTAACGTCAGGAGCATCCTCAGCAGTGGCGCAAATGCCTTCTTGCAGGGCTTTATCAAGGGTGCGAAAGAAACGCCTCGCGGCTTCTTTGCGCCTGCCATCGCTGCGTGGAGCCTCCTGATCAGCACGGCCGACTCGCTCGTAAAATAAGTACGGGCAACCCAAGCACTCTCAAAGTTACCCCCTTTCATTGTCAGGTAGCCCCGGAACATCCTTTGCACCCTGACCAGGCCTGATGGCCGGACCGTGCGCACCCGCATTATTAGGATCCGGCACATCAACCCCATTCCAGGGATGTTCTGTTGGGTTAATTGGAGCCTCCTGGTAAATGGTGCTAGGATCCTGCCTGTTCTGTAGCACTCCCAACCTAGGCACCTCACCGCCGCCTCGCGCATGATGAACCTGCTGTGCAGTCATACGCCCCAAGTGGTTTGTTGGCCTTGATTTATCTGCTTGTTCTTTGGCGATACCCGAGTTCACCTCGGAGCGGAATCCTTCCTGCTTTGCCGCAGCCAGTGAAGAGATGTCTGGATTAGCCAACTCTGGCATATCGAACTTCAACGCCTTATCCACGCCTGACAGCGCATAGGCCAAGTCCATTTGCGCGCCGGAGGATCCTGAATTGGCGAGCGCCAACAATTGCCCGCCGACCTCCGCTTGCCGTTCCGTCTGCATTCCTTTGGCCATCAAATCTTTTTTGTAAAAAGCGGCCTGATCTCTTAATCCCCTGCGAGAAACAGCCAGTGAAGAGATGTCTGGATTAGCCAACTCTGGCATATCGAACTTCAACGCCTTATCCACGCCTGACAGCGCA
>JAIELH010000079.1 GCA_019753125.1 Gallionellaceae bacterium | reverse complement strand
CCGATGGCGCGATTTGGCTGGGCGGCAATGCAGTGACGTGCGTTGACGGCTCTATCGCAATCTGAGCATGGTGCAGCAATTGTTCAAAACATCAGCGAGGTGAAGCAATGAGTCTGGATTTATATATCGGCAACAAAAATTATTCGTCGTGGTCGTTGCGGCCATGGCTCTTGCTCAAACATCTGGGCATACCGTTCACCGAGCACATGTTGCCGGTTGCCGGGCGCGACTACAACCCCGTCTTGCTGCCCATCGCCGCGAATGCCAGAGTGCCTTGCCTGCATGACGACGGATTCCAGATATGGGAAAGCCTCGCGATAGCGGAATACCTGGCCGAACGACATCCGGAGCTATGGCCGGCCGATCCAAAAGCACGCGCGCGGGCGCGCAGCATTTCGGCGGAAATGCACTCGGGTTTCGTCAGCCTGCGCAAAGCGATGCCGATGAACCTGAAATTCAAGCTCAAGGGCAAACCGGCGGAGGCGGCGGTGCAGCGCGACATCGACCGCATCGTCGAAATATGGACGGAAGCACGCACCCGGTTCGCAACGCCCGATGGCCCCTATTTGTTCGGAAGTTTTTCGGTGGCCGATGGCATGTATGCGCCGGTCGTCTGGCGTTTCCATATCTACAACGTGCCGTTGCCGCCGGTAGCGGCAGCCTATCGGGATGCGATGCTGGCTCATCCGGCCATGCAGGAATGGTATGCGGCGGCGCTTCAGGAAACCGAAGTGGTCGCGCATTACGACGGCGTATCAAAGGAATACGGCGAGCCCCGCTGATGCAAGGCAGGAATCGTCCCGATCAATCCACACCGCAATCTGGAGACCATGATGCAAGCTATCGCAAAGACACCCGCACCGCCCTATTATGCGGTGATTTTCAGCTCGGTACGCACTGACGGTGACAACGGCTATTACGAAGCGGCGAACCGGATGGTGGAGCTGGCCGCAAGCCAGCCCGGATTCCTCGGCTTCGAGTCTGTCCGTCAGGAAATCGGCATTTCCGTTTCGTACTGGGCCAGCCTCGATGCAATCCAATCGTGGAAGGAAAATACCGAGCATCGCGAAGCACAGAGTAAAGCACAAGATTGGTATAGCAGCTTCCGCGTGCGTGTTTGCTTGGTGGAAAAGGAATATGGTTTTTAACGGCTCGCCCGGAAGTGCCCGCAGTTTCGTGCTGCGCACCAAATTATGACAGGAGGCAATATGGATTTACACAAAGGATCATGCCTCTGTGGCGAGGTTAATTACAAGCTCGACTCGGAGATAAAAAGGGTGGTTAATTGCCACTGCAACTTTTGCCGCTCGCATAGCGGAGCGGCATTTTCCACTTTTGCGGTTGTGCCTTTTGCTTCGCTTGAAATCGCCAAGGGCAAAGAAAAAATAAGCGCTTTCCAGTTTGGCGGTGGGGAAAAACATTTTTGCGGCACCTGCGGCACGCCCATATTCAACGTGAATAAAAAATACCCGGGCTTGTGCATGATATACCTCGGCACGCTGGAGAAAGCCGGGGACATCACACCGGCGGTCAACATATGGTGCGAAAGCAAATTGGGGTGGGTGGATACCTTGTCCTCCATTCATTCACTGGCTCAGGGCCCCGAGAGGAAATAATGAACAAGCCGACCACGAAGGGCGTGCATCATATCGGGCTTGCCGTATCGAAGCTGGAAGAAAGCGCAAATTTCTTTACCTCCCTGCTCGGCTGGAAAGAGGTAAAGAGAAACGAGGAATATCCGGCCATTTATGTAAGCGACGGCAGCATCATGGTTACTCTCTGGGCGATCAAGGAGGAGCCGTTCATCCAGTTCAACAGGCGTAAAAATATTGGCCTGCACCATGTGGCTTTTAGCGTTGAAAATGAGGGCGATTTAAACCAGCTTCACCAGCGGCTGGCAGACAACGGAACCAGAATCGAATTTGCTCCAGAGCAATTAGGGCAGGGGCCTGCGAGACACATGATGTGCTATGAGCCAAGTGGCATCCGGGTGGAATTTATATGGCTTGGAAAGTGAATGTGCCGGAACACGTTGCTGCATGAAATTCTTTCCGAAGGCGCTTTCGGCTATGCTGACGAAGCCATCTCCGGGAAGGAGATCAATGCCATTTTTTCCGCAGGTAATTTAATAACCACGCTCAAGCGGAACTGCGCAGCCAGATTTGAACGTTAGCGAGCATCCCCATGTACATACCGAAGCATTTTGAAGAGCCGAGAATCGAAGTCATGCACGAGCTTATGCGAGTTCATCCTCTCGCCACGCTGGTCACGCTTTCATCAAACGGGCTCAACGCGAACCACATTCCGCTGTACCTGACGGATGATTCTTCGCCGTTCGGCACCTTGCAAGGGCACCTCGCCCGTTCAAATTCGATGTGGAGCGATTTCGCGACAGATGTAGAAGCATTGGCCATATTTCAGGGGCCGGATGCCTACATCACCCCGTCCTGGTATGCCACGAAAAAGGAAACGGGGAAAGCGGTTCCCACATGGAATTACGCGGTGGTTCACGCTTACGGCCCCCTGCGTGTCATCGACGATGCCTCCTGGGTGCGCGCCCATCTCGACACCCTCACTACTCATCACGAGGCTGCTTTTCCCGAGCCGTGGGCGGTATCTGATGCACCACATGACTTCACGGAAAAATTGATCGAGGCCGTTGTTGGTATTGAAATTGCAGTTACCAGGCTATCCGGCAAGTGGAAGGTGAGCCAGAACCAGCCGCCACAAAACCAGGCAGGCGTTATACAAGGGCTGAGCGCAAGCGGTGCAAGAGATGCGGCGCCTATGGCTGCCCTGGTAGAAACCTGGGCAAAGAATTCACGCTGACAAATAAAACAGCCTGATCATTCAAAAGCTGCGTTTTTGTGATCCGCTTATATCGGACGTTAAACCCCGGCACTACTTACAACCGGCGAGGCTTCATGATAAAGATCAGCATCCTGTATCGCCGCTGCAAGTCACCGGGGCGTCGCTGGTGTTAGGCGGCGTGCTCATCATCAGCATGAACAGCAAGCGTGAGGGGAAATGACGGGCTGACTGCGGCAGGCCACGATTCAGTTCCGCGAATAGAGGCTTGTGCTTGCTTCTCACTTCATTGATTGAAGCAGAGAACTCCTATACATTTCGCAGCAAGCACTTTCGTTAGTGGCGGATTCTCTGGATATGCCTGACTCAGCACTATCCGTATTGCGCGGAGCTATTGCAGCGCTTCGGGCAACCGATTGGAATAATGCGGCTTACGGTTGCCGGAATTACGCACTTTAATGATGTATGCTTCGGAATGGTGGTGCGCGCCTTGGAATCCAAATATGAGGGAGGGCGGTGAGATGATATTTCGTGACCGGAAAGATGCCGCACATCGGCTGGCGGGAGCGCTGGCGCAATATCGCGGACAGCGCCCGCTGGTGCTGGCGATCCCGCGCGGCGCGGTGCCGATGGCCAGGATCATCGCCGATGAACTGGACGGCGAAATGGATGTGGTGCTGGTGCGCAAACTGCGCGCGCCCGGCAACCCGGAATTCGCGCTCGGCGCGGTGGACGAGACCGGCTGGACTTATCTGGCCGACTATGCCGAACGCGTGGCGGGCAGCCGCCAATACATCGAGGCCGAAAAAACTGCCCAACTGAAAGTGATGCGCGAACGGCGCGCCAGCTATACCCCGGTGCGCCCGCCGCTCGATCCGGCGGGGCGCATCGTCATCGTCGTCGACGACGGGCTGGCCACCGGCTCGACAATGATCGCCGCATTGCATGCACTGCGCGCCAGGCACCCGCAAAAGCTGGTCTGCGCGGTGCCGGTAGCGCCGCCGGACACGCTGGCAAAGGTGTCGCCGTATGCCGACGAGGTAGTTTGCCTGCATGCGCCCGAGATGTTCTATGCGGTGGGGCAGTTTTATCAGAGCTTCCCGCAGGTCAGCGACGACGAAGTGATTGCAATACTGGCGACGGACTGAGAAAATGGCGTTCCATTGCCCATAGACGACGGTTCCATACGTTACACTTCACAGCGCGCCTTTTTTTGGTTAGGATGCCGTTTGAGACCCGGCAACCGACCCTCAACACGCCGCGTGTTGCATTCTGAATCACCCCCTAATATCCCAAAGCGAGACCAACCATGAGCGAACACATACATTACGTTTCCGATGCCACTTTTGATACCGAAGTGCTGCAATCCCCGCTGCCTGTACTGGTGGATTACTGGGCCGAATGGTGCGGCCCGTGCCGGATGATCGCGCCGATCCTCGACGAAATCGCCAGGGAATATGCCGGACGCCTGACCGTCGCCAAGCTGAACGTCGACGAGAACCAGCAAACCCCCCAGAAATTCGGCATTCGCGGCATTCCGACGCTGATGCTGTTCAAGAACGGCAATATCGAGGCCACCAAGGTCGGCGCGGTATCGAAATCCCAATTAACGGCTTTTATTGACAGCCACATCTAAAGCGTTTACTGTCACGCCCGCATCGCCTTCCCTGTATCGTCACTCCGGCAACTAAAAACCAAAAACGAATACGTTCCAGGCCATGCGGGTGGCATTCCTCACCCGACCCAATCCCATCCTTCGTTCTTCTCAATCATCATTTTCGCATTGCTATGCACTTATCCGACCTAAAAACCAAACACGTCACAGAACTCGTTGAAATGGCTGCGGCCAACCAGATCGACAACGCCAACCGAATGCGCAAGCAGGATCTGATCTTTGCGCTGCTGAAGAGCCAGGCAAAAAAAGGCGAAAGCATTTTTGGCGACGGCACGCTGGAAATCCTGCCGGACGGCTTCGGCTTCCTGCGCTCGCCGGACACCTCGTACCTGGCGGGGCCTGACGACATCTACGTCAGCCCGAGCCAGATCCGCCGATTCAACCTGCACACCGGCGATTCGATCGATGGCGAGATACGCACCCCGAAAGACGGCGAACGCTATGTCGCGCTGGTCAAAGTGGACAAGGTCAACAGTGAGCCGCCCGAAAACGCGAAGAACAAGATACTGTTCGAGAACCTGACCCCGCTGTTCCCCACCCAGCCGCTGATACTGGAACGCGACATCCGCGCCGAAGAAAATATCACCGGGCGCATCATCGACATCGTCGCGCCGATCGGCAAGGGGCAGCGCGGCCTGCTGGTGGCCTCGCCGAAATCCGGCAAAACCGTGATGCTGCAACACATCGCGCATTCGATCGCATCGAACAACCCCGACGCGATCCTGATCGTGCTGCTGATCGATGAACGCCCCGAAGAAGTGACCGAGATGACGCGCACCGTGCGCGGCGAAGTGGTCGCCTCCACGTTCGACGAGCCCGCCAGCCGCCATGTGCAGGTCGCCGAGATGGTGCTGGAAAAAGCCAAGCGCCTGGTCGAACACAAGAAGGACGTGATCATCCTGCTCGACTCGATCACCCGCCTGGCGCGCGCCTACAACACCGTGGTGCCGTCATCCGGCAAGGTGCTGACCGGCGGCGTGGACGCCAATGCGCTGCACCGCCCGAAACGGTTCTTCGGCGCGGCGCGCAACATCGAGGAAGGCGGCTCGCTGACGATCATCGCCACCGCGCTGGTCGATACCGGCTCGCGGATGGACGATGTGATCTACGAAGAATTCAAGGGCACCGGCAACATGGAAATCCACCTGGATCGCCGCATGGCCGAGAAGCGCATCTACCCGGCGATCAACGTCAACCGTTCCGGCACGCGCAAGGAAGAACTGCTGATCAAGCCGGACATCCTGCAAAGAATCTGGCTGCTGCGCAAGCTGCTCTATCCGATGGACGAGCTGGAAGCGATGGAATTCCTGCTCGACAAGATCAAGGCGACCAAGAACAACGCCGAGTTCTTCGACTCGATGCGGCGTTGATCCGGATTATCAGAATCACAACACCAGTTCACAATGAAAAATGGCAGGCTGCCAGCCTGCCATTTTTTTGTTTTGCCCAATACAATCCTCAAATCTTGTGCTGTATCTGGACGTAAAAAGCGCGTCTGGGCAACGGCAAATCGGAAGGTATGCCCGTCGATTGAAAGGTCGGTTCTCTGGCATCTGCATTAAATAAATTCGTCACCATCGCGCGTGCATCCCAATTGCCGGCAAACTTCTCGCGGCGCAAGGTCATATCCACCGTGGTGTAGTCGGGAATTTGGGCGCGGGTATCACCCGGCTCGCGCATCCGCTCTGCCACATGATTGATCGTCGTGCCAAATTGCCATTGCGGCATAAAACGCCAGTCGGCGCGAGCGAACAGGCGTTTGTGCGGCGCCATGCCCGCATCCTTGCCGGTGGCTGCATCGACCGAATGCTGCAACGAATAATTGCCTGTCAGGCGCAGGTTGTTTGTCGCATCCAGCGTCGCTTCCAATTCCATGCCGCGCCCGGTCTGGTCGCCAGTATTCTGATATTGCCGCGGGTTAGGTCGAATGATATTGCTCATCCGGTAATGGAAAAAGTTCAGAGTGGTTTGCAGCTTGTCCACCGGTTGCCAGGCAAACGCCAGCTCGTCGGTTTTCATCGTCTCCGGTTTCAGCTTCGCATTGCCGAAAACCACCGGGTTGTTGATGGCATATAGCTCTTGGAACGACGGGGCGCGGAACGCCTCGCCATGCATTGCCTTGACCACGACATTGTAGGCGGCATCCCACACCAGCGCGAGGCGCGGGTTGGTGGTATCGCCGAAGTCCGAATAGTGATCTTGCCTTATGCCGGCCGTCAGCGTCCAGTCCTTCACGAAATTCCATTCGTCTTGGGCGAATAAGAAGGCCACATCGCGCTTGTGCGGCAGCATAGCAATTAAAGCCGGATTGCCGGTCGCCACCGTCAGGCCACCAGGCAACGGGGCAAGTGTCGCGTCAAAATTTTTAATTTCACTGGTTTTGTATATATCGTCCTCGCGCAACCCTGCGCCGATGCGGACTTTATGCTGCTTGAAGCCGGTATAAAACGCTGAAGCGCTGGCGTGGGTGTGTTGTTCGGAATACCCGGGGTTGCCGATCATCCCGTTCGGAAAGGCTCCGCCCATGGCGCCTGCCGGGAACAACACGGTGTTCGGCTCAGCGATATTGTTCTTGATGTCATAATATCCGATGACGCCGGACACATCCCAATTTTGCGCCCAGTTGGTTTGAGCATAATTCATATCCAGAGAAAATCTGGATACCGGCGATCGCGCGTTGTGGTCCAGACTTCCGGCAAGCCCTGTGCCCATGCCCAACTCTCCCTGCTGATAAGCCGCCCGAAAACGCCACGCTTCATAAGATAGATCGGCACGCGCATCGAGCGTCTTGCGTTCCGCATCGATCGGGCCAGGCGCGCGCGATACGGGTGTGTAGCCGGGTATAAGGGGTAAAGGCGGGCAGCTACCTGTGCTGAAGCACGTATCCAGAGCCGATTGTGCATCCTGCTGGATAATTCCTTTTTGGCCATCAGTATCATCCACGCGAAAATAGAAAGCGGCATCCAGCGCACCCAGCTTGCCGCCATGCTGTATCCATGCATCGCGGCTGTTGAAGCTGCCGACCCGCAGCCCATATTCGGTGCCGTTGATGTCTGCCGCAGTTTTGGTGATCACATTGATCACGCCGGAGAACGCATCGGCGCCATACAGCGCCGAACCCGGCCCGCGGATCACCTCGATGCGCGCCACATTCTCCAACGGCATGCCGCTCCACCTCAGACCACGGCTGCCCGTATAAGCTTCGATAATTGGAATGCCATTGACCAGCATCAGTACCTGCGGATTGAATTTGGTATTGACGCCGCGAAAACTGTAAAGTGAATTTGCGAACATACTTGACATCGAAACATGCAGCCCCGGTACGCTTTCCAATACCTGATCCAGATCGGTTGCACCCATCGCCGCGATGTCGCGTGATGTGATCACGCTCGCGACGGCCGGTGCACGGGTAATCGGCTGCTGACCACCGGTCGCAATGCTGACCATCGCTTTGTCGCCATAGGCCAGCGCCAGATCCCCTTCTTCGTTGTCCTGTGCAATAGCGACACCGCTCCAAGCCAGCGCCAGAAAGGCACAAAGTGCCCGGTGTTTCAATGCTTCCATCATTACTCCTCCTTGTCTTGCCTTTTTATTTTTATTAGCTGTTGAACTCTGATAATCAGAATTAAATCCGCTAACTCACGCCTGTTCTATGCCAGGTTCGTCGAGGTTGCCCTTCGTAGATAATACTCGCACAGGAAATGGGGTACAAGAACCCGGTAGGATGCTGTTTCTTCGTCATCACATCCTATGGCACTGAACGAAATACTGAACCAGTATATTCAATATCACTACAGCGCAAGGGCAAAAAACTATCGGCAGGTTTGTCACGTGTGTCTACATAACAGGCGGTGACACCACTGTTCACCACTACAGCAAAGGCTCGATAGATTTCTTCATCGGTATAGCCGAGGTCTGAAAGGAAGGCCGATACGTAACCGCCAATGTTCATGCTTTCATCGAAATTTATTAGCAAGGCTTGCTCAATTTGTTCGGCCAATTGCAGATGCTCTCCAACTGGCAAGCCAAGCTCTTGCTGAACACGCACCATCGCGACCACCCGCTCATCCCCCTTGGCCAAAGGCCGGGCGAATCCCATGATATTGGGCTTGCCACGGTGCTTGGCACACTCATTACTTATAATTTCATCGACACTCAAACCACGTTTAAAATCCAGCAGTGCTGTCTGAATAAAACGTACGCCCTGGATTAATGTCTTGCTTCCATATGATTTTGCATCTGCCGCCAGCACGCCTGCCGTGGTCGCCGCTACCGCTGATACCCGCATCGCACCACCAAGCGCACCAATCTGGTTGCACCAGATGCGTGGATCCGGCCAGCTCATACAGATATGAACTGCCTCAAACCAATCGGCCACAGCACGTTCCGGCAAACGTCCGGTGGCATTGAGCACCAGTACTTGCATGTAGGAAACCTTGCCAACCAAGTCGTCCATCATGGAGTAACCATGATTGAAAATTCCTTTGCCGATTACCCAGCCGCCCTTTTTACTTTGAATCTTGCCACGGCGTTCGTCCCAAAACTGATAGGAACCGTTATTCATACTTGATGACATAATTTTCATCCTTTATAAATGGCATCGCGGTCACAGGTTTATTGGCCAACTCCACACCATGCGCCAACAGGCCGGGCGCCCCCAACAACTGAAACAGCCCCGTCCCGGCGCGAGGGCTGAAACCAAGATCGGCAAAAACTGCGGCGGCAATTGCCGGTGGCAACCATCCGAGTGAATGTCCATTCAGAGTGTCGGCGAATGCACAACCCCACAACAGGGTTTCATGCTTGCCCGGCAGGCTGGCCAGATGGTTGGCAATCTTTGTCGCCATCGGATCTACCCCACCGAAACGACTGCCAAAGCCAGGCACTAAATGCCAATCACCTTCTTCAGGTGGCGTGTTGTTTGCGATCAATTCATGAGCCAGTTGCCGAGGATCGTGTTTGCTCTGTTTGCGTAAGAAATCCATGGCTGGCTGAACTTCGCCAGCACCCAAATGGCTGCCGCCATAAATGGACAAAGCGATCGGCAGAATATGCTCACGGTCGGTGCTGCCAATCCCGGCATTCATCGCAGCCCGTGTAGCAGGATGGCGGGGGCCGGGGTTGATCAGCGCAATCATCAACTGCTCCAGCAGTCTCGCCTCATCGGTGTCAGGCAATTCACCGCGAAACAACAAGTAAAGCACTTCAACAAAGCTGCGTTTTTGCGTTAATTCCAGCAGATCATATCCATGGCAGAGGCATGAATCGACAAGATAGGGGTTATTCTGACTCTCAATCTCTTGCCATATTTTCGTGGCGGTGCGCTCTACAAAAACATCGTTACGGCTTTCGACTTTTCTTCTTTCTGTGGTCATCGACAATCCCTTTAATCACCTTATGCTGCATCTGCCCCAAGCCGGGCTGCGTGGACATCAAAACCAGCCCCCTACCTTGCCTTATCGGCGTTACAACATATTCGCCAGGGCACGCATCCTGACATTCATCGGTGGAACCTCTTCGGGGTCGATGAAAACATCCAGCAAGGTCGGGCCTTTGCGCGCGCACATTGCGGCGATATCAAGCCCGGTTAAATCTTGCGTCGAGCGGATGGTATGCGCCTCTGCACCCAGCGCGCGCGCCAGCGCGGCGAAGTCGGTGGGCGGCAGATCGCAACCGCTACGTTCCGCGCCAGCCAGCCTCTGACCGTGCTTGACCATGCCCAGCGATTGGTCGTTGAGCACGACGAAAATGACGCTCAATTTTTCGGCGACGGCAACCGAGATTTCCTGCCCGCTCATCAGCATGCTGCCATCGCCGGTGATGCAGACCACCGGAACATCAGGGTTGGCTGCTGCGGTTCCGACTGCGCCGCCGATAGCCCATCCCATCGAGGCAAAATTCATCGTGACGCGCAGCCAGCCGCCGCCAGCCTTGCGCAACCCCGGCGAGGTTTTGCGCCCGCCTCCGCCCTTTCGCCTCCCGCCAAAACGCCGGTCGATACCGGGATGCAAATAGTGGACCGCCCAGGAGACGCTGTTACCGGTGTCTGCAAGGAAGCGCGTGGTAGGTGGAAATAGCAGCCCCAACTCGCGCATCAGCCGTTGCGGTTTCATCGGGATCGCATTGCTCTCGTACTTTTCGGGCGACGCCAGCATGTGGCGTGGATTCCATTCCATTCCATCCGGTTCGTGAGAAGTGTGCTGGCGGTTATGTTCGATCTTGCCGGGCTTGCGCAGCTCATGTGTGTACTCGACCATTCGGTTGAAGACCGACAGAATGCGCCCGCGCACGTGAAGGCGCGCCATCGGCGTGCGTGACAGGTGATCTTCGGATTCATCGATATGCACCAGTCGTTCGTTGAGCAGGTTGTTGCTCCAGCCGCCGCTGTTCCATTCGCCCATACAGGTGCCGATCGCCAGGATCAAATCCACAGATTTGTCTTGCAGCACGGCGTCTGCCGAACCGTGCCCGCCGAAACCGAATACGCCGCGAAACAGCGGATGCCACGGGCTGACCAGCCCCTTGCCGTCCGGTGTCGTAACGAAGGGAGCGCCCCACAGTGCGGCGAACTGGAGTATCGAGCCGATCGCCTCGCCGCACCATCCACCTATCAACAGCACAACATTATTGGCTTCAGACAGCATTTCGAGCAGCGTTTCAATCGCATCATCATCGGTTAATGACGAGGGCGCCAACAGGCTTTGCAAATTGTAGGATGGTACAAAATGAGCGCTGGGACTGCGGAAAACATCCACTGGAAATGTCAAGTGGGACGGGCCTTTCGGCGAGCGGGTGGCGCGCTGCAGCGCGGCAACCAGTTTGGCTTCCATCTGCTCCGGATGCGACACCAGGGAATTATAGCGTGTGCAATATTGAAACATGCCCAGCGTATTGATCCCGGTGCAACTTGAATCCTGTAGCGGGTTCTTGCCGAAAGCCGGCAATGCAGCTTGCCCGGTAATCACCAGCATCGGGATGTTGTTTTCGTAGGCGCACGCAACGCCGGTGATCAGGTTGGTGGCGCCGGGGCCGGTAGTGGAGCAACAAACACCGAGCTTGCCGGTTTCGCGTGCATAGCCGTCGGCCATGAAGGCAGCCCCGGCCTCATGGCGCGCCAGAATGTGGCGTATGCCACCCCTGCGGGCGCTTCTGGCGAGCGCGTTGTAAAGCGGCTCGATCGCGCCACCGGGGACGCCAAACACGTACTCGACGCCTATCTGCTCCAGATAAGCGACCAGCAAATCGGCCACTTCCAGCATTCGGCCCGGAGCTATTTCTGAATTTCCCAGCACCATTTTCATATGGTCGTGGGCAAACAAAGTGTTGGCACCCATAACAAACTTCTCCTCCTGAGGATTAAACAATCCCCCATTATTATTAGCCGGCAAATAACCGCCTGCCGGTCTTGTGCTTTTCATTTTATACTGATGCCTGTTACCGCCACATTAATTACCGGCATCTGTCAAAACGGTGGTTACCACAGTATTGCCGTTCCCGAGGTATTCGAGACTATCGAAGCTCATCGCTCGCGACATCGCAATCCCCCTGCCATGCAGGTCAAACGCCCGCTCCGGGTTGAAATTAATATAGTTCCACCAGTCAAACCCATCGCCCTGGTCGGCAATGGTCACGGTGCAGGCGGAGGCGGTTTTCTCCAGCGTAACCTTTACGATGCGGTTCGAATAACGCGGTATTTTCAAGCGCGATTCAACCTCATCCGCCCAGCGTTCTTCGCTCAATAACCGGCCTTTTTCAGCGTAGGTAATGCCAAGATTGCCGTGCTCGACGGCATTGATTAAAAGTTCGGAATAACCACTCACTGTCCGTTCCGGATCCAGGCTGGCATTCGCCAGCCATAGCGCCAGGGCTTTTGCCTCCTGCAAGCTTTGAAAACAAAATTCTGCCCGGCGTAAAATGCGCAGGCTGTTATTCTGATAACCGGCCAATGAACGCAGTTCGCGTTTCTGCCCAAACTCGGCGAGCGCATTCTTGATGACCCGTTTCAACACCTCTTCGGTGGATGGCTTGGTCAGATAGTAATAAGCGCCTTCGGCCAAACCTTCGACGATATCCTGTTGACGGGTATCGCCTGTCAGCATGATTACCGGCAACTCCTTGAAACGCCCGTCAGATTTGAGACGTTTCAACAAGGCAATGCCATCCAGCCGTGGCATTTTTTTATCGAGCAGCATCAAATCAAAGCGCGAAGGATCGCCATCCAGTTTTCCCCAGGCATCCAGCCCATCTCCGGCAATCTCAACCGTGTAGCCAGTCTGCTCGAGAACCTCCTGTGTGATCGAGCGGACAAATTCGTCGTCATCGGCAATCAACAACCTCTCAGCCATTTCTATCGCTCCGCTTCAGCCC
>JAIELH010000093.1 GCA_019753125.1 Gallionellaceae bacterium | reverse complement strand
GGCTTTCCTGCGTTATTACGGATACTCAATATGCGCGCGGGGTCTACGAATGGAAGCGGCGGATTCTTCGTCTCGCCGGTCAGGTACGGCAGATCGCTACCCGAGCAGTTCTGGCGGCACGCAGGAAAGAAACTTCAGAGGGAGTTACCGAAGCTGCTGAAACTCAAGCTGGCGAGGCGGAGAAGGTGGCAACTGAATGACCTGTCTTGTCATTCATTTCAATGGAGTGGCTCCAAAGATATTGCCGGCGGAAGGGGAACCCGCCACCAGTTTTTTTGCCTGCTCGATAATTTCGCGTCTTTCTTCTGAGCCGTACCCTTTCGTCCGAAGGTCCACCTTGAATGTGCGATCGATCTGCAGGTTGCCATGGGCGTAGTAAAGACTATATGTTTTCCCGTCGAACAACAGCGTATCGCTCTCGGGAGATAAGGACAGTGTCGGTCGCTTTACTCGGCTTGCAGCGATTTCGGCGCGAGCGGCCTTGCGCTGATGGCGTAGCGAGGCGGAGTCGAGCACTTCCTGTTGCTTGCGCTGCTCGTATTCTTTCAACATTTTTTCGCGCAGTTCAGCCAATGACATGGATATCTTGTTTAGCCTAGCTTTCTCGCTAGCGACTCGGCTTGCAGGTGCGTATAACGCTTTAGCATCTGAAGCGTCTTGTGGCCGCTAATTGCCGATAGTTCGAGAGTGGAAAAATCACCTCGTTCAGCAAGCCGCGAAATAGCCTCGTGACGAAGATCGTGAAATGTCATATTTTTTATCCCCGCTCTTGCGCAGGCTGCTTTGAACGCATGAAATAGTGTCATCCGTTGAACCGGCAGAACCAAACCGCATGTGCTTTTTGGCAAGCTCTTGAGAACAGCAATCGCTTTTGTTGAAAGCGGTACTGCTCTGGCTTCTCCATTCTTGATTTTCAGAGGATCAAGCAACAAGGCCAGCTTGCGATTGTAGTCAATATTTCCCCATTCAAGGCTTAGCAACTCTCCTTGCCGCATGGACGTTTCAATTGCTAATTGAACAGCCGGCAGCAACCATGGGTTCCTACTCGCTATACACTGCTCAATGAGTCGTTTTGCCTCATCACCCTCAAGGCGGCGAGTACGCGGTGGTGCGGCAGAAGGCTTGCGCACGTTAGCAACAGGATTCCCAAATGGCAGAACAATTCCGAACTCGTGCACTGCTACGGTCAAAACCTTGGAGAGCATATCAATCTCCTTTTTGACGGTAGATCCCTGAACAACTTTCGATCGGTCATCTCGATACTGCGCGACAACCTGTGGCGTTATAGCAGCGATTGAGTAATCGCCCAATTCATCAGTCAGGTGCTTAATCTGGGTACGCCAAGCCTCTTTCTCATCTTTGCGTGGTCGATAGTGAAAAAGGGCAAACTCTTCCTTAAATCGCTTGGCTATATCCTTAAAAGTGGTTCGTTCTGCCGTGGACCGTGAAATGAATGCCCCCCGATCCATTTCGGATTCAATTACCCGTGCCCAGGCCTCTGCATCTTTCCGAGTTTCAAAGGTCTTCGATTGTCTAGGATGTCCCTTTCGGCGAATTTTTGCTTGCCACCAGCCGCTTTCTCTTTGTTCAAAGGTTGCCATGTCCAAGTGTCCCCGTTTTGTCCCCGAAATTAGTTTTTCATATACTACATCATTCCTATATACTTGCAACTAATCAGTTTTTGGAAGAATAATTCACCATCCTGGAAAGCGTGTTTAGGTGAATAACCTAACGGGGGTTCGAATCCCCCCCTCGCAAATCTAGTATTCAGGCAAGTTGTAGCTTGATTATCCAGCATCGTTTACCGCCTTGCATTGCTTTTGGCGCTCCGTATCTGCCATGCTTGCAGAACTCGAAGCCCTCGCAATATAGAACATCAAACCAGTCCCGTTCTCAACCAGCATTGCCGCAGTCAAATCTGCCGACAAGCTGTTCGAGCGCAACGTGAAGCGCTGGACAAAGCCAAGTGTGTGGGGAAGACGCTTGAGCAGGTGGAGCTGGATCAATAATTTGAGCCGTCCTGCTCCACGGGAGTATGATGCTCCGCGTCGCGCACCAACTCCAGCACAACCTGCAAGTCGCCCTCCCAGCGTGCAAAAATTGCAGCTATACCCGTATGTGGAAACAACGTGGCCAGATAAGCCGGGCTGGTGGCAACCAGTAGCGTATCGTCCCGCTCTGAAAATACCAGAATCTGCAGCGGGAGATAAGGAGCCAGCTCAGGATACAGCCGGATCAGCGCCTCAATTTCCTTGGCTTTTCCAAAAGACAGTACCTTGTAGCTATCGCTTAGATAGCCCATCCGCAGGAGACCAAGATCCACGTTTTCCACCCCGGCAACGGTGTATCCCCGCGCCTCGATGGTAGCCTGAACCGCTTTCAGCGCCAACGGGAACGGCAGCTTCGACCGCACCATCAACATATCCCCCGCCAGCAGTGGTCCCGACACGATCAGCAGCAAAATCATCGTCAGCCAGCGATTAATCATTTTTTTCATGTGGCTGCCTCCCTCAGGACATTCATGTAGGTCTGGTACAGCTCTTCAATAACCGCCGCGAGGCCGTCATTATTGAACAGCGCGTTAATAACCAGCGGATTCGCCGCCATCACCCGTACCACGCCATCCTGCTCCACGACCGTTACCCTGCCCGGCAGGAATAATCCAAAGCGCGGATCGGTTCTAAGCGGTTTGTCGATAAATTCCAGGTTCCCGAAATAGATGACCCATTGCCGCTGATTTTCCCGGCTGCGATTGACCAGACCGCTTTCCAGTGTGCCTTCCCGGATCACCAGAAAATTTCTCGCAACCATGGCCTGTTTCAGCTTATGCACCGTTTTAGCGAAATCGTGCGGCGACTGAAAAACCAGCGCCGGTCTGGCATCTCGTGGCGGCAAGGCTTGCCGCCTTGCCGCCTGCAGCTCGAACGAGCGAACATAACTCACGATGTCGTCGATATCCTGCTCCGATACGCGGAACCTCCGGAAGGAACGCATGGGCGTGCCATCGCGCCCATGCATAAGTGTGGCCTTGATGACCTGATCGGAGGCGGCTGCCAGATAGCCGATGTTGTTCAGCCCCGGCGCCATGATAGGCTGGTCGCGCGGGCGCGAGAAGGTAACGCCCGTGCCCGCCCCCCCTTCGCCGCCAGCGCCGTGGCACTCGGCACAATAGGCGCCGAACAGCGCCTTGCCATGCAACGGGTCGCCTTGCACCGGCTTGTCCACTATGTTTGGCGGATTGATCGCCCAGCCTCGAATGAAGCGGACAATCGACTGAACCTCTTCGTCGCGAAGATTCGAAAAGTTGGGCATCACCCGGCCAGGTCGTCCGAGGCGGATGGTACGGAAAAGATAATCGTCGGTGACGCTGCTCTGGAAATCCTGTAGCGCCAGCGGTACGCCGATACCGCCGTCTCCGGCCGCACCGTGGCAGGCGGCACAGTTGAGGGCATAGAGCCGGGCAGCCTCTCCGCCCTCCATGTTCTTGACCGCCACCGGGGCGCAGCCAGACAAGATTAACGCGCCAACCAGCGCCAGACTCAGAAAAACAAATTTACCGTATGTAGCCATCACCTTGCCTCCCACATGAGGTATACGAATAAACTTCCTGTGGACACCCATGCGCGTAGCGTGATCGCGCTACTGGCGTGCCGCCCCATACAGGGAAAAATGCTCTTAATTTTCCATCGCGCAAGTATAGCCTTCGACAGCGGCATCAATTCTCCACTCAGCCCCACTATCAAGATTCCTCGCGGTGTTCCTTAACACCTTTCGGCGGCAACGATAAAGGGTATATATCGCGAAGCATTCAACATGTAGCCGCAAGCCAGCAGAAGTCATAAAACCGGCTATTTCAGCGGCCTTCTGCCCTGCCATCATCCGGCATCATGCAGATGGAGGAGAGGACAGCTTGCTCAGGGCATTGGTCAACGTATTGTATTTCGTGTTCAACGGGTTGAGTTTCCTCACGCGATCGAGATGCTCCCTGACCTCGAATATCATGCGGTCATCCTTGCCGTTCTTGGTCATCAACCCGATCATCATGCCGCACAGGTTTGTAATCATCTGATCGTTGTCCGGAGCCGTCTGCAGCGCCTTCTTCATCAGTTTGATGCCTTCCTCGAATTTCCCTTCGTTCGCAAGAACCACGCCCTGGTTGTTGATATCGACGACCTCCTGAGAGGTTTTTTTGATCAGTTCGCTGCCTTCCTCTCCGATACCCGCCTCCTCGAAGGCCGCCTCGACCATGTTGAGAATATCGGTATTTTCATGGTTGTTCTTGACCACGCCTTCAAGCAGGCCGCAGGCCTTGTCTTTATGCCCGAGCTCGAACAGCACGTTTGCCATTTCCATCGTGGTGGTCACGTTGATATTACGGGGCTGGGCACGCATCAATCCCTCGGCGACCGCCAGTGCCTCCTCTGCCTTTTCCGGCTCACCCATTTTATGGTAGGCCATGCCTTCGATCACCGCCGCTTGCAGCGCGGCCTCGTGGTCATCCTTAAATTCTTCCTTGCTGCGGCCCAGCACCTTCAGCGCCTCCGCAGGGTTGTCTTTGGCAGTTAGCACCTTGGCCAGCCCCGCATAGGTATTCGAGCTTTTATGGATGGAGTGTTCGCCGAGCTTGATCGCCTTTTCATACGACGACTGCGCCAGATCGAGCGCACCGTTCTTTAACGCCACATCCGCAAGGCTCTTTTGCCTGCCGGATGCAAGCGGGGAAAGCTCCATCGCCTTGGCCAGCACGCCCTGCGCCTGCTCTGTATCACCGAGCGCATCGAGTGATTTCGCCAGCCAATCTGCGGCCTCCAGATACATCTTGTTTTCTTCGAGAACCTCCTGAAAGATTTCCTTGGCATGAAAAAAATCCTTGGTCATGAAGTGCACCGCACCCAAACCGGTTTTTGCCCAAGGCAAGCTGCGCACCGCCAGGACGCTTTCGAAAAAAGTTTTTGCCGCAGGGTAATCTCCGACCGTCATCAGCAGATCACCCTTTATACGCAGCAATTCCTGTGTGTTTTGCGAGTGCACCTTGAGTTGTTCGTCGCACAATGCAATCGCGCGTATGTAATCCTTGGATTTGACGGCCTTCTCGATAGGCTCGAGCAACTTTTTTCTTTCGATCAGCTTGTTAAGCCTCCCCTCGAGCAAAGTGACCGTGACCGGTTTTAACAGGTAATCGTCGGGTTTGGTTTCCGCCGCCCCCATGAACATATCCATGGTTTTTTCTGCGGTGACCATCACCCATATCGTGGAATAGCCTATGTGATTTTTGTATTTTGCCTCTTCAAAAATTTGTTGCCCGTTTTTTCCATGCCCGAGGTTGTAATCACAAATCACGATGTCATATTGCTTCTTCGCCAGCAGCGCGAGCGCCTCTTTTGCGTTGCCGACATTGTCTGTGGCGGTCACGCCCATGGTCTTGAGAAAGCCCAGCATCATGGTGCGCATACTCGGGAAGTCGTCAACGACCAGAACAGTTGATTGTTTTAATGAGGTTGCCATGTTTGTTCCATAAAGCAATATTAAAGTTATTTAATGATTATCGTTTGTTCTGTAGACAAGAGGCTTGCCGCTATGGCAGCCTCAACACAAAGCATCCGCCGTTATAAGTGCCGCCATTCTCTATTGAAAGATAGCCATGTTTCCCGGCATTCTTGTGCATCCCGGCCACCCGCGAAGAAAAATAAAGGCCCAAACCGGTGCTGCCACTGGCAAAGCTAACGCCTTTTTTTACCGCAATGCTCTCCTGCAACATTTCTTCCGGGTAGCCTTCGCCATTATCCTCTACGCGTACTTCCAGCATGCCATCCCGTACATTCGCCACGATGAGAATCTTATCCTTGGTGTAGTTGTAAGCATTGTTAAGCGCGTTGACCAGAACACCGGTTACCAGATCACGGTCAAAATACCAGTAGCAATCCTCATCGCACACAACAGATGCAGTTATTCCCTTGTAACCCATGGCAGTCTGATTTTGCAGCACCACCTCTTTTAAAACTTCATTGACCGACTGCTCTGCAATATCAATCGGATAAATGGATTTGCCCAACTTATAGAGGCTCAGTATCTGGATCAGGTTCACATTCATCCGGCTGACCTCATAGATCGTATGCCCAAGCTGGCTCAACATCGGCTCGCCAATCTTCCCCCGGCATTCCTCCATCAACTCTTCCAGAAATCCGACCTGGATGTTCAGGGAATTTTTCATGTCGTGTATTGAAGAAGCAATAAAATCAGAAAAATCAATATCTTCCTGGTGCATAGTTCATCCTTTAGTCGTATGTATTGCCGCCCATTTTTAAAGCTTCAGTGGTGTATTAGCACAATACACGGAATATACCGCAATGCGTACCGGATTGTCTGGTTGTGCCGCTAATCGTTGTCGTTGTCAATAGAAATGATTTATCAGCCTGGAAGTTTTGCGCTTCAATTTTTTGACAGGCCTGCTCTTGCAGTAATTAACATCATGCGTGGCAATTACCTACACAATGTAACGGAATCCCTCCTTTCGCGTCAAACGGTTTTGTGCGCCGGCACACGCGGCATATTCCCATTCTGCTTCAGCCAGCAAACGATATTTCACGCCTTTTTTCACTGAGCCATGCACTCATCGCCAGCGCATCGCTCCAGGTGACATTCACCACCCAAAAGATAGTGTGTTTCGCATATGTTTAAGTGTAAAATCTTAGTCCTCACGCCAACAGATTAACCGATTGCAGGTCAGCCAGTACATCGCGCAAATGTTTCGCCATGCGTTATTGAAGAGCCACGGAAAAGCCATGAATAAACTACTGCCGTTTTTGCAGTCCAGCCAGCCAGCCAAAAACACTCAAGGCGTCGGCACCGTGTATCTGGTTGGCGCCGGCCCCGGCGACCCGGATCTGCTCACACTGCGTGCGGCGAAATTGCTCGGGCAGGCCGATGCAGTTGTCTACGATCATCTGGTAGGAACCGGAGTGTTCGACTTTATTCGAACCGATGCGGAACGGTTATATGTAGGCAAGGAAAAAGACAGGCACACCTTGCCGCAGAATGAAATCAACACGCTGCTGGTAACCTTGTCCAGGCAAGGCAAAAATGTGGTGCGCCTGAAAGGCGGCGACCCTTTTATTTTTGGCCGTGGCGGCGAGGAAACCGAAGCACTGGTGGAAAATGGCATCCCGTTTGAAATAGTACCCGGCATCACAGCCGCCAACGGTATTTCATGCTATACCGGCATTCCGCTCACTCACCGCAATTATGCGCAATCGGTTGTTTTCACAACTGGCCACCTGAAGGACGGCAGCCTGAATCTCGACTGGGCGCATCTGGTCAACCCGCGGCAAACTGTCGTGATCTACATGGGATTGTACGGCCTGCCGGAAATCGCACGCCAACTCATCGCTTATGGGCAAACACCGGACATGCCAGCTGCCGTTGTCGAACAAGGCACCAGCAACCAGCAGCGCGTAGTGGTCGGCACGCTCGCAACACTACCCGGCCTGGTAGCCGCAATGGGTCTGAAATCGCCGTGCCTGATCATCGTCGGCGAAGTCGTTACATTGCACGGAAAACTGCGATGGTTTGAAGGGGCGGCAACAGACTGTGAAGCATGTGCAACCCCTATGGCCTGAGCTTGTTGGTATTTACAAACCTGTGCGGTGAGCGCGCGGCGTGAAGAAAATACCGCTTGGTTTGTCGGCGCGTAGTTCACCAACTTTTTCGAACGATTCGGTATCGAAAACATCCAGCCGATCTTCATCGCGCACCGATACCCAGACATGCTCTCCGCGCGGGGTGAATTCCATATGCAGCACTCCCTTGCCCAGTTGCAGTGTTTTGACGATGGTGCGGCTCGGCACATCGATCACCTGCACCACATCGTTAAGCGGAAAAGCAAAATTCACCCACACTTGCCGGTTGTCCGGGCGCGCCACGACGAATACCGGTTGCCCGTGCACCGCAATACGCCCCGCCTCCGCCCATTTATTCTGGTCAACGACCAGCACCTCATGCCGCCCCACCGCCGGTACCAGCAGTTCATTGCCGGTTGCCGCCCAGCCTTCGAGATGCGGCATCTTGTACACCGGCAGTTTCTGCTCTCCCTTGCCATAGCCGTTCAGCACCCGCTTCACGCCCGCCTTCATGTTCCATAAATCCAGCAGCGCCAGGCCATCTTCACCGAATAATCCGGCCAGATAATAGCGCCCGTCAGCAGTGATCATCGCATCATAGGGTTCCTTGCCAATATTCGTGAACTTTGTGATACCGGGTTTGGCGGGCGTGCGCATGTCTGCAACCCAGATTTCCCCTGCCTCAAACAAGCTCCATACAAAACGGTTGCCAGGTGCATCCACCAGCCCGATTACCTTGGACGATTTGCCGGCGCCATCGACAGCCGGTATGTCGGCCAGCATCTCCAGCGTGTTCGCATCAAACACTCTCACGCCACCCGGCGTGTAGTTTGCAACTGCGATCAATTTGCCGTCTTGCGAGATCGCACCGCCGATGCTGTTGCCCGACTGCATCACGCGCTTGACAATGCGCATCTCAAGCATATCCACCTTGGTCAGCCCGCCGTCACGGCCAAATACATATGCGTAGCGTTCATCGCGCGAATAATTGACCGAGGCATGTGATAAGTCACCCAATCCGGCAATCTGGCCCAGCTTGGTGCGGTGAGTGGTTTCCACCACCTGGATAGTGCCGGCGGCGCGTTCAATAACAATACCGAGATCACCGGTGCCGCGCAGTTGCGGTGTGGCGCAACCGGCCAAAGCAATGACAGCAGCAAAAGACACACTAATTTTTACAGCAACAAAGAAATTAATGCGCATCGGGCAGTCCCTTCATTAACATCTCAACAATCCAGCCGGCTTCGGCCTCACTGACAAATGGATTCCACGGTGGCATCGGCGTTCCATCACGCCCATGCAAAATAACGTCCCTGAGCGCCTCGAGTGATTTTCCTTCAAGCGCCTGCGGGGTCAACGGCATACCAAGACCGCCATTCATGGATAATCCGTGACAAGAACCGCAATCTTGGCGCACCAGATTGAGCAACTCGACCTGACGTGCCGGAGAAGGCGAATCAGCCCAAGCATGAAGAGGAAGAAAATCCAGCAACAACAATAAGCCAATACTACAAGCACGACATAAGCTATTCGACAACTTCCACCACTCCATTCATCTCGGGATGTATGCCGCAGATATACGGATAGCTGCCCGGTTTTTCGAAAGTGCGCTGCCAGGATTCTCCCGGGAAAAACCGATCCGATTCGGGAATGCCTTCTTTCTCGAACGAAATGGTGTGGTTACTGCGTTTCTCATTGTTGAGCCACCTGACCGTAGTGCCAGGCTTTACTTTGATGATCTGCGGAATGAATTGCATCTTCTCGACACTGACAACAGACTCATCCGCATTGGCATTCACCAAAAAAGCAGCCAGCATGAAGCTGGCAAGTATGGGTTTCGCAATATGCGCCACAATAGGGTTCATATCATCCTCCACTTTTCAAAAGCAATGCGCCATCAAAGTCCGGAGAAAATTTCCCTTTTGCATAATGCCGGGAGATGATGCGGCGGGGGCAAGCGCCCCCGCGCAAATTCTGCTTATTGTTTTACGACATTGATATCGGCTTTGGCATCATCCAGCCCGAGCTTGTAACCAAGGGAAACATAGTGATAACGGCCATGCGTATAGTCGTCATGGATCGCAAAACCAAAATTGTAAGTCTTGCCAGCTTCGAGCTTGACATCACCCTCACCACCAGCCAGTTTGCGTGTAAACGTCACTGTCCAGGTATCGCCCTTAAGTTCGCCCTTGGCATCGGACAGCGCCTTGCCGCCTTCCATTACGCGCTTGTCGGCAATATAGCCATCAACCGGTTTCTGCCCCTTACCGCTCCGGTACTGGAAAATATCGAAGAATTTGCCTGCTGCCAAATTGCCGCCCACGACATATTTGGTCTTCTTGTCATCCTTGACACCGGGCATCGTGCGCACGTCAGTATGGCAAGTCGCCCAGCAGCCGCCGACCGTGTCGTTTTCAATCTTGCCAGGCTCTTCCAGCATCACTGCCAGCTTGACCGGATTGTCGGCATCCATTTTCTTGCCGCTGTTGAAGCCGGTATTTTTCCAGGTAAAGCGCAGATACAGATTATCGGCGTCATGTGAAGCCTGAACCGTCACAGGGATGTGGCCCGGTTTGCCCTTGATTGGTTCCGGTTCCAGTGCGATGTCCTTGGACTTTTCGCCGGCCACGATCTTGTTGCCGAAATCAGGCGCTTCCTCGTTACCGGTTTTCTCGTCAACATGGCAGCCTACACAGGATTCGCCTTTCTTGATGCCTTTCGCGCCGCCATGGTTCGTGCCCTTGAGTATCCATTCCATACCGGAGGCTCCCGGGTAAAACGCCGTAATCTTTTTCGAGGGCGCCTTGCTTGCGTCTGCGGCAAACGCCACACCGGCACTACCTGCTGCAATCAGGCCCAATGTTGAAGCGGCAATCAGCAACTTGTTCATTAACTTCTCCTTAAAAATTACGGTTTGATTAAATTGTGAATTCCATTTGCAAAATCTGTGCATATAACGCGCAGAGTGCATCAAGCGTTTACAGGTCCGTTATTCGTCATCTTCCGGCATACCCTTGGGTTTTTGATGTGCGATACCCTTATGGCAATCAATGCAGGTTTTCCCGTCTTTCTGCGCCATCTCGTGGTTCTTGCGGGAACGCTGTTTCTGTTTATCCTGATCCATACCCTCAAACGAATGGCAATGGCGGCACTCGCGCGAATCGTTGGCCTTCATCCGGTCCCACTCATGCTGCGCCAGCGTCAAGCGCTTGGCTTCAAATTTTTCTTTCGTGTCGATAGTGCCGGTAATTCGGCCCCATACTTCCTTGCTTGCCTGTATCTTGCGCATCAACTTGTGCGCAAAATCCCTCGGCACATGGCAATCCGGGCAGGTTGCACGCACGCCGCTACGATTGGTATAGTGAATGGTCTTCTTGTATTCCTGATAAACGTTGTTTTCCATCTCGTGGCAGCCAATACAGAACTCCAGCTGATTGGTTGCATCCATCGCGGTACCATAACCACCCGAAAACAGAATGCCCGCGACAAAGCCGATAATCACAAGGGTCAGAATCGAATAACTGACGCTGGGCTTGCGTAATGCGGCATACAATTTTTTAATTAAGCTTTGCGAATCCGACATATCCTCGTCCTACACTTTAATAAAGTTATTTTTGTTTTTTGTTTTTATTTTTTAATCGAAAAAAACCCGGAGAGTATGTACTCTCCGGGCATCATTGCTGCAATTAATAAATGTCGTTCTGTGTATTCAGGATGTTGAACTTGCCGGTTGGCGTAATCAGCTTCGGATCCTTGATCACAGCCTTCAGCTTGCGCGTCTTGTCATTCATGATCACGATTGCGGATGCTTCGGTCTTGCCAGCCCACAACGAGAACCACACTTCATCACCGGTCGCATTGTACTCGGCATGCACCACGCGCTTGATCGCCTTGCTTTCCGGCAAACCAGCCAGCTTGGCGATGTTGATGACCTCAGGTCCCTTATCCAGGTTCTTGATGTCATAAACAGACACGGACTCGGCCAATTCGCGTTCCGGGTTCAGCGGAGCGTCGGCCCACAGGTTATGCGACTTCGGATGAGTCTTGACGAACAACGAGCCACCACCGTGATTCTTTAGCTCCGCCACCACTTTCCATGCTTCCTTCGGATGCTTGACCGGATCGGTGCCGATCAGCGAGATCACGTCAGCACCGAGGTGGGAAGTTGCCCACACCGGACCAAACTTGGGGTGCATGAAGTTTGCGCCACGGCCCGGGTGAGGACGCGCCTTGGTGTCCACCAGCGCAGCCAGCTTGCCGGTCTTGGTATCCACTACCGCCACCTTGTTGGAAGCGTTTGCCGCTACCAGGAAGTAACGTTTGGTCGAATCCCAACCGCCGTCATGCAGGAACTTGGCGGACTCGATCGTGGTTTCCTTCAGGTTCTTGATATCCGAGTAATCCACCAGCTTGATCATGCCGGTTTCCTTGACGTTGACCACCCATTCCGGCTTGCCTTCGGTAGCCACAATCGAGGCGACACGCGGTTCCGGGTGATATTCGCCGTCCACGGTCATGC
The DNA here is from genome assembly GCA_019753125.1 of Gallionellaceae bacterium. GTDB lineage: Bacteria > Pseudomonadota > Gammaproteobacteria > Burkholderiales > Gallionellaceae > Gallionella. The sequence continues at coordinate 1,013 of JAIELH010000093.1, read as the reverse complement.
CACGGGTGGACATGATCTTCAGCGGCTTCAGCGTATCGCCTTCGGTGATCACGTACTGCGGCGGCCAGTAGGAACCGGCGATCGCGTACTTGTCTTCATAGCCCTTGAACTTGGAGGTTTCCACCGAGCGCGCTTCGATACCGACCTTGAGGGTTGCCACTACAGTGGGCTTGTCGAACCACATGTCGATCAGGTCAAGCTTGCCGTCGCGGCCAATCACATAAACATAACGGCCGGACTTGGACACGCGCGAGATATGCACGGCATAGCCGGTCTTGACGATGCCCCAGATCTGCTTGGTGTCGCCGTCGATCAGCGCCACTTCGCCGGTATCGCGCAATGTCACCGAGAACACGTTCTTCAGGTTGACCTTGCTCATCTGCTTCTTCGGGCGGTCTTCCGGCTTGACGATCAGCTTCCAACTGTTCATCATGTCCTTCATGCCCCACTCCGGCGGCGTATCCGGTGTCATCTGGATGTAGGTGGACATATCCGAGATTTCCTGTTTGGTCAGGATATCGTCGAAATTTACCATGCCGCCTTCGGTGCCGTAGCTGATAATTTTTTCCAAACGTGCTTGACCCAGCTTGACGGTGCCGCCTTCAACGACCGTGCCGTCGGGTTTTTTGGTGGAGGTTACAGGCTCCAGGTTCTTGCCGGTAGCGCCCTTGCGCAAAATACCGTGGCAACCGGCGCAACGTTCAAAATAAAGCTTGGCGCTGGCAGCCTTCGCTTCCGCCGACAGGGTTGGCGCACCATCTGCCGCCACCGCCACATTGAACACTCCCGCTATAGCCAGAGCCATCGTGGAAATAGTAAGTTTTTTACGTGCTAAACGACTCATTATTGCTCCTCCCAATCGTTGATTAAAAAATCTTAAAGTCAATCCATAAAATCTTCTCAGAAGGAACCCCCAACAATTTCCGAGAAACTGGCGACGTTTACATATAGCTGACAAGCTACACTGAAGAATAAGCTTATATGAACTGTGTGCCTACCCCCCCAAAGTAGCG
>JAIELH010000040.1 GCA_019753125.1 Gallionellaceae bacterium | reverse complement strand
GGTTTACCTGCATCGCATCCAGCGTCTTTGCAATCTGATTGCGCGCCACCGAAGAATCATCGGCGAAGAACACCGTGCGATTTGCCTTGCCCAACGGCTTGACGCTCTTGAAAATAAGCCCGTCGCTATCAAAATGCGTAGTCTCGGAAAGCACCTTCTCCACGTCCATCATCATCACCAGGCGTTTATCCTTCAGCTCGGTGACCGCCGTCACCAGCCCACCCATTTCTGCGGCCAGCATCGCCGGCGGCACGCGCATCGCCGACCAGTCGAGCCGCAGAATATTATCCACCGCCTTGACCAGAAAACCCTGTGTATGCCCGTTATATTCCGTAACGATCATGATCTCCGGCTTACCCTCGGTTTCTATTCCGATATATTTGGCAAGGTCGATCACCGGAACCAGCGCCCCCCGCAAACTCACCATCCCCTCAACCGAGGCAGGCATTTCCGGCGCACGCGTAATTTCAGGAATGCGCATCACCTCGCGCACCTTGAACACATTGATGCCGAAAGTTTCCTCGCGCCCGGTGCGCACATCCTTGCCCAGCGAGAACATCAGGATTTCCAGTTTATTGGTTCCCGCCAGCTTGGTTCTGGCGTCAATGTTTTTTAATAGCTCAGACATGCTCTTCTCCTAAATCATGGGGAGTGAAAAACCGCTTCCTGCCGCCCATCACTTCCCACTTGCGCCCCCTAAACCCTGAACCGGCTCACCGCGCCTTGCAACTCCTTGGCCAGTTGCTCCAGTTGCGCGGCATCCCTGGTATTGGATTCCACTGCAGCATGGTTTTCTTCCGACATCTGCGCAATTTTTTCCACATTGCGCGCAATTTCGGTGCTCGCCAGGCTTTGCTCGCCAACCGATGCCGCGATATCATGCACACCGTGACTGGATTGCGTGACCGCTTCGCCCGCTTGCGTCAGCATGACGGAGACACGTTCCACCTGTTCCTGCGTTGCCTGCAATGAACGCATACCGGACTGGACGGTGGCTTCGACATGAGTAGATTTCTGATTCAACGAATTGGTGACCCGGTCAATCTCGCTGGCCGATTGGGCAGATTTCTCCGCCAGCTTGCGCACTTCATCGGCCACCACCGCAAAACCTCGCCCTTGCTCGCCGGCGCGCGCCGCTTCAATCGCCGCATTCAACGCCAGCAGGTTGGTCTGGTCGGCGATTTCCTTCACCTGCTGGGTCATGCCGGCAATCGCGTGGGTGCTGTCGACAAACTCCTTTACCGATCCGGCAATCTGGTTGACCGTTTCCTGCACATTGCGTATTTCTCCGACCATCTGGATGACGCTCTCATTGCCTTGCTGGGTCTGCTGCAGGCTTTTTTCCGACAGCTTGCGTACATCCTCGGTATTGGCTGCCACCGAATTGATGCTGACGGTAATCTGCTCCACCGCAGCCGCAGTGGAAGCGGCTGCCTCGCTTTGCGCCTGCGAGCCCCGCGCAATTTGCGATGAGGATGCGGAAAGCTGCGCCGCCGTGTCGGACACCGTGTCAGCATTGGACAGCACCTGCCGGATGATATTGGCGAAACTGTCGATCAGCCCGTTGAACGCCGTTGCCGCTTGGGCAATTTCATCCTGCCCATACACCTTGGCGCGCGCGCTCAAATCCCCATCCGCAGACATCTTTACCATCACGCCGCGCATCTCGCCGACAGAACGGTTGATGCCGCTAATGATCGACAGCCCAAACACGCTGCCCAGCGCCACGCCAATCAGCATCAACACGACGCCTATCATACGCATGGTTTTGAAACTGGAGTCCGACTCTGCATTCTGTGTTTTCGCCTCGCGCTTTTGCAGCTCAATCAACTGTTCCACTAGCGGCTTCAGCTCATAGTACAAGGTGCGCACTTTATCCAGGTGCGTTTTCAACTGCGCAACGTCGCCTTTCTGCATCAGCTCCAGCGCCGGTTTGAGCGCTTCCTCGGCATAGCGCTTACGCGCCACGAGCATTTTGTCAGCCAATGCCTTCTCTTCGGATGTCATGGAAGTAGCCATATACGCATCCACATTCTTGCCAACCACCGCTATGTTGTCATCGACCTCCTTGCAATATTTTTCCGCTTTCTCCGGATACAGAACGGCATTGGTAATCGCCAAGCGGTTGTGCAGGATCCTTTCATTGACCACACTCAATTGACTCAAAGGAATCAGGCGATCATCGTACAGCGATTGCATTCGATCATCGTACAGCGATTGCATTGCGGTGTTCGCATGGCTGGATGCATAAAGCCCCATCCCACCGATCATCATCATGCCTAGCAGCAAGAAAGCAAGAAGCAACGCCAGGCGCACACTGATTTTCATATTATTCAACATAACCGATTCCTTCTCGTTAACGCCACACCATTAGCCATTGTCCGTCCGGCATTTTCATGTCAACCGCAAACGCCAACACCACGCCCTTCAAGCCTGTCAGCGGCACAGCTTACCTCAAATCATCAATATCCGCATACTCCGCCGATGCTGCCGCCGCACTAATGCCTTGCAGGAGCGGCAGGTGCAACTTTTGCCGGCGCCTTGGCAGCGCCATTATTTTCCTCATCATCCGCTTCCAACCCTGTTTTCACCACGCCACCGTCATGCTGCGCCGCCTCTTCTGCCTGCTTGTTCATCACAATCATGCTGATACGGCGGTTCATCGGGTTTAACGGCTCTTCCGGCTTGAACAGCACCGCAGAAGACAAGCCCACCACACGGACAACTTTCCCCTCCTCCGTCATGCCGCCGACGATCAGTTCGCGACGCGAGGCATTCGCGCGGTCGGCAGACAACTCCCAGTTGCTGTACCCCTTGCTGCCCCCGCTATAAAGAGCCGCATCGGTATGGCCGGAAATGCTTATTTTATTCGGCACTTCATTCAGCATCTTGCCGATTTCATGCAGGATTTCCTTCGTGTATGGTTCGAGTTGCGCGCTGCCAATCTGGAACATCGGGCGGTTTTTTTCGTCGACAATCTGGATACGCAAGCCTTCGCTGGTGATATCCAGCAGAATCTGGTTCTTGAATTGCTGCAAACTGGCATTATTATTAATGGCGTTTTCAATGCTGCTTTTCAGTTCTTTGAGTTTTTCAAGCTCCTTCTGACGCTCAAGGCGCCTGGCTTCCTGGGAATTTATCTTGACGTTGATAATCTTATTTTCAGGCGGCAACTCGCCCCGCTTGATTTGCCCGGCTTTTCGCGTCAAGTCTTCACCGCCACCCTTGAGGATACTGGAACTATCCCCTGTGCCCGAGCCGCCCCACAAGGCAACTTTGAGCGGCGTTCTGAAGTAGTCGGCTATACCCTTCAGATCGCCCTTGGTAGTCGAACTCAGCAGCCACATCAGCAGAAAAAACGCCATCATCGCCGTAACGAAGTCGGCGTAGGCGATTTTCCACGCACCCCCATGCGTGCCGCCCGCCGTCTTCTTGATGCGTTTTATGACAATCGGTTTTTTGTTTTTATCGTCGGCCATGATCAGATGACATAACCAGCGACTTGGCTGGTGTTGTTTGCCAGCCTAGTCGAATGGCTAGTAGTTTCATCAGAGGGCAGAAGACAGAGGACAGAGGTGTTGTCGCGGCTATGCCGCGCCCTTAGATATAGAGTGCCGCGCAGCGGCACACAACAATCTGTCCTCTGTCTTCTGCCCTCTGTCATCTGATTAGCGTTTCGTTTTGACATGCGCTTCCAGTTCAAGGAATCCGGGGCGCTCGGTCGAATTCAGCACCTTGCGCCCGAACTCGACAGCCATCGCCGGCGCATAGCCATTCAGGTTGGCCAGCAGTGTCACCTTGATGGTCTGGAGCATCTTGCTGCTCTCTTCCGCTTTCTGCTCCAGTGCGGTGGACAAGGGGCCGACAAATCCATATGCCAGCAAAATCCCGAGAAAGGTTCCCACCAGCGCATGCGCAATCAATATCCCCAATTCGGCCGGGGGAATCCCCACCGACTCCATTGTATGCACCACGCCCATCACCGCCGCGACGATACCGAAAGCCGGCATCGCGTCGCCCATCTTGGCAACCACATGCACAGGCACCATCGCCTCGTGATGATGCGTCTCGATTTCCACATCCATCAGATTCTCGATCTCCATCGCATTCAGGTTGCCGCTGACCATGATGCGCAAGTAGTCGGACATGAATTCGATCACATGATGATCCGCAAGGATGATTGGGTACTTGGCGAAAAGCGGGCTTTCGAGCGGCGTTTCGACATCGCTCTCGATGGACATCAGCCCCTCCTTGCGCACCTTGCCGAGCAACTCATACATCAACGCCATCAGTTCCATGTAAGTATTCTTGGTGTACTTCGCCCCCTTCAGCACCTTGGGTAAATCCTTCAGCGTCGCCTTGATCACCTTGCCGGTATTGCCGACAAAAAATGCGCCTGTAGCGGCCCCGCCAATCATCAGCAGCTCGATCGGCTGAAGCAATGCCGCCATGTGGCCGCCCGCCATCGCGAAGCCGCCGAATACCGAAAAAGCCACTATTATGTAACCAACAAGAACCAGCATGCCAACATTCCTTAATTCAGATCAGGTGATCGTTCACGCGCATATTCTAAACAAATATGCGCCAATTATGGCGTTCTTCTAAAAACGTTTAATTAACATCCATTAATTTGCGGGTTTTATGGGCGCTCCCGCAGATGAATACACCGGCTATCCACCCCAGAATGCGGGCTGTTTATCAAAATGCCGTATGGCGTTGCGCAACATCGTGAGCAGGCGCGACAGTTCGTGCGCAATCCAGCCTTTCACCGAGGCGAGCGCTTCCTGATGCGCCAGCAACTCCGGCATTACCGCCAATTCGTCCAGCAGGCGATGCGCTACCGCCACATCGTTGATTTGTCCGAGCACCTCCTGAATCTCGCTCAAGGCGGCAAGGTGCGCTTGCGCCTTCTGTTTTCGATACAGCATCGCAAAAAATTCCACGCTGTATTTCAGCTTTTTGACGATGATGCGCAAGGCGTGCAATTGCGCGGCATCGGCGCTATCAAGACCTTGCCCGGAACGGGCGAAGCGCTTGGCCAATTTGCGCAAATGGCGGCTCGCAAAATCGCGCGCCAATGGTGCGGCTTTATCCTGCTGTTGCCAATACGGGCCGTTCATCCAGAGCGCAAAGCGCAGCATCAGGCGCTGCAACTCGCGCGCCTGCGCCATGCTGCGCAACTCCGCATAACGCGCATCACGCCGTCGCTCGCTGACTGTCAGCACAGCCTGCAAACCGGCATGCCCGGCCATGCGCGCGCGCATCGGTTGCAATGTCTGACCAATGAACACATCCCATTCGCGGACCCGCCCCAGATATACACACAACCCTGCAATATCTTTAATCAGCTCACTCAACTGCGCATCGGCGCAGAATTTCTCGGCCATGCGCAACAACACGCGCAGGCGGCGCAACGCGACGCGCACCTGATGCAAATACTCCGCATCATCGCCGCCCATCATGCCATGCAAATTATTCTGCAAGTGCGCCAGACAAGACCAGATCAGCTTTTGCAGCACGTTCGCCAGCGTGTCGGTTTTGGCAAAATCGGGCATGGCGCCCTTGGCCGGTTTGTCGCTATACCCCGACAACAGCCGGTAGCCACGCTCCGCCTTGCTGATCGATTCCAGCTCGAGCGGCACAATATCCAGCAGCGCCAGCGCCAGTTCAAACAATTGCTGCGGCTCACCGGCTTTCAGCTCCAATTCCAGCTCGCAGATCGGCGTGCTATGCCGTTCGGTAAACACCTCGCCGCGATCGATGCACAATTCGATTTGCGCACCCTGCCAGTCCAGCATGCGGCTGTTGCGGGAAAAATCGGTGACAAAAACCGGCTGCAACTTCTTGCGTAGCGGCAGCGGCAAATATTCATCCCATTCCGCCGCATCAGGCATCGAAAAATCCAGCGCCGCACGGCGCACCGGAACCTCCCATTCGTTGCGCTGGTGCATCCCGGCCTTGACCTCGCCGCCGCCCTTCAAAGTTTGCAGCCATTGCCGCCCGGCGCGTCGCAAGCGCAATGCCATCGCCGCCCGGTGCAATTCAAGCTTCGGTGTGTCGTAGTAGATGTTGTAGAGGCGGCGCGTGACAGGCCGTGTCACCTGATGCATCTTGAGCAACGGATGCCGCTTCAGCCTGGCAAGCTGTTCCGGAGCGATGCGCAATTTGAGCTCGGTTTCGACTGCCATGTCTGCCTCAAACAAAGCGTGGGGAGGTTTACTATAGCAGGCTATAGTATTGCCTGTAGGGCAGACTATGCCCGCCCTACAGTTAGTTCCGGCTCAGGTTCATTCGAGAATGGAGTTGCCCATGCTACCCGTGCTTCGTGTCATACAGGCCGACATCACCACGCTCAACGTCGATGCGATCGTCAACGCCGCCAATTCCTCGCTGCTGGGCGGTGGTGGCGTGGATGGGGCGATCCACCGCGCCGCCGGGCCGGAACTGCTGGACGAATGCCGCACACTGGGCGGCTGCAACACCGGTGAGGCAAAACTCACCAACGGCTATCGCCTGCCGGCCAGATTCATCATCCACACCGTGGGCCCAATCTGGCGCGGCGGCACACACGGCGAACCGGAACTGCTGGCTTCCTGCTACCGCAACTCGCTGCGGGTCGCCGCCGATCATGGCGCGCGCTCCATCGCGTTCCCGTGCATCAGCACCGGCGTCTACGGTTACCCGGCGGAATCTGCCGCCCGGATCGCGGTTGCAACCGTCAGTTCGTCGCTGCCGGAACTCGATTCGATCCGCGAAGTGATCTTCTGCTGTTTCTCCGCCGGCGATGCCGCCCTGTACCAGCAACTCCTCGATGCCGCTCCCGCCTGACAAGAAAGCCTTCGGCCTGTGGCTGCTGGCCACCGCGCTGGCCGGCATCGCGTTGCTGCTGCCGCGCATCCCGCAGCCGCCGCAATACCACCATTTCGCCGACCGGCACACCTGCTTCGGCATAAGCGCTTGCTTCGATGTCGCCTCCAACGCGCTGTTCATGCTGGCGGGGCTCGCGGGGCTGCGCTTCCTGTCCGGCAAGGCGGGCCGGAGCGCCTTTATCGACCCGCGTGAGGCGCTGCCCTACCGGCTGTTCTTCCTCGCCGCACTGCTGGTCGGCCTCGGCTCAGGCTACTATCATCTTGCCCCGGACAATGGGCGACTGGCATGGGATCGCGCGGCAATTTCGCTGGCGCTGATGTCCTGGCTCGCCGCGATCCTGTGCGAGCGCGTCAGCCCGACCGCCGGGCTGCGCCTGCTGCCATTGCTGCTCGCCGCCGGTCTGGGCAGCGTGATCTACTGGGGCTGGAGCGAAACGCATGGCATCGGCGACTTGCGCGCCTACGGCGCGATGCAGCTCTACCCGATGCTGCTGATCCCGCTGCTGCTCCGGCTTTATCCGCCGCGCTACAGCGGCGACAGGGATGTTTTCACCATCATCGTGCTCTACCTGCTGGCCTTGTTGTGCGATATGATGGACCATCAGATCGCTGCGCTGACCGGGGTGATCAGCGGGCACACGGCAAAGCACGTGATTGCCGCGCTGGCAATGTATTGGATAGTGGTACGATTGAGGCGGCGCCGCGCCTTGTAATATCCAGCACCCTGCAAATACATTTGGAGGAAACGATGACCCCTGCTACGCCTATTCCACAAACCCCGCCCGACTATGACAAAACGCGTGTGATTGAACGTCCAGATGGCTTTTACTGGCAGAACAAATACACCGGTGAATCATATGGCCCCTTTACGACACTGCTCGAAGCGGTGCTGGACATGCAAGTCGGTGACGATACCGGCTATGAAGCAGGCGAAACACTGGAAGAGGCGGAGGCAGAAATCGGCATCTCCAACCGGGTAGACCCGGAAACCGGCGATCCGGCAGAAGGCTGGCAGCCGCGCCTCAGCGACGAATAGCCCGCAAAACAAGCCGGAGATTCGTTATCGGGCCCTTAGGGCTCGTTAATGAACCCTTAGCCACACGCTCAACATCAGCGTCGCGGCCGAGGCCAGCACCAGGCTGACCAGCATCAGCGGGATAGCCGGGTTGTAGCGGACGATCGCGATAATCGAGGGTGTTTCAATGACCGTGTTGAACCGGTAAATCGCGCCATCCATGTTGAACCGGGAATGTCTGTTCCCGGCATCCAGCGCCATGATGTGCTGTTGCTGCCTGCCTTCGGCGGATTGCGACAATATCTGCGCGAAAACAAATCCGTCTTCGGTTTGAAACAGCCCCTGCAACATCAGGCTACCATTCTCCAGAGCCAGCGGCTTGTCTGTTTCGAGACGGAACTCGCGGCTGTCCGCATCCCGGATCACGGACACGCCGGCCGGCGCCATGCCGCTGTCCAGCATGACCACCTGGCGCCGCCCCGCATCAAAGACTGCCGGTTGATTGTAGGAAATATCCTTGCTGATGCGCTGCCCGTCCGGCTTGCTGAACGACAGTATTGCCTCGGTATCTTTAAGCGAATCGTCGGGGTGGTAGATATTTTTCAAGGACTCGACTTTAACGTTGCCCAGCTCGGGCAGTTCAACACCCTCTGCCCCAATCGGAATACGTTGTGTGCTGGCATAAAAACCTTCATACAAGTGCGCGGCCATCGTGACCACCAGCGCGACATGGAACAGCAACGCGGCGCTTGCCTTGAGCCTGCCTGTTTTGTTGGCCAGCAGCCGGATAATCGACTCGATGATGCAGGCAAGCAGATTGATGCCGAACAGCGAGAAGGTCAGCAGCAGCATATAGAGCCAGGCATGTTCACTTCTGACCGGACGGAAAAAAGAATTCAGGTCGAGATGGGCAAAGCTGGGATACAACTCCGGATATGCGTTCATCACCAGGCTGCCGACGATCAGATTCAAAATCACGATCAGGCACAGTATGAATCCCGCCTGCCGGTCGCCCACTATGCGAATCAGGTTATAGACCATATTCAAAACCGGTGTATCGATTGGGAAAAAAAGCTGGTGCCGATGAATGCCACCAGGATCAGCGCGATGCCGCTCACATACAGCGGTATTTTCCAACTGCGCAATTTCGGCAACTTGTCGATGTGCAGCAGATTGCCGTAGAACAGCCACAATATCACCGACCAGTGCAATTTCGGGTCCCACATGAAATAGGCGCCCCACGCGAAATACCCCCAGATTCCGCCGAACAGCATCGCCAGCGTAAAAGAGATGAAACCCAGACGGTTCATGTCCGTCATGAACAATGAACGCTGCTGCAACGCGGGATCATTCCTGCGCCACGCGGGAATTGCATAAACCGCGCTGACGCCCGCCATCAGCCAGAACGCATAGGCCGCAAAAGACACCGGGATATGCAGCGGATACCAGATCGTGCGCAAGAACATCGGCGGGTAACGGAGCGCATCGACAAAAATAAAAACGACCGATGCCGCCGCCAGCGACAACGCCTGCAACGTGATGAATTCCTTGCTGGATAATCTGCCCCGGTAGATCAACGCACACGCCACCAGCAGCACCGACAAGATCATGAACGACTCGATCTTGTCGGTAAAAGGAAAGAACTCCTTCTTGTATGCGCGGGCCGCATAAAAAATCAGGCAGGCGAACAGGTACAGCAGCAGCGTAACCGTCGCCGCCCTGGCTTTCCCGATCATAGATGCGGCGATACTCAAGGCAAGCAGGCAGATGCCGGTGTGAATGCTCAGGGAGATGATTAATTGTGCTGTCATGTAAAGGGTGGAATGTTACTAAATTGTTTATTCTAGCCCGTCAGGCAGCGATACGTAACGAAACTTGCGTAGCGAATCGTTTGCCCTTTCTCCCGCGAGCGGTGGAAGTTGGAGAGGGGGAAACAGGCATGGCGAGTTGCATTATCTATATCTTTCGGCCTATATATTTCGGTCTATTGACCGTGTGGCTGCCAGTAGGTAGTGTGCGGCGCGGTGAGTCGGCCTTGCCGAGAGAGTGGTAAAACGTGCCTGACAGTGGAGATACACGTATCCATCTATAGACACAGAACTCCACCTATGGCAACAAATGCCTATAGGTGGGCATTTTCGATGACGTATATTTTACGTTCGGTGCCACAATTATCCAGTCCGCATATGCCTGAACCAAACGATCTCCCAAAATTTCCTAACATCGTTCCAGATTCCATCCGGGAAACACGCTTTTGGGTTCTGGAGAACGACGATTTCAAGACTGAGGAGGAAATATCAACGCTCTTGGGCATGATGTACGACCACCCCGAGGATGACTTCATTTTATTTACACCGAAAACCGGGACAATCAATTCCCTTGTAAGCTCGGCCATCGGCTCTGCTGCCATCGTTGTCGTTGAAACAAAGGGCCATTACTACCCACATCCCAAGTTTAAGCGTGACTACATACGGATTCACGACGCTACCGTAAGTTTGGATTGGGAGCGTGAAGTCCTATCTCAAGGCAATATGCACTTCCGCCATGAACTCAAATTATCAGAGCGAGCTCGCCGTCAATTTGAAATGCAGCAGTTTCTCGAAATGCAGAAGACTGCAAACGCAAATCCACTGAAGCTAGAACCCAATTTCATGGGTATCGGCCTCGATCTGAGAAAGGCATATACGTGGCTCAAACAACAGCTCAAGAAATAGCTACGCGAGAAGTGGCACCTACGCTCGAGTTCGCCCCCTTCGGGGGCTGGGACGCGCCTACGGCGCGCCCCTCAGCTCCACGTTCGGCCCCGTAAAAATACGGCAACTCGCCTGATTGACAAATACATTTATTGTAGCTACAGTAAAACATGAGAATCGAGTTCGATCCAGTCAAAGACGCAACAAACCAGACGAAGCATGGTGTTTCTCTTGCGTTGGCAGGTGAACTCGATTGGGAAGCTGCGCTGGTTTGGGTCGATGACCGCTTCGAGTACGGCGAGTTGCGCATGGTTGCGCTCGCACCAAAGACTGGCATCCTCTACTACGTGGCATTTGTTGAACGTGGCAAGATGCGAAGAATTATCAGCCTGCGTCAAGCCAATCGTCGCGAGGTAACACACTATGTCAAAAATATCTAAACGCACATCCATCGTGATGCCTACTTTGCAAGAAGATGAGGTTATTACCGCTGCTGCCAAGGCTGATCCAGACGCTCAGCCGCTCACGCCAAAGCAGTTGAAATCAATGGTTCCAATGCGAACACTGCGTGGACGCCCCAAATCCGAGAACGCAAAGCAACTGGTATCAGTGCGTTACAGCCAAGAGGTCTTGGCGTTTTTCAAATCAACTGGCGAAGGCTGGCAGTCACGCATGGACGAAGTGCTACGCAACTACGTCTCGCGTCATTCACGTAGAACGTGAGTGTTGATTCATGCGCCAAAAACCGCACGCCGCTCAACTTAACGTAGGTATATGTTCGACATAGGGTGACGAAGCGCGCTAGAATTTCCATATTAGTTTTGAATGGAGTCCAGATCATGAACACTCAACTCTTACAGCAAGCTCGTGTGCTCGACATTGACGAGCAGATCGAACTGGTTGAAGCCATTTGGGACGGTATCGTTAGTCGTGGTGCCGCTCCATCGTTAACCGAGGCGCAAAAATTGGAACTTGACCGCCGCCTCGCAGACCACCTTGCCAACCCCGATGACGTAGCTCCCTGGAGTGAAGTAAAGGCTGCCGCTCTTGCCAAAATCAGGCAATGAGCCTGCCTGTTACTTTTCATCGTGCCGCCAGCGCAGAGTTCATCGAAGCAAGTGCGTGGTATGAGACCAAGCGAGCTGGCCTTGCTCTTGAGTTTATCGCCGAGATTGACCGTTGCGTGTCGCTGGCATCTAAACACCCTCTCCAGTTTGCTGTTGTGCGCGAAGACATTCGGCGTGTCGTCGCCAATCGTTTTCCATACAGCGTTTATTTTCGTGCAGAGAAACATCGCATCGTTGTCTTGGCGCTATTTCATGGCAGCAGAGACCCCGCCATTTGGCAGACCAGAGTCTAACAACACTGTAGAAAAACCATTTTTTCAGCGATTTTCAAGCACAGTTTTTCCACCCGAAACATACCCGTTTCATTTTCAAATTTTCGTTCTGATTTTTACTGCGGCGAACCACAATTGGCGCTGCATGCCTATTGATCCGGCAGGTCTCAACTAACCGCAGAATGCTAGAATACCGGGTCGCTCATAAACTTGGCGGATGACACCATGAACCTCCAGCCTGTCCCTATCGAAGATATTCCGCTTGGCAAAGCCCTGCCATGGCGGCTGTATGACCACAACGGTTACATCGTGCTTGCGCGCGGCGAGATCGTGGCGAGCCGCGAGCAACTGGATGGATTGCTCGCCAAAGGCCTGTTGCGCGATCTCGATGCGCCGCCGCAGCCCCATGAAACCGGCGACTGGACCGAACTCAAGGAGGCCGCGTCAACCGGAGGTTTTCCGCCTTCCGGCATCAAGCCGCAGGTAGGCGAACTGGTGCAGTTGCGTCTGCCGGGCCAGCACGTGCAGACCTATTATTCCGCGCGCCTGATCGGCTACATCAAAAAGCAGAGCATACTGGTAACCAGACCGGTGTCTGTCGAAAGCCCGTTCATCCCGGTCGAAGGCCAACAACTGGAAGTACGCATGGTGACCGGCAACAACATCCATGTATTCCAGTCCTCGATCCAGCGCCTGTGCATCAGCCCGATCCAGTACCTGCACCTGGATTACCCGGTCGAAGTGCGCATGCAGAAGCTGCGCAAATCGCCATGGGTCAGACTGAACCTCGGCGCCACCGTGACCGATGCGCAGGGCGCCCGCGAAGCCGTGCGCCTCGTCAATCTCAGCACCGATGGCGCGCAACTGCATGCGCCGCCGATGCTCGGCAAACCGGGCGAGGCGTTGCGGGTTTCCTTCCATGTTGCACTGGACGAACTGAAGACCACACTGAACCTCGATGCGACAATCATGCATGTGTATGCGCCGCAAGCCAGACTGGAGGCGGATAGCAACATGCTGGAATATGGCATCACCTTCCGCAATGTAACCACCGAAGACATGCTTTGGCTGAAGGGATTAACCTACCGGCACATCGCCGAGGGTGATATGGCTTGACCCGGCTGGCTTTGGCAATGCCATGCCTTAATTAAAGCAAAACCCCTTTATAGAGAAAATGAAATTACTAAAATACCTTTTATGGTGAAGGGAGAAGAGGGAAGGGAAAAGGGTAAAACCGCCTCTCCGAATAAAGGGGTTGAGGATTTTACCCTTCAACCCTTCACCCTTATCCCTTCTCCTTTCAATTGATACATTAAGAATTTCCAACTCCCTTACCACTGATTACCCGACCGCCCTGCACCTTGCTGTTCAGGCATTTCCAAACACCCATATTCCAAGACTCTCATGCTGCCCTCGATCGAACAACGCCTCGCCAGCGAAATTTCCGCCCAACCCGCCCAGGTCTCCGCCGCCGTCGCGCTGCTCGACGACGGCGCCACCGTCCCGTTCATCTCCCGTTACCGCAAGGAAGCGACCGGCGGGCTGGACGATACGCAACTGCGCCTGCTCGAAGAGCGCCTGCTGTGCGAAGTGTCGGTGGGCGCGAGGCGTTTCCCGGTGCACGCCTACTCGAT
>JAIELH010000038.1 GCA_019753125.1 Gallionellaceae bacterium | reverse complement strand
TTTTATTCGTCATATTCCATTGCGCTATGAACCCATGCAATGGAACATCGTATTTCCTCTTGGCATGTATGCTGTAACCAGCTTTCGACTAGCGCTTGCGGCTGAATTCGAGCCGTTGCATTGGGTTTCTCATGTCATGCTATGGGTGGCTTTTATTGTGTGGTGTCTAGTAATGATTGGTTTACTTCGTCGCTTGGTAAAGCAGCAAGATGTGAAAGAATTACTATTAAAGAATTAAAGGGACCACCCATTAGTTCTACTTTGTCAGATTGATTTTCAAACATCTTCGGCTGTCATATGATATAATGTAACATCTTGTTTGTCTTGTAATTATACATGGAGTTGATCATTACGATGCCAACTCAAATACCCCGACAGCATATCTACGCTGATCGCTTCCGCACTCGCGCACTTCGATTCCCACTTCACGCCGTATCTTCCCTGCTTCCGGAGCCTCACCCGCTCGGTTGAGGGTGCCGCTCGACTCTATCTTCATGGCTTGTTCCAGTGCGGTCGGCGCAACATGGAGAAGATGTCTGAAGCCGTGGCGGGGGGGCGAACATCAGAGCCTTCACCACATGTAGAGTGAATTGCCCTGAAATCGCGCTGGCGTTCGCCGGCAACTGGTTACGGATGCCAATGCTTGGCAACATTCGCCGCCCCAGAAAAAGGCTCTACCGCCCAAAACTGTGTGCGTCTTAATGAGAAACACCTCTTGCAGGTTCTTGACCTTTGCAATAAGATAGCAATTAATTACTATCTTCTATGAGGCGACCTTGGACACCCATTCAAAGCATCTTCCGGCCGATCAACGTCGGGCCGTGACTGTCGAAGCCGTGATTGAGCTTGCGGGTTCGCAAAACCCAAGCGAGATCACAACGGCTGCGATCGCAAAACACATGAACCTGACCCAGGGTGCCTTGTTTCGTCATTTCCCATCTAAAGAGGCCATCTGGCAGGCGGTCATGGAATGGGTGGCGGAGCGTCTCCTGGACCGAATCGACCGCTCAGCACAAGGAATCGAATCTCCGCTGGCAGCCATGAAGGCCATGTTCATGACTCATGTCGAGTTCGTAGCCGAGCATCCCGGAGTTCCAAGGATGATGTTTGGTGAGCTTCAACGTGCCGAATTGACGCCGGCCAAGCGTATGGTGCAGACACTGATTCAGCGTTATGGGGAACGCTTGCATCAACTCATCGAGAAGGGCAAGGCGAGCGGTGAATTGTCTGCTGCGCTGGATAACGAGGCTGCGGCCACGCTGTTCATTGGCACGATCCAGGGCCTGGTCATGCAATCACTCCTGGCCGGAGACGTGGATCGCATACGCCGCGATGCGCCACGGGTATTTGAGATCTATCGTCGTGGCATTGGGAGCATCCAATGAAACGTCTACCTTTGCAAGGCCGTACCTTGGCACTCCTGGCAGTCATCGTTCCGTTACTTGCACTCTTCGTCTATGTCGCCCTGCGGTCCGGACCGCTGGCGCCGGTGGCTGTAACGGTTGTGACTGTCGAGTCCAAGGAGGTCGCACCGGCTCTATTCGGTGTCGGTACCGTTGAGGCACGCTACACCTACAAAATCGGCCCCACGTTTGCAGGTCGCGTGAAACGTCTGGATGTGCATGTGGGTGATCGGGTGAAGGCTGGGCAAGTGCTCGGCGAAATGGACCCGGTCGACCTCGATGATCGCGTTCGGTCACAGGAATCGGCATTAAAGCGTGCGGAAGCAACGGTACGCGAGGCGGAAGCACGGCAAGCCTATGCCCAAACCCAGGCACGCCGTTATGAGCAACTATTCGCCGTACGCTCTACCAGCGAGGAAATCGTCACAACGAAGCGACAAGAACTGCAAATCGGCGATGCCGCCCTATCGGCTGCACGGGAAGATCTCGCCCGTACCCGGTCCGATCGCGAGGCATTGGTGGCGCAGCGAAGCAATCTGCGGCTGATCGCCCCAGTCGATGGTGTAGTCGCCTTGCGCGATGCAGATCCCGGCACGACCATTGTCGCAGGCCAGTCTGTGGTGGAAGTGATCGACCCCAAGAGTTTTTGGATCAACGTGCGCTTCGACCAGATAAGTGCATCGGGGCTTGCAGCGGGCCTGCCCGCACGCATCGCGCTGCGTTCGCGCAGCGGTCAAGCATTGAAAGGCCGAGTACTGCGGGTGGAACCCAAGGCCGATGCGGTGACCGAGGAGACTCTGGCCAAGGCGACCTTCGATAACCAACCTGAGCCATTGCCGCCGGTAGGTGAACTGGCCGAAGTCACGCTGGATTTGCCGGCGCTCCCTGCCACCCCTGTGATTCCCAACGCTGCCGTCCAGCGTGAAGGCAACAAACTGGGCGTCTGGCAGATCGTTGATGGCGATCTTCACTTCACACCGGTCAAGCTTGGGGCCTCCGACCTCGATGGCCGCGTGCAGGTGCGTGATGGGCTCAAGAATGGCGACCAGGTCGTGATGTACAGCGAAAAGGCGCTGACTTTGCACAGCCGAATCCACGTGGTTAAGCACATTCCCGGAGTGTCACGATGATCAGCCTGGCCGGTCGCGACATCCTCCATGCCTGGGGCAAGTTCGTCTTCACCGGCATCGGTCTGGGCCTTCTGATCGGCGTAACTCTGGTTATGGCCGGGGTGTACCGGGGCATGGTGGATGATGGCAAAGCGCTTCTCGACAACAGCGGCGCCGACCTTTGGGTGGTGCAAAAGGACACCCTTGGCCCTTACGCAGAGTCGTCCAGCCTCAACGACGATGTGTATCGCAGCATCCTCGCCATGCCGGGCATCGCCCAGGCCGCGAACGTGACGTACCTGACCACGCAGGTTCGCAAAGATGAAAGCGATGTAAGGGCCATGGTAGTCGGCATCGCCCCGGGCGAGATGGGCGCCACACCCGGATGGCCACCATATCTCGTGGCGGGACGCCAGATCACGCGTGGTCACTACGAGGCGGTAGCCGACATCGCCACCGGTTTCACACTTGGGGATCGTCTCGCCATCCGCCGCAATCATTACACCGTCGTGGGATTAACCCGGCGCATGGTGTCCTCCAGCGGCGATCCGATGATATTCATCCCGCTCAAGGACGCCCAGGAAGCGCAATTCCTCAAGGACAATGATGCAATTTGGCAAAGCCGCCGCCGCACGGAGGCCAACCCAGCCTTCAACCGGCCTAGCGTGCCCGGCCTGCTGGATGCCGTAATCGCCTCGCAAAGCACCAATGCTTTCGTCAATGCCGTCCTGGTTACGCTGAAGCCCGGCCATGCGCCGGACGATGTGGCCGAATCCATCCGCCGCTGGAAGCGCTTGACGGTATACACCCGATCGCAGATGGAAGGCATTCTTGTCGGCAAGCTGATCGCCACTTCGGCCAAGCAGATCGGCATGTTCCTGGTGATCCTGGCGATTGTCAGCGCGGCCATCGTTGCCTTTATTATTTACACCCTGACCATGGACAAGATACGCGAAATCGCGGTGCTGAAACTGATCGGCACACGCAACCGCACCATCGCCGCAATGATCATGCAGCAAGCCGTCGCGCTGGGGCTAATCGGCTTCGTGGTAGGCAAGATCACCGCGACATTCGCAGCGCCGCTTTTCCCCAAGTATGTGCTGCTTGTACCCATTGATTCCGTAACGGGCTTTTTCGCCGTTCTCGTGATCTGTGTACTGGCCAGTGTCGTCGCCATTCGCATGGCGCTCAAGGTCGATCCTGCCGAAGCCATTGGAGGTTGAGATGAGTGGCAAAGGCATCCGCATCGAAGGTTTGAAAAAACGCTATGGCGAGGGCGATACTGCTGTCGATGCCTTGAAAGGCGTAGACATGCAGGTGGCGCCTGGCGAGGTGGTGGGACTCATCGGGCCGTCCGGCTCCGGCAAGAGCACCTTGCTCAAATGCCTGGGGGCTGTAATCGACCCCACCGCCGGCCGCATGGTTCTGGGTAACGAAGTGATCTACGACAACGGCTGGAAGGCGCGCGACCTGCGCGCCTTGCGGCGAGACAAGATTGGTTTCGTGTTCCAGGCGCCGTACCTGATTCCGTTTCTTGATGTCACCGATAACGTCGCGCTGCTGCCGATGCTGGCCGGCGTGTCGAATGGCGAAGCGCGCGCGAAAGCGCTGGAACTGCTCACCGCGCTGGATGTGCAACACCGTGCGCGCGCCATGCCTTCACAGCTTTCCGGCGGCGAGCAGCAGCGGGTCGCCATCGCTCGCGGATTAGTCAACCGCCCGCCCGTGATCCTGGCCGACGAGCCCACCGCGCCGCTCGACAGCGAGCGCGCCATGGCCGTCATCCGCATCCTCAACGACATGGCGCGCAAGTTCGAGACCGCGATCATCGTCGTCACCCATGACGAAAAAATCATCCCCACTTTCAAGCGCATCTATCACATCCGCGATGGCGTGACCCATGAGGAAGCGGGTGAAGGGCAGGGATTCGAGTGAGCATGGGCAAACCAGGCTTGCGACCCTGTCGCGCTGGGCATTGAGTTCCAGTGCGACGCAAGCAGCGATGCACACACTGACTACCCTCTTGAGAATCATTGGTCAACCACATTCAAGGAGATTTCCATGCAATACCGACATACTTTCAAAACATTCTTCGCGGTTTCCGTCCTCGGCGCGCTCCTGACGGGCGCATCCCCGCAGGCATTGGCCGATAACGCCGCCGAGGCCAAGCCGCTGGAGTTGCGCAGGATCATGCAGGAACTCGGCAAGAACATGCAGGCCGTCACGGACGGCATTTCTCGTGAGGATTGGGCGCTGGTCGCCAGAATCGCACCGCTGATCGCCGAGCACCCGCAGCCGCCTGCCGGCGAAAAGATGCGCATCATGGCTTTCATCGGCGCCGATATGGGCAAGTTCAAGGGGCACGATGAGAAAACGCACCAGGCGGCGCAGGCGTTGGAGCAGGCTGCCACCCGCAGCGACGGGCAATCCGTGATCTCGTCATTTGCGACGCTGCAAAACAGCTGTTTGGCCTGCCATCAGAGTTTCCGTAAACCGTTCGTGGAGCATTTCTATGGGCAGCGCTGAAGTTATGCGCAGTCTTCGCGTTGATCGTACGAAGACCGACCCTACCCCCGTTCGGGCACTCACGGCATTGATCCTTGGCGGATTGCTGGCCGGCTGCGCCGTAGGGCCCGATTTCAAACGACCGGCAGCGCCTGACTTAGCCAACTACACAGCGGCACCTTTGCCGCCGCAAACGGCGTCCGCTTCCACGACCTTGGGAGGTACGCAGCACTTCCGCGCCGGCGCAGACATGAGCACGCAGTGGTGGCATAGCCTGGGTTCGCCCAAGCTCGATGCGCTGATCGAGCAGGCTTTTCAGGCCAGCCCAACGCTGGCTTCCGCCCAGGCAACCATGCGGCAGGCGCAGGAAATCTATGCTGCGCAGGCGGGATCGACGCTTTATCCCCAGGTGGATGCCGGCATCGGCGCCCAGCGCCAACGTACGAATCCCAGCGCCTTGGGACAGGTTGGCGATGCGCGCGAATTCAGCCTGTACAACGCCAGTGCCGGCGTGCGTTATCGGCTCGACCTGGCCGGCGGCAACCGGCGCGCTCTGGAAGCCCTGGCCGCCCGCGCCGAGTATCGGCGCTACGAACTGGAAGGTGCGCGGCTGAGCTTGGCGGCGAACATCGTTGCCACTGCCATCAACCAAGCCAGGCTTGCTGAACAAATCCAGGCCACGGAGGCCATCCTTCGCGCCCAGGATGAACAAATGCGCATCACCCGAGAGCGGGTGCGCCTCGGTCAGGCTGCGCCGGACGATGTACTGGCCCTGCAAACCCAGGTGGAGCAGACCCGCGCTGGACTGCCCTTGCTGAGCAAACAACTCCAGCAGAGCGAGCATCTGCTGGCCGTGCTTACTGGCCGTGCTCCGGGAGCTGGAGGCTTGCCCGCCTTCACCCTGGAAGAGTTTACCCTTCCGTCCGATCTGCCCCTTGTGTTGCCATCCGAACTGGTACGCCGCCGCCCCGACATTCGGGCCGCAGAAGCCCTATTGCACGCCGCCAGTGCAGAGTACGGTGTCACGGTCGCCAAGTTGTACCCGCAACTCAACATCAGTGCCAGCCTCGGTTCTCAGGCATTGACCACGGGTGCATTGTTTGGCAGTGGCTCGGTGGTGTGGAGTCTCGTTGGGCAGTTGACCCAGCCGCTCTTCAATCCCGGACTACCCGCCGAAAAGCGGGCATCATTGGCCGCATTCGATGCGGCAGCGGCAAACTACCAGAGCGTCGTGCTCGAGTCCTTGCGCAATGTGGCAGACATTCTGCGCGCTGTGGAGAACGATGCCCAGACATTGGCAGCGCTTGCTGCCGCCGATTCTGCGTCGCAAAGCTCTCTGCAATCCGTACGGAGGCAATACACATTGGGCGCAGCCAGCTACGTTCAACTACTCATCGCGCAACAACAGGCACAACAGGCCCACCTCAACCTGGTTGCTGCCCAGGCACAGCGTCTTGTCGATAGTACTGCCCTGTACCAAGCTTTGAGTGGAGATGTGAGCTAAGGCCTTACCCTAACGATGCATCTGACAGCTGTAGCCAAGCGCCAGCTGTCGGGCCAATCTATCCGGAGGTCTCAAATGTCTCCAAGACCAGTTGGCCACTTCTTCACTTGATCTGCTATCAGAAACTGAAATGCGTCCATTTCGGACGCATTTCAGTTACACCGCTGGTACCTGCCCACTTATTCTACAGCCATTCAACTTCTTGAAAGGTCGCGGCTGATACCAAGCAATTTCCTTAGCCATACTTACTGACGACTTGTGACTAAAAAGCCCCGTAGCTGGGAGCCTGTCACTCCCACTCAATCGTGGCAGGCGGTTTGCCCGAGATGTCGTACACGACGCGGTTGATGCCGCGCACTTCGTTGATGATGCGGTTGGATACTTTGCCCAGCAGTTCATAAGGCAGATGCGCCCAGTGCGCGGTCATGAAGTCCTGCGTCTGCACGGCGCGCAGCGCCACGACCCACTCGTAGGTGCGCCCGTCACCCATCACGCCGACGCTCTTGACCGGCAGGAATACCGTGAAGGCCTGCGAGGTCAGTTCGTACCAGGTCTTGCCGTCGGTGTCTTTCGTGTTGCGCAGTTCTTCGATGAAGATCGCATCGGCACGACGCAACAGATCGGCGTGCTCCTTCTTCACCTCGCCGAGGATGCGCACACCCAAGCCGGGGCCGGGGAACGGATGACGGTACACCATGTCATGCGGCAGTCCGAGCGCCACGCCGAGTTCGCGCACTTCGTCCTTGAACAGTTCGCGCAAAGGCTCCAGCAGCTTCAGGTGCATCGATTCCGGCAAGCCGCCGACGTTGTGGTGCGACTTGATCGTGTGCGCCTTCTTGGTCTTGGAACCGGCCGACTCGATCACGTCCGGGTAGATCGTTCCTTGTGCCAGCCACTTGGCCTGCTTCAGCTTTGCGGATTCGCGCTGGAACACCTCGACGAACTCGCGGCCGATGATCTTGCGCTTCTGCTCTGGGTCTGTGACGCCAGCAAGATGACGTAAGAACTCGGCACTGGCATCGACGTGGATCACTTTCATGTGCAGGTTCTTGCCGAAAGTCTCCATCACCTGCTCCGCTTCGTTCAACCGCAACAGGCCGTTGTCGACAAACACGCAGGTCAGTTGATCGCCGATCGCGCGATGAATCAGCGCCGCCGCAACCGAAGAATCCACTCCGCCCGACAGGCCGAGAATGACCTCTTCACCACCGACCTGCGCGCAAATTTTTTCGACCGCCTCGCTGATGTAATCCGGCATGTTCCAGTCCTGACCGCAACCGCAAATGTCATGCACGAAGCGGCCAATGATCGCCTTGCCCTGATGGGTATGCGTCACTTCCGGATGGAACTGCACCGCATAGAAGCGACGCGATTCGTCCGCCATCGCCGCATACGGCGTGGTTTCGTTAGAAGCGATCACCGAGAAACCGGGCGGCAGCGCCGTAACCTTATCGCCATGGCTCATCCACACGTCGAGCAGACCGTGGCCTGCCGCGTTGGTCTTGTCCTGAATGCCATCGAACAGCTTCGAGTGCCCCTGTGCGCGAATCTCGGCATAACCGAACTCACGCACCTTGCCGCTCTCGACCTTACCGCCGAGTTGCGCCGCCATCGTCTGCATGCCGTAACAGATGCCGAACACCGGCACACCCAGCTCGAATACCATCTGGGGCGCCTTCGGCGTCTCTTCCTCGTACACCGAGTTCGGGCCACCGGACAGAATGATGCCACTAGGATTGAACGCGCGAATATCCGCTTCCGCCATATCCCACGGATGCAGCTCGCAATAGACATGGGTTTCACGGACGCGGCGCGCGATCAACTGGGTGTATTGGGAACCGAAGTCGAGAATCAGGATTTTTTTGTGCATGGTTAAAGTCTGGGAAGAGTGAAGGGAGAAGGGATCGCGCCTGTGGCGCTCAAGGGTGAAGCGGCGGTTTTACCCTTCCCTCTTCCCCCTTCTCCCTTCCCAGTTAGTCGATGTGGTAATTCGGCGCTTCCTTAGTGATCTGCACGTCATGCACATGCGATTCGCGGATGCCCGACGAGGTGATCTCGACGAATTCGGCCTTGGTGTGCATTGTCGCGATGTCCGGGCAGCCGAGGTAGCCCATGCTGGCGCGCAAGCCGCCCATCAACTGATGGATCACCGCCAGCACGCTGCCCTTGTACGGAACACGCCCCTCGACGCCTTCCGGCACCAGCTTGTCCTGGTTGCTCTCGCCTTCCTGGAAATAACGATCGCTGGAGCCTTGCTGCATTGCGCCCAGACTGCCCATGCCGCGATAGGATTTGTAGGAACGTCCCTGAAACAGCTCGATCTCGCCCGGCGCTTCTTCGGTGCCGGCGAATAATCCGCCCAGCATCACCGCGTGCGCGCCGGAGGCGACCGCCTTCGCGATGTCGCCGGAGAAACGGATGCCGCCGTCCGAGATCAACGGCACGCCGGTGCCTTGCAGCGCTTTTGCGACGTTCTGGATCGCCGCGATCTGCGGCACGCCGACACCGGCGACGATGCGCGTGGTGCAAATCGAGCCGGGGCCGATGCCCACTTTGACACCGTCCGCACCGTGGTCCAGCAGCGCCTGCGCCGCGCCGCCGGTGGCGATGTTGCCGCCGATCACTTCAATTTGCGGGAAATTGGCCTTGACCCATTTGACGCGATCCAGCACGCCTTGCGAATGACCATGCGCGGTATCGACGACAATCACATCCACACCGGCCTCCGCCAGCAGCGTGACACGCTCCTCGGTGCCCTCGCCGACGCCGACTGCCGCGCCGACGCGCAGATGGCCGAAGCTGTCCTTGCACGCCAGCGGATGCTCGTTGGATTTCAGTATGTCTTTTACCGTCATCAGGCCGCGCAGCTCGAAGTCATCGTTGACCACCAGCACGCGCTCGATGCGATGCTTGTGCATCAGGCTGCGCGCCTCTTCCAGGCTGGCGTTTTCCTTGACGGTAGTCAGCCGCTCGCGCGGCGTCATGATATTGCGGATCGGCTGATCCAGATTGCTCTCGAAGCGCAGGTCGCGGTTCGTCACGATGCCGACCAGCTGCTTGCCCTGCACGACCGGCAGGCCGGATATCCTGTGGTGGCGCGTCAACGCCAGCACGTCGCGCACCGTCATGTCCGGCGTAATCGTGATCGGATCTTTTACGACGCCGCTCTCGAAACGCTTGACCTTGGCGACCTGCGCCGCCTGGGCCTGGGCCGGCATGTTCTTGTGGATGATGCCGATGCCGCCTTCCTGCGCCAATGCGATTGCCAGGCGCGCTTCCGTGACAGTGTCCATCGCGGCGGACAGCAACGGGATATTCAGGCTGATATTGCGCGTCAACTGGGTGCGCAGGCTGACGTCGCGCGGCATCACATTAGAGTAAGCTGGGACGAGCAGGACATCGTCAAAGGTTAGTGCTTTTTGAGTGATACGCATATTTGGCAGCTCTCGGCAAAACGAGCATTATACGCAAGCCGGACGAGCCAGTAAATTCAGGGCGCTTCTAAAAATCCAAATTTCGTCGCAATACGGCGTTGCTCACAAAAAATTACTCCTTACATATCAAACATATGCGGCGTCGCAATTTTTTGTTCACGCCTTGTCTTGCTTAGAACTTTGAATTTTTAGAAGTGCCCTTCAACCGTGTGGCTGCCGTATGCGGCATTTACAGCGCGGTTTCGTTGGTTTCGCCGGTGCGGATGCGGATGACCTGCTCCACCGTCGAGATAAAAATCTTGCCGTCGCCAATCTTGCCGGTATGGGCCGCCTTGATGATGGCCTCGACCGCAGTATCGAGCAACCCGGCGGGAACCACCACTTCCAGCTTGATCTTGGGCAGGAAATCCACGACGTATTCCGCGCCCCGGTACAGCTCGGTATGGCCTTTTTGCCGCCCGAACCCCTTCACTTCGGTAGCCGTCAAGCCGCTTACGCCCAGCCCGGAAAGCGCCTCACGCACCTCGTCCAGCTTGAACGGTTTGATAATCGCTTCGATTTTTTTCATCGCAGTTCCTTTCTTCCTTAAAACATTGGCTGTTTTGTTATCCCTGCTTATGCAGGTCTTGAGTTATCGCTGACAACTTTGCGGCGATCTGATCATGCTTGTTCTTGATCGCAAAATCCAGCGCAGTCTTGCCGTCGGCGTATTCTATCCCGGCGTCCGCACCTTTGCCGAGCAGCAACATGACCTCGGGCAAATGCCCGTTTGCGGCAGCTTTGTGCAAAGGCGTCCAGCCTTCATTGGATGCGGCATTTACGTCCGCGCCTTTTTCGATAAGCATGAAACTGGCCGACAAATGGCCGCGTGTAGCCGCTTGCAGCAAAGGCGTCCAGCCATGGTTGCTGCGCGCGTTGAC
Source organism: Gallionellaceae bacterium (assembly GCA_019753125.1). Classification (GTDB taxonomy): domain Bacteria; phylum Pseudomonadota; class Gammaproteobacteria; order Burkholderiales; family Gallionellaceae; genus Gallionella. The sequence goes on along the minus strand of JAIELH010000038.1, from coordinate 4,540 downwards.
ATCGGCGCGATTGCTCAGCAACAGTTTCACCACACCCGCATGCCCGTTGAAGGCAGCCCAGTGCAACGGAGAGTAGCCGGCATGATCCTTATAATTGATATTGGCGCGGTTTTTAAGCAGCAGCGTAACAACCTCTTCCTTGCCGTTGAATGCGGCAAACATCAACGGAGTCCAATGCCGGTCATCGCAGGTATCGACATTCACACCTGCGCTCAAAAACAATGTGACTACATCGCTCTCGCCCTCTTCGCTCGCCTTGATGAATCCCTGCGGGGAGAATTGTATATTCTGCCGGCTGACTTCCTGCTCTATCGCTTTCGGGGCATTCTTCCACGGATCGCTCTTGTCAGCCTCCGGTTCCTGCGGAATCAACGTGCTCAAATAAAATATATCGGAAGCCACATCCTTGGGAAAACCGGCACGGTTGCCGCGGTCATCGACCAGCAAATCGGCAAAATAGGCCTCGATACTGGGCGTATCCCACAACGACAGAATCTTGTTCAGAATGCGCGGGTATTGCTGCTCCAGCGCATGAGGATATTTTTCTTCCCTGTTATTCAGAATGCGTAATAGTTTGGCGTCCATACATAATTTACGAGGTGCATTTAAAAATACCGGCCACGGCAGATACCGCCCTGAAATTTGAATCACAACCGCAACATAGCAAACTTTCGGCCAGACGCAAAGCAATTACAGCAGCCAGCGCCTCCTCAGCATAACTCGCGGTAGATTACGGCCAGGACTTCCAGCTCCTGAACGCCAACCGGCGTCCGCAAAATCGCCACCTCGCCTTCGCGCAGTTTGAGCAGCACCCGCGCCAACGGCGAGACCCAGCTGATCAGCCCGCGCCCGATATCCGCCTCGTCGACGCCGACGATGCTGTAGGTGTTTTCACAGCCATTGCTGTCGCAAACCGTCACCGTTGCGCCGAAGAATACCTGGTCGCATCCGCCACGCTGCGCCGGATCAACCACCTCGGAATGCTCCAGGCGCTTGCGCAAAAAACGCACGCGCCGGTCGATCTCGCGCAGGCGCTTCTTGCCGTAGATATAGTCGCCATTCTCGGAACGATCGCCATTGGAAGCCGCCCAGGTGATCGTCTTTACCAATGCCGGGCGTTCCACTTTCCAGAGCTGCTCCAGCTCCTCTTTCAGCTTGCGGTATCCATTGGGCGTAATATAGTTTTTGACGCCAGCCGGCAATTGGGCCGACGGCTCCAGCTCATCGTCATCATTGTCATGTTGCGAACAACGGCGGTGCGGCTTACCCGGCAAACTCATTTCACACGCAACCTTTCATATCTATCCATAACGAGCTTATACATCATTTCGAAATCTAACAGCAAAAGCCCTGCCCTGTCACTTCCAGGCTCGCTTGCCACGACTTCTATCGACATCGTGGTTGCCGCATGAAATTTCATCGAGAGCACGGTATGATGAGCGCATCCGGAAGATGCCGGGCATGGACGGTTTCCTGTCAATACCATTCCCTGTGCCGGCGTTATTCCCAATGATCAGCACATTGCTCCACCAGATTTCGAGGCAACCACAATGGACATCATCTTCCTGATTTACGGGCTGGCATTTCTGGCACTGGGCCTGGCCATCCTTGTCCAGCCCCACGAAGAGAGCCATTTCAGGCTGGCCGGCTTCATCTGGATGCTCGCTGCATTCGGCTTCATCCACGGTATTCTGGAATGGATGGATATGTGGACAGTAATACATGGCGCAAGCCCGTTTGTGACTGCCACAAAGCCGTTTGTCCTGCTGGTTTCCTATATTTTCCTGCTTGAGTTCGGTCGCCGTATCGTCAGGGAATCTCTTCCTGCCAAGATGCTCCCTACTGTTGCCGAGTGGCTGCTTGACGCCAGAATTCATGCTTTCCTGCTTGGCGTTATCCTGGTTGGCGCCGCCCTGTCCGACAACTTCCTGGCGACGCTGGTGATCTGGTCGAGATACCTGTTCGGGTTTCCCGGAGCGACGCTGGCTGGCGCCGGTTTCCTGCTGTATTTCCATTACCGCATCCAACCCACTCTGGCTGAACGGGAGAGCATCTCAATGCAATATGCCAGCTATGTCTGCGCCTTTGCATTTATTGCCTACGGGGCGCTCGGTGGGCTGGTGGTGCCGCATGCGCCATGGTTCCCGGCCAATTGGCTCAATCAGGAGGCGTTTTTAGCGAACATCGGCATACCGGTGCAACTATTTCGCGCTGCTTGTGCGGTGCTGGTGGCTATTTCCGTCGGTTATCTTCTGCAGGTTTTCCATATCGAGGGACGTAACCAGTTGCAGCAGGCCAAGCGTAACGCCGAAGCCGCCAGCATGGCAAAAAGCGAGTTCCTCGCCAACATGAGCCACGAAATTCGCACCCCGATGAATGCCATCCTCGGCATGGCGGAATTGCTGGCCGAATCCGAGCTTACTCCCGAACAACGCAGATATGTGGGCATCTTCCAGAATGCGGGCGATACTCTGCTGGAATTGATTAACGACATTCTCGACCTGTCAAAGGTTGAAGCTGGCCAACTGGAGCTGGACAACGAAGATTTCTCGCTCGAACAAACTTTGGCCAATCAAATCGACCTGCATGCCGCCCGCGCATTTGACAAGGAAATCGAGCTGGTGCTGGACATCGAGCCCAACGTACCCGAGTTCGTGCATGGCGACGCGAGGCGGCTCAAGCAATGCCTGAGCAACCTGGTGAGCAACGCGATCAAATTCTCCGCAGAGGGCAGTATCGTGGTTCGCGTGCGCCCCGGCGACCGGCAGGACATGTTGCAATTTTCCGTCTCCGACAACGGCATCGGCATCCCCGCCGAAAAACTGGAAACCATTTTCGACGCTTTTTCCCAAGCGGACAGCAGCATCACCCGGCGTTTCGGCGGCACCGGACTGGGGCTCACGATCACGCGCCGCCTGGTAAACCTGATGGGCGGTGAAATCCGGGTGGACAGCGAAGAAGGGAAAGGCTCCACTTTTCACTTTACCGCCCTGCTGCCACAGACTACCAAGGCAGTGTATCAGTCCACGCTGCCGACGGATCTGCGCGGCGTCAAGGTGCTGGTGGTGGACGACTTGCCGATCAACCGCACCATCGTGCGGCAATATCTGCAACCGCTGGGAGCGGAGATATCCGAAGCGGGCTCAGCCGAACAGGCCATTACCCGATTGGCGGAAGCGACCACGCAAAAAAAACCGTTTGGCCTGGTTCTGATGGACTGCCACATGCCCGGAACGGACGGCCTTGCGTTGAGCATCCAGATTCGCGCCAATCCCGCGCAGGAAAATCTCAAAATCATAATACTTTCCTCCGACGATACAGCCCGTCAACTCCAGCGCATAAAAGGGCTTGCGCTATCTTTCCTGCTCAAGCCAATCAAGCGCCACGAACTGATCCGTGCGATAGGCCGCGAGCTGCAGCAAGCTGCGCCAACGGCGCCTGGAACAGAAGCCTTGCCGCCTGCCGCAGCCATGCCTGCCGCCGGGCTGAATATCCTGCTGGCCGAAGACAATCCGGACAATGTGCTGTTGATCGAAGCATTTCTCAAACAGACGCAACACCGCCTCGACGTGGCCGAAGACGGCTTGGCCGCACTGGAAAAGTTTCGCGCGAATCGCTATGACGTCGTGTTGATGGATGTTCAGATGCCGAAAATGGGCGGCTACGAGGCCATCACGGAAATCCGCCGCATCGAAGCAGCGGAAGGGCGCACCCCAGCCACAATCATCGCGTTAACCGCTCATGCGCTCAAGGAGGACGAACAGCACAGCTTCGACATGGGCTGCAATGCCCACCTCACCAAACCCATCAAGAAGAAAATACTGCTTGATGCATTACAATCGATCAAGTGAGATAACCTCCCCGGCAGCGGGATTATTTGGAGATGCACAGGATGGCTGATGAAAAAATCATTATTCATATTGACGATGAAGACGTGCTCGAACTCGCCCCGGGCTATCTGGCGAACTGCCGCAACGGACTGTCCGTGTTGCGGGACGCTGCCGCCAAAAGGGATTTCGAAACCCTGCGCAGCCTTGGGCACAAAATAAAAGGCAGCGGCGGCGGTTTCGGTTTCGACCGCATCACCGAGATTGGCGGCAACCTGGAAGCCGCTGCCAAGGCACAGGATGCGCGGGCTGTCGAACATGAAATTGCCGATCTGCAGGATTATCTCGATCGGGTGGAAATCACCGACAAATAGGTATCTGATGGCTACGAATGAAACCATGCTGAAGAATATGCGCATCCTCTATGTGGAGGATGACGAGGATGTCCGCCAACTCGTGCAGCGTTCGCTCGGCCGTGTTGCCGGCGAAGTGATCGTCGCTAAAAACGGCCTGCAAGGGCTGGAGTTCTATGAGAAATTCAGCCCCGATCTGGTGGTATCCGACGTGCAAATGCCGGAGATGGACGGCCTGACAATGTCCAAGGCCATCAAGGCCATCAACCGCGACACCCCGGTCATCCTCACTACCGCCTTAAACGAAACCGGATACCTGCTTCAGGCGATCGAGACCGGTATCGATGGTTATGTCCTCAA
>JAIELH010000077.1 GCA_019753125.1 Gallionellaceae bacterium | reverse complement strand
GATGCTCAAGGGCCCCACCGGGTGTGGCAAGACGCGCTTTGTCGAGTACATGGCGTGGAAGCTGGGCAAGCCGCTGATCACCGTGGCCTGCAACGAAGACATGACCGCTTCCGACCTGGTCGGACGCTACCTGCTCGACGCCAACGGCACGCGCTGGCTGGACGGGCCGCTGACCACTGCGGCGCGCATCGGCGCGATCTGCTATCTCGACGAAATCGTCGAAGCGCGCCAGGACACGACCGTGGTGATCCATCCGCTGACCGACCACCGCCGCACACTGCCGCTGGACAAGAAGGGCGAGCTGCTCGTCGCGCACCCGGATTTCCAGTTGGTGATCTCCTACAACCCCGGCTACCAGAGCCTGCTGAAGGACTTGAAGCAATCCACGAAACAACGCTTCACCGCGTTCGATTTCGCCTATCCGGCGGCGGATGTCGAAGCGGAGATTCTCGGCAAGGAAACCGGCATCGAAACAGTGCTGTCCGCACAACTGGTGAAGATCGGCCAGGCGGCGCGCAACCTGAAAGGGCACGGGCTGGACGAAGGCATCTCGACGCGCCTGCTGGTGTATGCGGCGACGCTGATCAAGGGCGGCGTCGCACCGCGCGCCGCATGCCGCATGGCGCTGGTGCGCCCGATCACCGACGATGCGGATATCCGCGACACGCTGGATCACGCGATCGATGCGGTGTTCGGGTAAGCGCAAGCTGCATTGAAGGATCATGGAAACCGCGACGATACCCGCCGAACTGGAAGCCTACTGGAAGCAGCTGGACTGCGGCTTTCCGCGTGTCGAGCCGGTGTTCGCCGATTGCATGCGCGAGGCGCTGGCCAAGCTTTCCGCAGAAGGTGTTGGCGCTTACATCGAGAATGCGCGCTTTCTCGGCAAGATGGGGCGCGGCGCGGAGCCGATCCTGATCTTTCTCGAAGAATGGCCGTCTGTCGCCGCGACCTTGGGTGAAGATGCGCTGCCGGCGATCATGGTGTGCATCCGCAGGATGTGGAAATCGCCCAACGGCAATGCGATCACGCCGTTCCTGCAATCGCTGCCCGCCACGGCGCGCCGCCTGCCATCGGCACAGCAGTTGCGCGACTATCTGGACATTGTGCTGAACTTCATGGACAGCACCACCGGTTCGATACACGGCATCCACCAGACTTTTCCCAGCCCCGGACTGCCAGAGTTTTTCAAGCACATCCCGCAACTGCTCGGCCAACTGTCATTGGCCGGCCTGAAAAACTGGGTGGAATATGGCGTACGCTATTACAGCAATCACCCGGAGCGGCAGATCGATTATTTCGCGCTGCAATCGGCGGACAGCCGCGCGGTATTGCAACGCGAACGGCACGGTACGCTGCTGATCGATAACGAGCGCAAACTGGACATGTATCTGCGCGGGCTGTGGCACGACGAAGGTCACCTAATACCTTACTCCACCGCATTCGACATCCTGCGCCAGCCGGTTCCCTATTACGACAAGCTCGGCATCCGCTTGCCGGATGCATATGACGATTTTGCTCTCCCCTCTCCCGCTAGCGGGAGAGGGGCAGGGGGAGAGGGTATGCAAGGAAGCCCTCTCTCCAACTCTCTCCCGTTGGACGGGAGAGAGAGCAATCGCCTCCCTGCGGGAGAGATTGTTATTTCAGGCATAAACCGCTATCGCGCCGCACTGGCGCATATCGCCGCGCACCGCCGCTGGACGACGGCGATATTCGCCGACAATTTCAGCCCGTTCCAGCGCATGGCCGTGGAGTTTCTCGAAGACAGCCGCGTGGAATATCTGGCGATGCGCGAATACTCCGGGCTGCGCCATCTCTTCAGCGCCTTGCACCCAATTCCCGCCGAAGACGCCTGCGACCCCGAACTGGAATCCGGCGTGCGCCATCGCCTGGCGATGCTGTCGCGCGCGATCCTCGACCCACAGCATCCCTACAAAAACCCGCATGTCGTCGAATTTGCGCAACGCTTCCACGCACTGATGCGGCAGAGCGACATGAGCACACCGGAGATTGCCGAGCTGGCGATCGCGTTCGTCGCAAAAACGCGCCGCCAGAGCGACCAATCCGCGAAGATACATTTCAAGGATACCGTCATCAGCTACCGTGACGACAATCGCCAGATGTGGAAATTCATCGAAGAAGGCGACGAGGAAGAGGCGTTCGACGAGCCGCGCAAGATCGAGCCGGGCGAGGAGCTGCAAGGCCTGCCGCCGCGCCATTATCACGAATGGGATTATCTGAACCAGAGCTACCGCCCGGACTGGGTCAGCGTATACGAGGCGCTGCATCCGCGCGGCAATGCGGCAGACATCGACCGGCTGCTGGCCAAGCATGGCGCACTGGCCAAACGTTTGAAGAAAATGCTCGACCTGCTCAAGCCGCAGGACAAGGTGCGCATCCGCTATCAGGAAGAGGGCAGCGAACTCGATCTGGATGTCGCGCTGCGCTCGTTGATCGACTACAAGAGCGGCGCCGCGCCCGACCCGCGCATCAACATGAGCCACAAGACCAGCGGGCGCAATATCGCGGTGATGCTGCTGCTGGACTTGTCCGAATCGCTGAACGGCAAAGCGGCGGGCTGCGGCCAGACCATCCTGGAATTGAGCCAAGAGGCGGTATCGCTGCTGGCCTGGGCGATCGAAAAACTGGGCGACCCGTTCGCGATCGCCGGGTTCAATTCCAATACACGCCACGACGTGCGCTACCTGCATATCAAGGGCTACAGCGAGCGCTGGGGCGACGAAGTGAAAGGCCGGCTCGCGGCGATGGAGGCCAGTTATTCGACACGCATGGGCGCGGCGATGCGCCATGCCGCACACTATCTGGAAAAACAGCAGGCCGACAAGAAGCTGCTGCTGGTGCTCACCGACGGCGAACCGGCGGATATCGACAGCAAGGATGGGCGCATCCTGATCGAAGATGCGCGGCAAGCCGTGAACGAGCTGGGCCGGCGCGGCATTTATTCCTACTGCATCAATCTCGATCCGAAGGCAGACGAATATGTGGCGGATATCTTCGGTAAACAGTACACGATCATCGACAACGTGGCACAGTTGCCCGAAAAACTGCCTCAACTGTTCATTTCGTTGACGAAGTAACACCACGTAGGGCGGATGAGGCCGCAGGCCGTTATCCGCCGGATGAAAAATTTGCGGAGCATACATGTGGCGGATAACGCCTTCGGCTCATCCGCCCTACCGAAGAAATGATGGACAACCAGTAGTAGGATGGGTTGAGCGTAGCGATACCCATCATTTCCCGGCAATAATTGATGGGTATCGCGTTGCTCAACCCATCCTACGTGTGCCTGATGAAATGATGACCAACCAGCAATACAACGATAGAGAGCGGCGCGGAAAACCTGTAAAATCCACCAGTTAAGAATTTTAATCAGAGGGTACGACAATGAGCAAAAGTTTGATTCAATTCATCATCGAAGAACAACGCCACATCCCGAACGCCAGCGGCGATTTCACCGGCCTGCTGAACGACATCGTATCGGCATGCAAACAGATCGCGCATGACGTGAACAAGGGCGCGCTGATCGGCGTATTGGGCAGCGCGGGCAGCGAAAATGTGCAGGGCGAGACCCAGAAAAAACTCGATGTCATCACCAACGAAGTATTCATCAAGGCCAACGAATGGGGCGGCCACCTTGCCGCAATGGCTTCGGAAGAGATGGACGACATCTACCCGATCCCGGCCAAATATCCGAAGGGCAAGTACCTGATCACGTTCGATCCGCTGGACGGCTCTTCGAACATCGACGTGAACATCTCGGTCGGCACGATCTTCTCGATCCTGCGCTGCCCGGAAGGCGTCACCGAACCGGCTGCCGCCGACTTCATGCAACCCGGCACCAAGCAGGTCTGTGCCGGTTATGCGCTATACGGCCCGGCCACGATGATCGTGCTGACCACCGGACAGGGCGTGAACGGTTTCACGCTCGACCGCGACGTTGGGGATTTCTTCCTGACCCACCCGAACATGACCATCCCCACGGATACGCAGGAATTTGCGATCAACATGTCCAACCAGCGTTACTGGGAAAAACCGGTGCAGCGTTATGTCGAAGAGTGCGTCAAGGGCAAGGACGGCGGGCGCGAGAAAAATTTCAACATGCGCTGGGTGGCGTCGATGGTGGCCGAAGTGCATCGCATCCTGACGCGCGGCGGCATTTTCATGTATCCGTTCGACACCAAGGAACCGGGAAAAGCCGGAAAATTGCGCCTGATGTACGAAGCCAACCCGATGTCCTTCATCGTCGAGCAGGCGGGCGGCATGAGTTCCACCGGACGCGAGCGCATCATGGAAGTGCAGCCAACCGGACTGCATCAGCGCGTGCCGGTCATCCTCGGTTCGAAGAACGAAGTCGAACGCGTAGTGGGTTATCACAAAGGAGTCTGACATCATGGCAAAACCGCTTGTTTCGATCGTAATGGGCAGTGCAAATGATTGGGAGATCATGCAGCAGGCCGCGCGCCAGTTGCAGGATTTCGGCGTGGCATTCGATGCGCGCGTGATTTCCGCGCACCGCTCACCCGACCTGCTGTTCGACTACATAAAGGAAGTCAGCGCACAGGGCGTACAGTGCTTCATCGCCGGCGCCGGTGGCGCGGCCCACCTGGCAGGCGTGATCGCCGGCAAGACCACGCTGCCGGTGCTGGGCGTGCCGATCCCGTCCAAGTATCTGAAGGGCATGGATTCGCTGCTGTCCATCGTGCAGATGCCGAAAGGCATTCCGGTCGCCACGTTCGCGATCGGCGAGGCGGGCGCGGCGAATGCCGGGCTGTTCGCGGTGTCGATGCTGGCGCTGAACGATGCCAAGCTGGCGAAAAAGCTGGCCGACTATCGCAAGAAACAGGCGGCGCAGATCGCGGCGACCACGTTGCCTGCTTTGTCGTAAGCAGCAGGTAGGGTAGAAAAAGCGCAGCGTTTCTACCCTACAACTCGCACCACTGTCAAATACAGAATCACCAGGGAGTCAACCAGTGAAGAATTCGATCCAGAGCCTCAACAAAAAGCTGCTTGCGCTGGCGGAACATGCCGGGTTGCTGGTGATCGCGATTGCGACGATCATCGCGATGGGCAGCGAAGTCATGGTCATGGTGCGTGCGGCGCAAGTGACGCTGTCCGATTTGCTGTTGCTCTTCCTTTATCTGGAAGTGCTCGCGATGGTCGGGGCGTATTACAACTCCGGCAAGCTGCCGGTGCGCTATCCGCTCTACATCGGTATGGTGGCGCTGGCGCGTTACCTGGTGCTGGACATCAAGGGCATGGAAGACTGGCGCATGCTCGCGGTCACCGCCTCGATCCTGCTGCTGACACTCGCGGTGCTGCTGGTGCGCTTCGGTCACGTGCGCTACCCCTATCCCGGCGACGATACGGAAGCCGCACTGCACGCCAACACTACCAAAAATTGATTATTCCGGAAGATATTATGAGCACTCCGATTCTCCAATCCAATCTCCAGAGCCTGCCGCTGCTGCATCGTGGCAAGGTGCGCGATCTTTACGAGGTGGATTCCGATCATCTGCTGATCGTGCAGACCGACCGTCTTTCCGCATTCGATGTGATCCTGCCCGACCCGATACCGGGCAAGGGCGAGGTGCTCACCACGGTGTCGAATTTCTGGTTCAACAAGCTTACACACATCATTCCGAACCATCTCTCCGGCATCGACCCGGAATCGGTGGTGAAAACTGAGGCCGAGCGCGAACAGGTGCGTGGGCGCGCCTTCGTGACGAAGAAGCTCAAGCCGCTGCCGATCGAAGCGATCGTGCGCGGCTATCTGGTCGGCTCCGGCTGGAAGGATTACAAAAAGACCGGCGCGGTGTGCGGCATCCAGTTGCCAGCCGGATTGCAGGAAGCGCAGAAGCTGCCGCAGCCGCTATTCACGCCCTCCACGAAGGCAGCGGTCGGCGACCACGACGAAAACATCTCGTTTGCGCAGGCCATCGACCTGCTCGGCGAAGCGCGCGCGAAACAAGTGCGCGATGCGACACTGGCGCTGTACACCGAGGCGGCGGACTACGCGCTGACGCGCGGCATCATCATCGCCGATACCAAATTTGAATTCGGTGTCGATAAAACCGGCAAGCTGTATCTGATCGATGAGGCACTCACGCCTGATTCTTCACGCTTCTGGCCAGCCGACCAATACCGGGTCGGCAGCAACCCGCCAAGCTTCGACAAGCAGTTCGTGCGCGACTGGCTGGAATCGTCCGGCTGGAACAAACAACCGCCTGCACCGCACATTCCGCAGGACGTGCTGCTGAAGACCGCTGAAAAATACCGCGAAGCATTGCAGCGCTTGCTCGGCGTATGAGTTCTCCGAAGCAACTTATCGAAGGATTCTCCCGCTTTCGCGAAATGCATTTCGCGAAGGACGATACGCTGTACCGCGAGTTGGTCGAGCAGGGGCAAACGCCCAAAACGCTGGTGGTCGGGTGCTGCGATGCGCGCGTTGATCCGGCCATCATCCTCGATTGCGCGCCGGGCGACCTGTTCGTGATCCGCAACGTGGCCAACCTGGTTCCTCCGGCAGAGGATCAAGGCCACTACCACGGCACCAGCGCCGCACTGGAATTCGGCGTTTGCGAACTCAATGTCGAGCACATCATCGTATTGGGCCATGCGCAATGCGGCGGCATCCATGCGCTGATGGAAGGCGCGATGCACAAAAAGGACAGCTTCATTGCCGAGTGGATGGGGATTGCCGATGCGGCGCAACAGTATGTTCAACGGGAGCTGCCCGGCGCAGACCTCCGGCAACGCCGGCGCGCCTGCGAACAGCGCGCGATCCTCGGCTCACTCGACAATCTGCTGACTTTTTCCTGGATACGCGAACGCGTCGAACAAGGCACGCTCACGCTGCATGGCTGGTATTTCGATATGGAAAACGGGCAATTGCTGAGCTATAACACAACCACCCGCCGCTTCGAACTGCTGTAACTACTTGCCGGTCAATTCCTTGTAACGCGCCTTGTCGGCATCGTAGCGCGCTTCCACGGCAGCCTTTTCTGCCTTGTATTTATCCAGTTCCTGTTGCAGCCTGGATAGCCGCGCCTGCGATTCGTTCAGGTCTTGCTGCAAAGTGGCAGGAATCTTTTGGCCGGTCTTGGTGCGCTCGTTAGCTTCTTTCTGGAACGCCAGCAAATTATCATTGGCCATCTTGAGTTGCGAGCTGGCGCTGTTGATACGCCCTTCTATCTGTTGCAGGTTGCGGCTGCGCGCCAGATCGATTTCCTTGCTGTTGCTGTAGGTTTCGATCAGCGCCTTGTCACGGCGTTTCTGCTCAAGCACGGCCGCAGCATCATCGCGTTTCCTGGCCCCTTCCTGTTCCTTGGCGAGCCGTTCCTCGGGCGTAAGGATTTCTTTGGTATTGACCACCTGCCCTGCCTTGTTCAGCTCGGCACGGTTCTTGTTGGCATATTCCGGGGGAATAGTTTCGCCATAGTGCGTCGTACCCTTGTCGTCCACCCATTTATACAGCTTTGCCGCAGCCGGCAGGCTAAAGGCAAGACCGGCAAGAAGCACAACCAGCAATTTCGTTTTATCCATTTTTTACTCCATATTTGTCCCGATACAATTGTGCGGCACGCAGATTTTGCGTCATTCCGGCCTCGCTCTGCAAATAACCGAGCAGATCATCCAGCGTGGCAATAGGCACCACCGGAATGCCAAAATTGCGCTGCACTTCCTGCACGGCAGAGAATTCGCCCCGGCCGCGCTCCATGCGGTCCAGCGCGATGGCCACGCCGCACGGTTCGGCGCCGGCTGCGCGAATCAGCTCGATGGACTCACGCACCGAGGTGCCGGCGGAAATCACATCATCGATAATCAACACGCGGCCTTGCAGCTTTGCGCCTACCGTCGTGCCGCCTTCACCGTGATCCTTTGCCTCTTTGCGATTGTAGCAGTACGGTACATTGCGCCCCTGTTCCGCCAGCGCGATCGCGGTTCCCGCAGCAAGCGGGATGCCTTTGTAGGCCGGGCCGAACAGCATGTCGAACTGCACCCCGGAAGCGAGGATTGCCTGCGCGTAGAACTGCGCCAGATTTTTTAACGACGCGCCGTCGTTGAACAGCCCGGCGTTGAAAAAATACGGCGACAGGCGTCCCGCCTTGGTCTGGAACTCGCCGAAGCACAGCACTTTCTGCTGCACGGCAAAACAAATGAAATCCTGTCTGAAATTAAGCATCGCAATCACTATTGGGCATCTGTCGTTGATGGTGGCGCAATCATTATAATGGCGCAGCACCCATCAACGGAAATTTTCATGCGTATCATCACGATTAATTTGAATGGCATCCGCTCTGCGGCGAACAAGGATTTCTTCGAATGGCTCACGCAACAGGACGCCGACATCGTCTGTCTGCATGAACTCAAGGCGCAAGCAGGCGACATGACGCAGCAGATGCTCGCGCCAGCAGGCTATTACGGCTATTTTCACTATGCGGAAAAGAAGGGCTATAGCGGCGCCGGCATCTACACACGACATAGGTGACTGTAGGCTTGGGTATCCCCGAATTCGATGCCGAGGGGCGATACATTGAGGCGCAGTTCGGTGGTATCAGCGTCGTGTCGCTGTACCTGCCGTCCGGTTCGAGCGGCGAGGAACGGCAGGCGGTCAAATTCAGGTTCATGGCAGCCTTCATGCCTCACCTCAGTCAAATGATGTCGAACTCACAGGCCTCAGTTGTCGGTAAGCTGCCGCTGCTCCCGCAAACGGCTGGCTCCGCCAGTAACGTGTCGCAGCCGCACAAGGTCGCATTAAAGCAAAGCGGGCGCGAGATAATTCTATGCGGTGACTGGAACATCGCCCACAACAAAAAAGACCTGAAGAACTGGCGCGGCAATAAAAAGAATTCCTGATTCCTGCCGGAAGAGCGCGCCTGGCTGACCGAACTGTTTAATGAAGCCGGTTTTGTCGATGTATTCCGCAAGCTGCACTCTGATCTGGAGGCCTACACCTGGTGGTCAAATTGCGGGCAGGCATGGGCGAAAGATGTTGGCTGGCGCATTGATTGCCAGATTGCCACGTCCGGCGTCGCCATGCGCGCGCAAGCTGCAAGCATCTACAAGGCGCAACGCTTTTCGGATCATGCGCCGCTGATTATTGATTATATCCATCCTTGCGCAAGCTGGATTTCTGCATGTGCGCCCTGATGTACAACAGTTTCGACCATGTTTGACGGGTGCGGCTGTCAGTTCAAATCCGGTTGTTCAGTGTTGTTAGCTGAACTTCAGACGTAATAAAAATTTCAGCCTGCATTTGACGGCTTTATCCCGGATTGCGTGGACATTTCGGTATTTCGGTATAAGGATTGCGGTGTCCGCACAAGAACTGTATTGTATCCGACCCGACAAGAAACCAAGCCATATCATCCGGGGACTCCCTGTTTTTGATGTCGAATCTGGCAAAGTAGTCATGTTTTGAGAGAGCACTATGGCCTTTGATACCTACGCACACTATTACGATTTGCTTTACCGCGACAAAGACTATGCTGCCGAGACAGCTTATGTGGCTTCTCACATTCGTGAGCATGCACCACAAGCGGAGCGCATTCTGGAATTGGGTTGCGGCACTGGTGCTCATGCCGAACACCTGGCGCGTATGGGCTACACCGTACATGGTGTAGACATGAGCAAAACCATGCTCGCACGCGCCAAAGCGCGCAAAGCCAACCTGCCACCCGAAATTTCGGCGCGGCTGTCATATAGCCTTGGCGATATGCGCACAGTGCGCACCAATAAAGTTTATGACGCTGTAATCTCGTTATTCCATGTAATGAGCTATCAGGCCCGCAATGCTGATCTTGAGGCCGCATTTGAAACAGCTTCGATCCATTTGCGGCCGGGCGGTTTGTTTTTGTTTGATTTCTGGCACGGACCGGCTGTGCTCATACAACGCCCAGAAGTGCGTGTTAAACGCCTTGAAGATAAAAAAATCAAGGTCACACGCATTGCCGAGCCGTTAATGCATGTGAACGAGAATACGGTGGATGTGAATTACACGATGTTTATTGAAGAAAAGGCAACGGGCAAGGTGGAACAAGTGCAGGAAACGCACAGCATGAGGTATCTGTTTTTACCGGAGTTGTTGCGTTATGGGGCTCGCGATTTCAAGGAGCGCTGCAATTATGCCTGGATGACAAACGATGCACTTGATGCAGGCGCATGGACAGGTGTGGAGATACTGGTTCGTGGCTAACCCAAAATGAAAATTATTGCGATTCTGGAAGGCCCAATCACTACAGGTGGCGGGTTCAATCAAGCTCTAAACGCCATCCTGCAAATGCAAAGGATTTGCGAAGGCCGGTTTGAGTTCGAAGTTTTTACAACCGAACCGGAGAATATCCGCCACTTAAAAAGTTTCGGGGTAAATGCAGTTAGCTTTTCATTCTCGATCATCGATAAACTGCTTTGCAAACTTAATCTTAATGTTTGGTGGCAAATCATTCAGGATCGCATCAAGCTCATCGGCTCTTTCGAAAAAAAGTTGATGGCGCACGGTTGCGATTTGGCTTATTTCGTGACGCCATCTGTTAAGCCACCTGCTTTGCAGCGGCTTAATTATGTCATAACGGTCTGGGACCTTTGCCATCGCGATATGCCCGAGTTTCCTGAAGTCCGGGATTTCAACCAGTTCTATGCGCGAGATTATTATTACCAAAACCATTTGTCGCCAGCAGTTGCAATCCTGACCGATTCAGTGCAATCGGCGGATTCGATTTCTCGCAGATACGGCGTTGATCGCGAACGGTTGTTGCCAATGCCGTTTGCGCCTGCTCCATTTCTGGATTCAAAGATATCAACAGGCAAGGAGGAGGTGTTAAAAAAATATGGTTTGCCCGAGGGATATTTTTTTTACCCAGCCCAGTTCTGGGCGCACAAAAACCATATACGCATTCTGGAAGCGTTGCTGATATTGAGAGCACGCGGAATACAATTCATGGTTGTTTTTACCGGTGGCGATTATGGGAATCTGGGCCATATAGAACGCTTTGTTAAAAAAAATAATCTTGATGGCCAAGTTCGCTTTCTGGGTTTCGTGGCGGCACAAGATGTGCGCGGGCTGTATGAGAATTGCAAGGCTGTGGTTATGCCCACCTATTTTGGCCCGACAAATCTGCCCCCGCTTGAAGCATGGATGTTCGGCAAACCCTTGATTTATCCTTTGCAATTTAGCGATCAAGCCGCGAATGCGGCAATTCTTATAAATCCGGATGACGCTTATGATTTGGCGTCTGCAATGGAAATTTGTACAGGCAATAATTTTTGCGAAGAGATGGCAAAGAGAGGGCGCATGAGGCTGCAAGAAATTTATCTGCATCGCAAAGATGCTGAGGCTGAGTTGTTTGCGAAATTACTTCAATTTGAAAAGCGGCTCCGATGCTGGAACTGATAGTTTAACGAGAATTGAAAATGTGTTAGAGGATATCAGCCCTACGCGAATTATCTACCGCAAACCTTATTTACCCCCAACGCTTCATCAGCTCATGCGTCACCCCCAGGTGATCCAGTATCCGCGCGACGACGAAATCCACGATGTCCTGCACGCTTTGCGGATGGTGGTAGAAACCGGGATTGGGCGGCATGATGACGGCGCCGGCGTGTGACAGTTTGAGCATGTTTTCCAGATGGATTGCCGAAAACGGCATCTCGCGCGGCACCACAATCAGAGACCGTTTTTCCTTGAGCATCACGTCGGCGGCACGGGCGATCAGGTCGTCGCTGATGCCGCCCGCGATCTTGCCGAGTGTGCCCATTGTGCACGGGCAGACCACCATCGCATCGCCGGGGTTGGAGCCGGAAGCCATCGGCGCGTACCAGTCCTGGATGCCGAACACTTTCAGCTCACCGCCGAATGTCCCGAAGCGCCCGGCAAACATCTGCTCCGCATCCTGCGGGCGGCTCGGCAACACGAAATCCAGCTCCTGTTTGGCGACGATCTGCGCGGCCTGCGAATACACCAGATGCACGCGCTGCCCGCTTTGCAGCAGGCACTCGAGCAGGCGCATGCCGTAAGGCAGGCCGGAGGCTCCGGTAAAGGCAAGAGTGATGGTTTTCATGCGCATATCGTTTGGTGTCATGAGGTGTGATTATCCCTGTAAAAAAACTGCTGTCCACGAAAAACACGAAAAGCTCATGGCAGTTCAAACTACGAATTGATGCCCAAAGGATGGTTTACTGAACCAATTTTGCTTGTTGTTTTAGTTCGTGCCTTTCATGTTTTTCGTGGACAATTTTTCGTATTCTGGGTCCAAGAAACGCGCCGCGATCAAACCGTTCACCGTGCCGAATACCAGCGCTGCGGCAGCGAAAATCGGGATCAGGTAGGCGATGCCGGCATGGGGAATCAGCCACAGGTACACCACCAGCATTTGCCCGGCGATATGCGTGAAAGCGGCATAGATGCTGTGACTGACCGGACCGAACCAGCGCGCGGGCAGGTGTTGCGCGAAGGCCAGCGCCGCGAGGCTGCACACTGCGCCGGACAGGCTGAGGAAGAAGCCGGGAGCGAGGAAGTTGCCGAACAGCAGGCTGCCCGCGACGACGCGCAACAATGATACCCACACCGCCACGCGCCAGCCGTAGCGCGCCAGCACGATCAACGTGACGATATTGGCCAGCCCCGGTTTCACGCCGGGCAGCGGCGAGGGAATCGCGCTTTCCAGTATCGTAAGCCCGAGCGCCACCGCCGCCATGCGCGCGACATGATGGTCTTCGGCGGTGGTGTCGAGGAGAATCGAAGATGGCTTTTTCCCTTCTCCCCGGTTTTCAATAGTTGAGGCTGTCATATTTTCTGGTGCTACCGGTCAATTCCACGCTGACTTGATTGGGCAGGCAGATCGCGATCTCGCCGGACTGCTGCAACCAGCCCTGGCGCACGCAGTATTGGCGCGGGCTGGGGTCGGAAGCGATGCGCGCCTTGCGCTGCCTGATCGCGATAATGCTGGTGCCGAGCGGGCCGGGGACTTCGATTTGCTGATCGCGCGACAACGGTACTTCGCGGAAGATTTTACCGCCGCTGCGGATGATGGCCTTGTCGGCGAGATCGCCACTCCACAGCTTGAACGTGAGCAGCGCCACACAAATTCCGCCGAGCAGCAGCGTCAGCCAGTCACCGCGCCTGAGGTGCGGCAGGACAACCGCATCAAAAACAGGTTCATGCGAGGCCACGGTGGCGCACCAGCACCTGTTGCCGGCTTTCGAAGTGCCGCGCAAGTTTCTCGGCGAAATACACCGAGCGGTGCTGCCCGCCGGTGCAGCCGATCGCGACGGTCAGATAGCTGCGGTTGTCGGCTATGTAGCAAGGCAGCCAGTCGGCAATGAAGTTGCGGATATCACCGTACATCTTCTGCGCCGATGGCGTCTCGTCGAGAAACCCGATCACTGCCGCATCGCGTCCGGTTAGCGGGCGCAAATCCTCATTGTAGTGCGGGTTGGGCAGGCAGCGCACATCGAACACCAGATCGGCATCCAGCGGGATGCCGTGCTTGAAACCGAACGATTCGAACAGCAGCGTGAGCCGCGCGCGATCTACCTTAATAAATTGTTTGATCCAGGTACGCAGCGCGTTGGCGTTGAGCTCGGTGGTGTCGATGCGGTGGCCGATGTCGCTGATTTCGGCAAGCAACTCACGTTCGTAGGCGACGCACTCCGGCAGGGTGCGGCCTTGTTTGCCGTTTCCCAGCGAGGTGCCATCGCTGAGGGGGTGCAGCCGGCGCGTTTCCGAGAAACGTTTTACCAGCGCATCGGTTTGCGCATCGAGATACAGCAAGTGTACTGCCATATCTTTTTGCATGAATTGTAACATCAGCGAAGGCAGCGCCCGTACGCTGTTTGCGCTACGCACGTCCACGCTCACGGCAATGTTCCGGTAGCCGATCGGCAACAGCTGGCCGACCAGGTTTGGCAGCAATTCTGCAGGCAGGTTGTCCACACAGTAAAAGCCGGCATCCTCCAGCGTTTTTAGCGCCACGCTTTTGCCGGAGCCGGACAAGCCGCTGATCAGGATCAGTTGCATAGTCTTATGCTAGTCGTTATGCGGCATCTGATCATGCCGGGAGACGAATTCCTGCATGCTGTCGATGCCGCGCTGGTGCAATACGAAATTGCGCGCCGCCGCTTCCACCAATACCGCAAGGTTACGCCCTGCGACCACGGGGATATTCACCGTGCTGACAGTTACGCCGAGTATCTCCTGGTGTGTGGCGTCAAGCGGGAGGCGTTCCATTTGCGACAGGTCTCCCCCCGGCGGGCGGTGCAGGTTGACGATGAGCTTGAGATTTTTCCTGCGGCGTACTGCGGTTTCGCCGAACATCGTGCGGATATTCAATATGCCCAGGCCGCGCACCTCAAGGAAGCCGCGCAACAGTTCCGGGCAGCGCCCTTCCAGCGTATCCGGCGAAATGCGGTGCAATTCGACAATATCGTCGGCGACCAGACCGTTGCCGCGCGTGATCAGCTCCAGCCCCAGCTCACTCTTGCCCACCGCGCTTGCGCCGGTGATCATTACGCCGACGCCGAGCACATCGAGAAACACGCCGTGGCGCGTTGTGGATTCCGCCAGTTCCTTGGTGAGGTAATAATGGATCAGCCACATCAGGTGCACACTGGGCTTCGGGGAAGCGAACAGCGGGATACGAGAACGGTTGGCAAAATTGGCCAATTCCGCCGGAACCTCGGTTGTGCCTGCCACAACCAAACAGATTGCGCCGCTTTGCTCAATTTGCCGGAAAGCGCTGTTGCGTTCGTCGCCGCTCAGGTTGGTCAGGTAATCAAGTTCGGTTTTGCTCAGGACCTGCACCCAGTTCGGGTGGATCAGATTGAGATGGCCGATGAGCCCATTGTTGGAAGAACCGATTTTGTCGCTGTCGATAATCCGGTCCGCACCGTCCGCTCCTGCAATATGGCTGAGTTGCAATCGCGCCTGTTTGGTTTCGAACAGCTGCCGGATATTGACCTTGTTCATCGGAGTTTCATGCTGCCGCATGCCAGTTGTAAAACAATCGGTGAATGCAGGCGCTATCTTCGCACGCCAGCAAGCCGTTGCGGAATTGCGCGTCGCTGAACATCTGCGCCAGTTCGCCGAGAATTTGCAAATGCAGGTCGGTGGCGCGTTCCGGCACCAGCAACACGAAAATCAGATTGACCGGCTGCCCATCCGGCGCATCGAACGGAATCGGGTGGGCGGTTTTTACAAAGGCGGCGGCGACGTCGCGCAGCTTGGCGATGCGTCCGTGCGGGATTGCCACACCTTGCCCCAGGCCGGTCGAGCCGAGCCTCTCGCGGGTAAACAGGCTGTCGAATACCTGGCTGCGGGCAATCTGCTGATTGTTTTCAAACAGCAGGCCAACACGTTCAAATATGCGCTTCTTGCTGGTGGATTCGGCATCCAGCAAGATATTGTCTGGCAGCAGAATTTTGCTGATCAGGTTCATGGTCGGGTGTATCTCCAAAAACACCCCGGCTTCCGTTGCCGGGAAGCCGGGTCGAATGGTTGCCAGCTATTCCAAAGGTGACCGCTGCGCCATCTGGCGCCGCCAATTATTCCGCGGCAACATGCTTGCCGGTATCGTCATGGCGCCGCGACGACAGCTTCTCCTTGTGCTTGAGCACTTGGCGATCCAGCTTGTCAACCAGCGTATCGATCGCCGCATACAGGTTCTCGTCTGCGCATTCCACAAACACGTCCTTGCCGCTGATATGCACGGTAGCTTCGGCTTTCTGCTTCAGTTTATCCACCGAAAGAATAATGTTCACATCGATCACATTATCGAAATGGCGTTTGATTTTGCCGAATTTACCGGTCGCATAGTCGCGAATGGCAGGGGTGATTTCCAGGTGGCGTCCGGTTAGATGGAGGTTCATGGTGTGCTCCTTGTTTAGAGTGATTTACGGAGATTGACCGGGAGGATATGCAGCACTTCCCGGTACTTTGCTATGGTACGCCGGGCGACGACAATGCCCTGCTGTGCCAAAATTTCTGACATGCGGCTGTCGGTAAGCGGCTTGCGAGTGTCTTCCGTATTGATCATGCGTTTGATCAATTCGCGTATTGCGGTGGAAGAACAGGTGTTGCCGTTTTCCGTGGCCAGGCCACTGCCAAAAAAATACTTGAATTCATAAATGCCGCGCGGGGTCAGCATGAATTTCTGTGTGGTGCTGCGCGATACGGTAGATTCGTGCAGATCGAGCTCGTCTGCGATTTCGCGCAACACCAGCGGGCGCATACCGATCTCGCCATGCTCGAAAAACCTGCCCTGCCGTTCAACAATGGCTTGTGCGACACGCAAGATAGTATCGAAGCGCTGCTGCAAATTCTTGATCAGCCATTTTGCTTCCTGTAATTGCGTGGATAACTGCAAAGAGCTTTTATCATTCCGCTGTTGCAGGATATTGGCATATATCTGGTTGATGCGCAGCTTTGGCATGGCCTCCGTGTTG
>JAIELH010000070.1 GCA_019753125.1 Gallionellaceae bacterium | reverse complement strand
TCTGTCCCATGATTACGTGAAATCTGTCTCGCAGACCCCGCTGCAAGCCTTGACTGGCAAGGCATAGCGGCCTTCCCCAAGTAGTTGCATGTAGCTTCTCATGTAGGTTTACAAATAGAGGGAGCGATTGATTGTGGATATTCTGGCCTGGCACAACCATGACGAAAGCTGAGCACTGAACTACAACGATGAAAGTTTGGCCCCGCCTGTATGACGAATACGCAGTCGACTGGCCACTACAAAGAGCCCCGCTTCCTGCGCCGTGACGTTGGCCTCCGGGTAAAACAGCAACGCCTCCTTGAGCCTCTGGAGAAATCGCTTCTTGAAATCGAGCAGGCCACGCGGCGTATTCCCGTAGTCAGCACCGAACTGAAGCTTCAATGCCTGCCACGGAATGAGAACGCTGGAACGGTTGGTGACACGCAGGAGAAATATCCGATAGACCAGCCATGAATAGACATCCATCGCCAGCGGTGATTTGGAGAGCGCGTGCAACACGCGCATGTCGATCGGCACTGGCGACTCGGTTACGTTCCTGAAAAATTCAGCCGATAATTTCAGCGAGCTTTCCCAGAGCATCCGGTCATCCGGGCGATGGGGATCCCAAAGCATAAAGGCCTCATCGGCAATTGGCATATTCTTCAAACCGAACCGCCCTTGGCTCTGATAGGTAATGGACAGTATTGAGGAGAATAGCTTCAGAGACTGGGCGCGGAGCCGTTGGCAGTCCCGACCATCCGTCCGCATCCCGAGCTTGCGCAGAAACTCGTTCTGGCTTTTCCCAAGACCGAGCAACGGTGACTTGGTCTTCACTGCTTCCGTACATATCCACGCCAAGAGAAGTCTGGGGACAGTACCGAAAGGAAGGCCAATCCTGGGATTGGCGATGATCGATAGTGACACTGCACCGCTTGTCCGCTCGAAGAATGAAACCCCAGGATCGCTATGTGGCAAGGTTGTCTGGACGAGCGCCTGACCCATGAAGGCAAGCGATCCGGCTTCAACCTCGACATCGTTGATCTCGGAAGCCAGTGCGATCAGCTTGCCGACGCGCAAAGGGCCTGTCATGACGAGGCTCTTCTGAGTTCGGACGGATAAACCGAAACTCGCAGTAGCTGTAGAAAAATATTGGATGTTGTGGCACAGAAATACATGCCGCAACTTTTACATCGGCGCTATCTACATGGTGGTTGAAATGTGACTTTTTAGGATACGTTTCAAGCGCGCGGCGCTGAGGATTCCCCTTGTAACTCTTTAACGTCTTTCCCTAGTCGGATCACATTGACACCTTGCAGGTTATTAAAAGCTCGTCCTGCAATAATTACTTGTGCATTGCTCATCGCCGGGTCAGAACAAAGTGATACAAAAGGCTCAATCAGATAATTTTCACTTCCTCCCAGATCCTTTGCTGATGCAAGTTGCGGGGGAAAGTCAATGATCAAAAATCCTGGATAGTTGTAATTGCCACTCTTAGTTAACGACAATAAAGCGTAGTGATAAGCAATCTGAACTATGTACAGGACAGACCCCCCGGCTTTCTTTGTCCAATCCTCATTCCCTAATTCCACTCTCATGTCGCGGTCGTCAAGTTTGACTTTAATCCGTCCGAACTGCCATTGCGCTAAGACATCGGTATTCAATGCGTTCAAATAGTCGTTCATGCGATCTGACAAAAGGGATGACAAATCATCGAAGTTCACGCCAGCCCGATTTTTTGCTGCTTCCGCCTCCAGCAACGCCACCTCTTCTTCCAGAGCAGAAATACCAGCATTCATCTCGGTTCTACGTTGTAGCGACTGAGCTATGCGATCAAGTTGCTCAAGCTCAGAGTCAATCTTGCCCCTCTCTGTGTCAATGATCGCCAACTCTGGTGGAATCGCCCTCTCAGCCAGTGTCCTAGCTCGTTCAATCAATTCCGATTCACGCAGAATTTCACGTTCCACTTCAGCCATGCGGTCGCTAAATTCGCGGTTAGACTGACTCATGCCTTCGACAAGCTCTTCAAGCTCGGCGATTTCTTCACGGATTTGCCGTTCTTCAAACTCCACCCTGATTGTAGCTTTTTGATGTCCATCAGAGTCGTGCGCCATGTGTTGCTGGCCACAGACTTGGCAAAGTTCAGGGGCAAACCTTTGCGGTTTCAGTTCTTGGTCACATGCAGGGCAGTGCGTCACTTTCAGGTCAGCGAAGGCTGCCGCCCCCACCTTTATCCGTTCAAATCGAGACAGTTCTGTCCTGAGGCTAGATATGTAAGCCTCAAGATCTGCCTGTCGCTTCATGCCTTCATTCTGCTCACGGTCAATTTCTCCTTGCCGCTGATACAGAATCCCAAGTCGACGCCTTACCGCATCAAACTCCGGGTTCTTGCCGCGCTGGTCTTGGTCTTGATTTGAGAGAATCTCATTTCTTCGAATATCAATTTGAGCCGCCTGATTCGTTAGGCGCTTTCTGGTTACTTCGATGGACTCTGGGGTCACGGCAACAGTCATCTCACGGTGGCGCGACATTTCCAGAGCAACGTCTTGCAGAACTTCGGCAAAGAGCTCTCGCTGAGCCTTGAGTCTTGCCAATTCCTTGCGCTTTCGAACAAGCTCACCAAATGATTCTAAAAAACCTTGTTGTGCTGATTGAAGAAAGTGAAGGATGCAAGCTGAACGGGTCGCCGGTGGCTGCTTTTCAACAAAACCACCCCACGGAATTTCCCACTTGTACATGTGACGAAAAAGTTCACGCCAACTCAACTCGATCCACTCCCTCTCATAAGGATCGCCTGAAGGGCGCTCTATGCGTGGAATATTCAAACTCTCGAGCATAAACACCGAAAACTCATCTGGTGTTATTGCGGCACCATCGACGAATACTTTTGTCTTGGCATTTTTTTCTTTCCAGCGACGCTCAATGCTATGTTCGGCACCGTCGATGGCAATTTTGACGGCCACAGTGTCATATTTTTGAGCAAGCTCCATATTGAACGCACTATCTGCAGTGCCACGGTCACCAAGGGCATAATCGAGCATTTGAAGCCACTTAGTCTTTCCTGCATTCAGATCCCCAACAATCAGATTGACTCCATTCGCAAATTCCAGAGAATCTTGAGCATCTTCTC
Source organism: Gallionellaceae bacterium (assembly GCA_019753125.1). Taxonomy (GTDB): domain Bacteria; phylum Pseudomonadota; class Gammaproteobacteria; order Burkholderiales; family Gallionellaceae; genus Gallionella. Next base: position 13,393 of record JAIELH010000070.1, on the reverse strand, counting down.
GCGGAAAGCGTGTGGCACTTTTGATTCTTAAAGATTTCGCCGTCATAGGATGGTCTCCCCGAGTTTCTTGTCCCGGACTTCTGCGTCGAAGACTTTGTAAATGAGATTTTTCAGTTCAGTCCCAGGTTTCCTCCCAAGAACCTTTCGAACCGCCTCCATTTGCTGAACTAACAGCGTAAACGCTTCGCTCTGCGATATCGATTCCGCACGAACATTGCCGAGCGGTGTCAGAGTAAATTCATAGGTAGTTCCGCGCTTTTCGACTCGAATCAGGCCGCGAGCCTCAAGAAACGCGAGTACCTGATAATATCGCTTATCCCATGGCCCATAATGATGTCTGACCATGGGGGAATCTATCCCTTCACTTGGTGAGCGAGCTTGCTTGTTAAGATATACCGCAAGGCGGTTAAAAAACTCTGGATAGCGAACAAAGAAATCCAGCTTCGCCAGTTTGGTAAGGCCGCCAACCGTTCCCTCGTGGCCGCAGTGCTTCAGCAAAAGCAATAGCCTCGCAGCATGAAGTTCAGTAATCCCGTCGGCCGCCAAAGGCAACGATGTAGAGACGCGCCCGGCGGAGTCAAAATTTCTCATGACTGTAATCTCACAAACCTATGGCGGCACCGCGCAGTTATTTCATACATGCAACCCCGCTCATATCCAGGGGACAATGCATCCATCACTGCTTGTGGGGCACCTGCCGGAGCCCTTACTGCATTTAGACAACGCTGATGAAATTGCGGACCTGAGTCCGGGATTTCACCAGAATCCAAAGCTGCCATCTGCGTCAGCAATTCGTCTTGGATAGCAACATCAACACCATCAAGCTGATCCGCTCTCAAACTCAGGAATCCCGCACCTCTGCGCGCGCTGACATAGGCACGCCGCAAAAACTTTGCCGCCTCAACATAGGTAGTGTCGAGTCCAGCATTAACCAACTTATTCACCAGACGCTCTTCCGTACCGGAGTTTGGATAAGGATCCAGCCAAGACCTGATTTTGGCCTCCAGCAATTGTTTGCTGATCACCTTCCTAGCCAAATCCGGTTGTTTGTATTCGGCTACCGTCTTTACAAAACTCAACAGATTCTCATAGACAAAATTGACCAAGGCTGTGTCCGCAAATGCAACCCTCTGTTCCAATACTGACTGAAGATCTCTTTCATTGATTGCACGAATTGCTTCATCGGCAATGCTCCAGCACTGACCATTGATCAACCAATGTGCATAGTCGTTTCCCTTAGGGGACTTGAACCCATCAACCCTTGTACCCACGCCATCAATAAGCGCCTTGAACTTTGGATTTTCAATTGATCGGTCGGCATGACCAAATTCCCGCAAAAGTAGTTCTAACTCCACCCCCAGTTGCCGGGCCAGCACTAAGCGAAATCGCGCAGGCTCAGCGCAACTTTCCCTGGCGAGGCTAGTTTCAAGCAATGAACTGCCAATACCCTTTGTTCGTTCACATAACTTGGCTATTGACCACAGGCCGCTAGGAAGTCCTGATTTAACCTGGACGAACTCGACCAGTTCCCCGGCATCTTGCTCCCATATCAAAACAATATCGTCATAAGTTTCGCACCAGACCTCTTTGAGTGCAGGATCAAGGAGCATCTTAATGCAATAGTGCGCGGCAACTTGATCTTGATATGCAAACCCATTCCGAGCATTAACACCACCGAACTCCTTTGGGGTGCAGGTCCGTATCGACGGCAAGGCAGGTGGAGAAACGGTTGAAATCATGGCTCTCTAAAATTCAGCAAATTTCCGCATAACCAATCAACTCGGCAGAATAGCTGCCATCACCATTCGCAGCCCCTTTGTGCTTGAGCTCGCGCTGTAGCGTGGGCTCAACCACCCGCGAGAAAATGTCGAGCCGTTGCTCCGGTGAAAACTTTGGCGTAGTTGTTGACGCGTGCAAGTAGCGTTCGCATTGCCGCTCCACCGCTGGCACCCGTGTTCCGTCCAACTTAACCGCAATTGGCTGCACCACCACGCGGCGCTCGCCTTTTCCAGCAGACACCTCGACCATCCAGAACGACAGCAGTACCGGTGCTTCAACATCCCCTTCAACAGCGATGCCAACTTCCTCCGGCGGCACGCTGCGCCAACGCCCTAGCTCTTCCTGCACAAGCGAGTGATCCAGCCCCATTAGTTCCAGATCGTCGCTGCTTGTGGCCGTGTCGCGGTTCAATGTGAACCGGGTGCGGCGAGCACCATCGACTGCCACGAGGTCATAGGTCTCATTGTCCACCTTGACCATCCGCTGCTGGCGATCTGCCACCGCCGCCGAAATGAACTGCACCAACCGTTCCATGCTCGACGATACATCGGAAAAAGGTTTGTAGTCGTCCAGGCTGAAACCTTCGAGGTCTTGGAACAAATCAAACACCACCTGTCTGGCTTCGCGTGAATTTGAAAGTGCAGCTTCAAGCTCTACCTGCGTGCGTTTCAACTCAGGGTCAGACAACGCCTCTTGATACAGGCGGTCGTAATTGAGCCGCTCGGATAGCTGGCCAAGAATCTGGGCGCGCAAGTCTTCGGCAACGTTGCCCTGGTCATCCACCTTGCCGACCGTCCGCGCAATTTCTGTCAGCTTCTCTTCGAGCAACAGGAAGATGCGCCCCTCGATGGTGTCCGACAGCACAAGGTTGTAAACCTGCGCCGTGTGATTTTGCCCATAGCGGTGGATGCGCCCGATGCGCTGCTCCATATCCATCGGGTTCCACGGCAGATCGAAGTTGAACAGGATGCGGGCGAATTGCAGGTTGATACCTTCACGCCCGGCAGCGGTGCAGACCAGCACGCGCGGCCCGTCCTTCAGGCGGAATCGCCGCTCTGCCGCCAGCTTCGCACCGTGGTCGCCACCGCGCAATACCGCTACACCCTGACCGGGAAACGTCTGTTCAATTTCACGGGCGATCAAATCCACCGTGCCGAGGTAGGTGGCGAACACCACGATTTTTTCGTTCGGGTTTTGCCGCCATAAAATGCCAAGACCATCGAGCAGCTTCTGCGCCTTGGTTTCGCGTTGCTGCGGGAACACTGCCAACAATTCGCCGATGCGCATACGCTCCTCGGGCAAATGCATCTCAACGACCGCTGATGCAGCTTCCTCCGCGTGCGCTGCCGAATACTCGCTGCCATAGGGGTCGGAGGCCATCTCCAGTGCCTCCTCGTCCAGCTTCTTCACCAGCCGATACTTCAGATCGGCCAGCACACGATCCACCTCGCTGCGACCGATGCTGTCGCGTGACAAATTAAATTCTTGGTGTATCAGTTCGCGTGCCTCACCCGTCAGCCGCTCACGGCCTTCGATGTCGAGGTCTTTGTCGCGCAGAAATGCTTCGTGCAGTGTCAGCATCAGCAGACGGCGTTTTAGCGTTCGGCGCACAGCCGCAAAACTCGAAGCGGCAATCTTCTGAAAAATCGCCATCAAGAAGCCGAGCGCTCGTCCTTTACCACCTTGCCTTTGTGCCAGATTGAATCCGTCTTCCAGATACTCGCGAAGTTTTTCGTAGAATTTCCGCTCTTCCTCACCCATCACGAACGATTCGGTATGCACCCAACGACGGGCAAACAGCGGCGAACCGTCAGGCTGGCAGGCATCGGCTTTGGTGCGGCGGAACATCACAGTATTGAGGCGATGGCGGTGTTCCAGCATTTCCTCCGGGCTGCCAAACAGCGTTGGGTTCAATAACTGTATCAGCATCCAGAATTGAAAGTGATTACCTTGGTGCGGAGTCGCGGAGAGAAGCATCAGATCACGCGCATGATCCTTCATTGCTTCGACCAGCTTGTAATTCTCGGTTTTTCTAACTTTGCCCCCAACCTTGTAGGCAGTCAGGTGATGCGCTTCATCGAACACCACCAAATCCCAGCGGGGTGCAGCCAGCAGGCGTTTGATACGTGCCGGGCGCTTGAGGGTGTCGATGCTGGCAATCAGCCGGTCGTGCTTGGCGAAGGCATTGGTCTTGCGGTCGGTGATGTCGCCCTCGGAGCCGAACACCTCGAAATCGAGATTGAAAACTTCGTTCAGCTCGCGGTGCCAGTTGTTCACGAGGCCAGCAGGAACCACCATCAGCGCACGCTTCAGTTCACCCCGGCTGGCAAGCTCGCGCAAGATCAGCGCGGTCTCGATGGTCTTGCCCAGCCCCACCTCATCGGCGATCAGGTAGCGACGCGGTGACGCGGTAGCGATTCGGTGCGTCAGCACCACCTGGTGCGGCAACAGATCAATCTTGGCTGAGGTCAACGCCGAAGCGCTTTCCATCACGGGCAGGGCATGGGCTTCGTAGGACAGCCATGCCTTGCGTGCCCGGTCGTCACCACCATCGACGGCACGCAAGATACGTTCGGTTCGAGATAGCTGGCGGCGAATTGAAGCAAATGGAACACGCCGCTCACCCACGCCAAAGAACGCTCGCAGATACCCATCGTGCGGCACATCGAGAACGACGCCTTGACCGAAATCGTTATGGGTAATCCGCTCGCCGGGTTGAAATTGAATCTCTGTATCCACGAACCAGCCTCAGGTAATGCGCAAGTGAAATAGCCCGGCAGGCTTACCACCCTCACGCAACAAAATCTCCTGCGGATACTCTCGCGCTTCTCCCCATATCAACCGGCCAAAATCCAGTTGCTGGCCCGAATGAGGTGCAGCACAGCGCCAACCCACGGCGTCCGTTGCTGAATTGACCGTGATGCGCCCCGCGCCGGAAGGAAGCCAAAAGATCAGGGATGCCTCGCCGCCGTAGAAATCCTGGAAAGACAATATCGCGGCTTTGACTTCTGCGCCGAGCCAGTTTTCAGCGTCAGCAGGTGCAAGCAAGTCCAGGCAGCCATCCAGCCCGGCGACAACCAAGGTAGTTTCATTATTGCTGGGCAGGTCTTCCGGCCAGTGCCCTACGGCCAGCAGAAATTGGCGCAAGCTCCACACTTCTGAAACCGCGCATACTTGCGCCAATGCCTCGGCATCCCATATCCAACTGGTGCCTCGCCGCTGCCAGACTGAATCCTGTAACTGCCTCATAGCTCATACTCCTCAAACAGCGAAGATTGCTTGGGCTTCGCTGCCTGCGTCGCAGCCCAAGCGTTGTAGATGGATACTGCCCGCGAGGCAGCATTGCGCGTAGCCTGGTCTGCGCCGCGTTTATGCAGCCATTCCAGCAGCGGTTTCAAAGCTACATGCGGCTTGAAGTTGTCGTTCCGCAACGTATCGGCGGCGTTGATGCCGCTGCCGTCGAAGCAGGCGCCGATGAACACCAATGCCTGATCCAGATCGGCGGTGAGCCTGCGCTTTTGTCGCCCGTGCCAGTCGCGTGCGAAGGCCAGCGGATCGACCAGCGTGAACACCTTGTTCTTCTCGGTACACCAGCCTCGTTGCTCGAACTCATCCGGCGCACTGCCCGAGCCCTTCATGAATTTCTGCATCTGGTCGCGCGCGATCTCAGTCTTGCCATCGAAGATGCGCAGGAATTGGCGCGTGATCGGTTCGGCATTCACCGGCGGCGGCTCCTGTCCGCCCTTGCCGTCCTCGTCGATGAGCTGATTGATACCGACCAGCGCGTCCTTGACCGTGATTGCGCGGCCTTCGTCCACATAAACCTTGCCATAGTGGCGCGAGAAGTATTCCAGCGCCTTGCCGCGCCGGATCACCTGAATGTCGGCGGCAGGCAGACCTTCCTTGGCGTGGTTCTCCAGCATCGCTTGCAATTGGCGCACATCGGCCATCACCTCGCGACGCATCCGCCCCCAGCTCACCGGCTTGGGCTCTTCGATGCGCTTGCGGCAAACGTGGATGATGTCGTACTCAATTGTCTGAGAACCAAACGTACCTGGTTTCGCTCCCTCACCCTTGGTCTCATCCGAACGAATCGGGTAGGTCGCTTCGAGGTAGTAGCCTGCATCGAACAACGACTCCAGCACCGCCACCCACGGTTCGTCTTCACTGTGGTGGAAGGTAAAAGCGAGGATGCCGCCCGGCTTCAGGATGCGGTGCGCCTCGCGCCAGCACTGCGTGAGCAGCCGCTGATAGAAACCGTCAGCATCTTCAGGCTCGCGTGCCCGGTTGGCAACGACCTCCATCGCCTTCGGCGTAAATTCCGCCCCAAAAATATCTGGATACTTCGATTGAAGAACAAGACGAAGCCAAACGTAGAAGAAGTCTGAAAGCTCTGAGTAATGCAACAGACCGCCGAACGGCGGATCGGTGATGACCAAGTCAAGGGTATCGTCCTGCAACTGCGTAAGTTCGGTTGACGAGCCTTGAAACATAATTGCAGGGACAAGCGTGTCACCGGGCATGACCTTTTCGCTCTTGCCGGAACACTCGGCAGCAAGCTGAGGATTGGTTCGCTTCAGCGTCTCTACGCTCACGGCTTCCCACGGTGCAGCTGCCCACTCTCTTCCCTCAAGAGCGCCCTCGATACATGAAGCCCAGTTGCCTCTCCCAAGATTTGCGAATACGCAGTTTTCAATTACTGTCGATTTTGGATGGTAGTTGTTGTTCGCAAACATAGGCTCAAGCTTGTCGGCCTTGACATTCCAAAGTGTAAACAGACTTTGATTTCTGAGGTACTGCTGGAATGCTCCAAGAACATATTCGCGTGATTCCCACGAATAGCTACCCAGTGTAACGGTAGCCTTCAGCAACTGAGCATGAACAAGCAATTGCCGAGGATTAAACATCGTCCACCAGTGGGTGAATCCGTGATTTGGTATCCCACCGTTGTTCATGTGAGTCATGAATCCGAAGGGCACTTCGCTTCTTGGCCAATACGCTGCAAGGTCTGCATCCTTACGCACATCCCACTCCCTCTGAGCTGCGTCATACTGAGCCGCAAGCGTCTCATCATAGGGGGTGAAGAAGCGACCATTGTATGCTTCGCCCTTGTCGGCTGCTTTCGGCGCGTATCCCTGAACTGCGTATCCGGCCATCGGCCCGGTTTTTCCGGTAGCCTTCACGGTCTCCAAAACACCTTGCACCGTGCCACATGCACCGCAGGCATAACTCGATTTCTTTGGTACCGTCCCGCCTTCCTTGCCGGTATTGAATGTGACCTTCGTTTCCGGGCAGGTCACCGCATCTGGCAATGTCCCTCTAACTTCCAGCAAGCGAATTCTCTCGGCACGTTCCTGATTCCAGCGCGCAGTCGATACAGCATCGTCCTGCGCCGACCCGCCAAACGGCTGACCGCTGGCATCGCTCTTCGGGCTACCCGCCAGCCACTGCGGATGCACCAACAGCGACATCTCGACCTTCTTGTTCTTGCCCTTGCCCAATTTGACCATCGCGGCATGGCCACAATGCGGACAAACCACACCACGCTTGGGATCAAGGGTTGAGAAGGGATATTCATCCGGCGCAACATAGAGCGGCACGTCGGGAGCCATGCGTGCATTGCTTTCCTCAACGTGAAAATCGCTGCCGCATTTGCCGCAGGTGTGCTCCCAATATTTCACGCTGAGTGTTTTCACCGCCATCACCGGGCTGCTCATGATCGGCGTGCGATGCCCGCAGCCAGTCACCTGACAAGGGCCATGTTTTGCCCAGAAGGTGTAGATGATCTCAGGGCCGTCGTAGCTGTATTCACGTCGCTGCTCTTGGGTGAGACTGAGCGGATCGAAATCGGCAGGCATCACGCGCTTGCTCGGCAGGTGCGTCCATTTTCCTTTCTCGCCATTTGGGCCGTCGCAATAGTAGTACGGCATGATCTGCGGCTTGACCTCGGCTTCGATGTCGGCCAGCAGGCGTTTGACCTCGTCGAGATCGACGTTGGCCAGTTCCTGCTTCACGACGAACCATGCCACCGGATTCAGGTCGTTGCCGACCATCTGCATTCCAAGGCGCGAGCCTTCTACCAGCGTGGTACCGCCGCCCATGAAAATATCGGCGACCTTGAGGTGCTTGAACGCACCTTTCTTCTGGTGGTTGGCGTAGTAGTTGTCCCACACCAGCTTGGCCGCGTGCGATTTGTCTTCGGGTGCTTTGGTAGCCGCCGCGATTAGCATTGAACGGAACACGCTGGAGCGACGCCGCGCCCACCACTTTGACATCTGGTAGATCGGCTTACTGGCGTTGCCTTCGATAATCGCCACCTGATTGACCGGCAGGATCGGAAAGTCAACTTCCAAACAAGTCTTGGGACGATTCGGGTCGTTGAAGTCCACGTTCTCCATCTCGACCGCCTTGCCTGCGCCTACGGCTCTCGCGACTTCTATCGCCAGTTGTTCTTTTTTGGTTGCCATGCAGCGCGTTCCTTATTTCGAGAGCTCGACGAAGGGCGATAGCACCTCAAGGAGAGACAGCCCTCCATGCGCCAGTGTCGGATAGCCGCCTTGGCTGCGCCATTTCCAGCGGCCAGCGGCCAGGAGATGCACCCCATGCGGGCTGTTAATTTGGGTTGCCACGGGCGGCACGAAGGGGCCTGCATCTGCCGCACCCGCAACACCGCGCCCGCTTTTGAACGTGGTCTTGAGAAAGGCAGCCTGTTCGTCTGGCGCATCAAAGAAGAGCCCGGTGGCAGCGTAGCCGTGATCCGAGGTGATGACCAAGCGGCGGCCTGTAGTCAGACGTTCCACGAATGCCCAGAAGTCGTCGCTGGATAGTTGCTCTGCCGCGTCGCGAGTCAGCGTGTCGAGCCCCTGCCCAGCGCCTGATCCGTCATGCAGTTTTTTGTCCGGCCATTCATGCCAGAACATCCAATTTTTTGCGCCCGGCGTAGCGTCGATCAGTCCGGCGCAATCCTTCCATGCCATATCGACACATTCGGTGTGCGCCGGTTGGAGTTTGTGAGCGAGGCCGCCACCATTATTTTGCAGCTGGCTACGGCTGCCGAAGCCCAGCGCACGGGCAAATTCATTGGTTTCACCAGGAAGTTCCGAGGCATTGGCTGCGACCTCGTGCAGGGTAAAGCCGCGCTCCTTGGCACCTTGCAGTAGCCATGGCAGTTCGCGCAGCGATAGACCATCGAGGATCAGCACCGCCTTGGCGCTGTAGGGTTCGTCCCACCAGCGCACCAGTCGATCTGAGGTTCGCTCCACCGTTTCACCGAAAACCTGCCACAAGTCCCAGCCGCTGGAGGATAGAAAGTGATCGAGGGTGCCAATCTCGCGGTCGCGCCTGGTGACTTCGCTCGGGGCATTGCCAATGGCCAAAGGTTTGGATGCGATTTCAACAGCCTTGTCGATGATGACGCGCCATGCGTCTTCGGGTGCGCCCTTAGTCAGGTGGTGAAAAACCTCTGCGTCAATCGTCATCAGTTGTCTTCCTTCTCAAGAGTAAGCTCGAAGGTCATGCCATCGGGCAGTTTCTTGAGCAGTTCCTTCACCTGTGCGCCGGTCGCGGCAGACACCTTGATGGAAACTTCGGCGATCTGCGTTGCAGGGCCTATGCCCCAACCTTCGAGTTTGCCGATCAGGTTCAGCGCCGATGTAGCCGGGTTATTGAGGGTTACACGGGGCTTGCCGGCAGTCGAATCACCTCCATTAAAGATGCCACCACTAACCGGCGCACCCGGCTCAACGCCACCAATCGGTGGAGCGGGCTGGCCTGCATTACCACCGCCGAAAAGACCGCCCGCTTCAACAGCCTGTGGCGCTGCCGGAGATGCGCCCCCTCCAGTCGTTGGCACTGCGGAGGGTTGCAGCAGGAACACTTCGTCGAGCTGCCGCCCAGTGTAAGAAAGTTTGGGGCGCAAACGCCGCCATGCAGTCTCTTCATCTTCACCCGGCTGTGCTTGCAGGTATTCCAGACCACGCAGGTTGATAGCAACTTTACCCCGCGCACATAGCCGCAGGATGCGCTCCTTCATTGAGGTCTCACCCAGCCATGGAATACAGTCCTGTCCTGCCGGTCGGGGTTCCTGCAACTCGCGCAGCAGCTTGCCAAGCGGTGAACTTTCGCCCGCAGCTTCGAACACCAGCTCCTCGAAGTCTTCTGGAACAAACAGATCGTTAGTCAGTGCTTCCTCGATGCCTTCCGGTATCTGCGCACCCTGTTTTTTCAGGCTTTCGACGCTGAATTGACATTGGTTCGGGTCGGTGAAATTCCAGCGATGGAGCACGGCAAAGCGGTCGAAACGTTTCTTCAATATGTCGCGTAACTCACCCTGATATTTTGTGTGCAACTTCTTATACTCCGGGCTTTGACCGCTCCACTCCTGCGCCTTCATTTCGGCACGAGCAAGAACCACCAGATCGCGGTCTTGAAAGGCGTTCAATGATCCAGATCGAGGGAGCAGAAAACGTATGGTGTTGCGGCGCTTCTGCAAATGGTCTTTTAGCCAGCGGCCAAGGCGTTCATTAAGTTTATCTGGCTCCTCCGGCAACACCAGGATCGGCAGACGGTCATCCCAGCGGTCGGGCTGCTCCGACTCGTCGAGCGTAGGCCAAGGATCGGTGAGCCATGACTTCGGCAATGCGATTACGCGGAAGGTATTGGCAACTTCTTCTGTGCCACCGATGACGTAGCGGATTTCCTTGGCAAGCTGGGCAAGGTCGGAGCCATCAGAAAATAGCCTGTCGTTGCGGGCGCAGGACATCAGCTTGGCTTGCGGGTTCTCTTCCTCGCGGAACACCAAACGTAAACCATCCTGATGGATGTTGAAGCTGTTCTCTATGATGGTGGACAGTTCAACCTGAAATGCGTTGTTGTCGATGGCCTTGTCGCGCGTGATGTCGGCCTGAAGAGACGCGGGGTCTGCTCCGGCAAGGTTGCCAATGGCAATCGAGCGCAACCACAATGCGCTCATAATTTCCTGCAAGTGAGGCACGAGGCTGGCATGAGCCGGTACGGCTTCGGTCACCGAGATGATGTTCTGCTGCGCCTTGGCACGCAGTGTGCGGTGATGCTGATTCGATACTGAATCCAGCAAAGCACCGATACCAGAGGCATCGTCATCCAGCCGGAAGTCGGCGGCGGTGAGTATCGGGACAGCCTCGCCGCGACTCTTGAAGAGGTTCGCCAGAATACGGATCATGTCGCGCGTTTCCTGCGCGTCTGTCGCGATCAGCACTTGCTCTTCGAGGAGTCGCAGCAAATGCGGCGCGTATGGCCAAGACCCGACAAACTCTTTGTGCTTGCGCTCCTGCTCCGAGGGCGGCACATCAAGCAGGCGGAAATACTCCGCAACATGCTTCGCCACCAGCGACTCGATGGCGGTGCCAGAAATCTGCAAACGATTGTCAAACAAGCGATGCAGCAGCATCCGGCGGCGATCCTCCTGAATGCGATCAGCGTTGCCACCCGCCTTGAAGTCAATAGCAACCGGATTAACGCGATGCACCTGTTGATAAGCATCACTGCCGCCATTACGCACCGAAATGACGAGCACCAGCAGGTCGGGATGCTCCTTGGCGATCTCTGACAATATCTGGATAAAGTTGAACGCCCATTGCTTCCAAGGGTACTGCTTGGTATTGGTGAGGCCGTCGTACCACGTCTGGAATTCGTCCAACAAAAGCATCGTGGGCTTATTCTGCAACAGCTCAAGAATCAGCTTGTCAGATGGAATGTCGGTCTTCGCCGACCCCATGCCTTCCCACTTGCCTTTGATGTAGGTGCCGTGAGGGTGGCGCTCAAACAACAAGTCCCAAAGGAACTTGTAGCGCTGGCGGTGCAGGCTTTCACCGATAACAAGCATCTCACTACGCAGGGCAATTTTGCCGACCTGCGGATCGCCCAGCGTGTTTGCCCACGAGTTGAGCCATGCGCTGGTAGATGTTGGGTCATTGACGGCGTGGAAAAGCGCAGCCATCAAGTGAGATTTACCGAGGCCGCGTTCACCGATCACTACTACTGGTCGCCCCTGATTCGGGCCAACGGCCTCAATGCCTTTCAGCAGGTCGTGCGTCGGGTAGGTGATCTCAAGAAATTCCTTCGCCGCAATCTGTGTTGCGCCAGTGTTCGTTTCGTTGGATAGCTCAATGGCTGTCCCTTTGAGGCGCTTGCCTCGAAATTCTTCTCTTAGAGTCAGGCCAAGCACGCTATTGTTCCCCTTTGTTCGATAGGCATCAGGTCCGTATTATTTGCACGAACTCAAAATATTTGAAAAAGCCCAAACATGGCTGATTGGGTTCAGCATATTAGGCATTTCCTTTTTATAAGCAAAACTTCACGACTAAAATTGTTACCCGCACTTGCCAGAATAGCGCGAACAACCTTATTCCTCAAGGAAATGGGCTTAAATGGCCTATATTTGTCACACTTCCAATCAAGCTGCCAATTAGTCCATTCACCTACTCAGTAAAGCTCTAAGTGCATCAGCCTGTTTTGCGAAATCCGAAGGGCGGTTCTTCTGAAATTTATTCAAGTTGATCAGCTTCCACCGCAATCCGGGCAGGCTCTCTGCATGCTCACAATCAAGCAACGACCAATCAGGATTCGCTTCCGCCAACCCTATCAAGAAATATCGGTGTTTTTCCGTGATGCGCTGAGTTACATCGGCGCGCAATTTAGCTCGAACATCCAACAGTATTTCCAGGCTTGGCGATTTCTCAAAAGTCATACCCACGAAGCTGTTCGCATAACTCGTGCTGATATCCTTGTCAGTTCCAAATAGCACCTCGTGTGTTGGCCGGTTATGTCCCGCCAGATAAATCACAACCGCTTCCAGAATATCCGGCGTCAGGTCACCTTGCTCATAGAGTTTGAGCACATCAAACAGGTCGCGCGGATGCTGCCTATCCAATGCGGCAACGATCTTGCTCCCATAAAGCTCTGCCTCGGCCAAAACAGGGGCATCAACTGTCGTACTGAACATCTGCGCTGTCTTTGCGGTAAGCGAGCGGATTTCAACAGGGAATATTGTTCCCCGGAATACCACATTCACTTCGACCTTGACCTGGCTGCGATCATCCTCAATAAAGAGCTTGGTTTCACTATCAGAATTGAGCTTGTTCAAGCGCACTGACAGGCCCAATTTCTCAAGTCGCCCCTGAATCGAGTTGATCTCATCTGAAATCGCACGAAGTGCTTCTTCCCTCGATGGTTCACGAGGCACGTAGACCACATCAATATCCACGGAAAGACGTGGCATATCCTGCACAAACAGATTGATCGCTGTTCCGCCCTTCATTGCAAAGATTTCATTCCTGAAGATGTCCGGCACAACTCTCAGCAAGAGCCGCACGGTATCGATATAGGCCTGGTCAATCATTCGGCAAACTCAATAGTGTGCCATCTGCCATACGCCCCATCCATCTGGACGAACTACCAACGGGAAGCGAATATTTTTCTCGTAGCACGCTGACATTCAGCACTTCGGTTTCTTTCGCCCATAGTAAAAACAGACGGACGGTTTTGACGCTGGTGCACTGAGACAGAAGCTCTCCCATTACCTCAAGCCGTAGGCCGCGCAAACTCTCAAACAGGTTGCGTGCCTCTTCCAAGTCTT
>JAIELH010000053.1 GCA_019753125.1 Gallionellaceae bacterium | reverse complement strand
CTCGGTCTTTGCTGGCTTGGCATTCCGACTATGATAGCCAAAGCGAGAACTCCTCGCGCCGCATACTGTTTCTTGCTCACGCCTTGCCTCGCGTATGCGGGGCTTACTTGGCTCAGGGCGAACGGATGGCAGGTACTTAGTAAATGGCGATTTATTTTATCCGAGTCTATCACCATCTCCCCGAAGCCCCACCGCCGCCAAACCCGCCGCCCCCGCCGCCGAAGCCTCCTCCACCGCCGTAGCCGCCACCCCCGAACCCACCGCCGCCATAACCGCCGAAGCCGCGCCCCGAGCCGCCCAGCAGTACGAACACGAACGCCATCAGCCCGACCAGCAGCGCCGCCAGCAACGGCGCGACCGTCAGCCAGGCCAGCGCACCCAGCGCACCGCCCATCAGCAGCGCGGCGGGGAAACGCCCGAGCAGCGCGCGCAACATACCGCCCACGACGACCACCAAGCCGAAGGCGATGAACAGCAGCGACTCGATATCGTAACTGCCGCTCGCGGCGGCGCGCTTCGGCGGCGGCAACGGTTCGCCGTCGATCACGCGCATCATCGCCGCCGTGCCGGCATCGATGCCCGCATAAAACTCGCCACGCTTGAAAAACGGCGTGATGATTTCGGCGATGATGCGTTTCGCCGTGGCGTCGTTCAGCGCGCCTTCCAGCCCGTAACCCACCTCGATGCGCATGGTGCGGTCATTCTTGGCGACCAGCAGCAACGCGCCGTCATCCACGCCCTTGCGCCCGAGCTTCCACGCCTCGACGACGCGCAGGCCGAACTGCTCGATGGCTTCCGGCTCGGTGGTGGGGACGATCAGCACGGCAAGCTGCGCGCCTTTCTTTGCCTCGAATGCGGCGAGACGGGATTCGAGTGTCCGGGTTTGTTGCACATCCAGCGTCGCGGTGAGGTCGGTGACGCGTTGCGCGAGCGGCGGCACGGCCACCTCGGCCTGCGCCGCGCCGGTCAGCAGCAGCGCAAGCAGGACAACCCTTGCCAGGAAGTTCATTTATTTTGCCGGTGCGGCAGGGCCCGGTACAGCGGGCTTGGGTGCGGCAAAATCCACTGTCGGCGGTTTGGAAATTTCCTTCTCGTTCTCCACGGTGAACGACGGCTTGACGCTGTAGCCAAACAGCATCGCGGTCAGGTTGCTCGGGAAAGAGCGCACCGTGACGTTGTATTCCTGCACCGCCTTGATGTAGCGGTTGCGCGCGACGGTGATGCGGTTTTCGGTGCCTTCCAGTTGCGCTTGCAGGTCGCGGAAATTCGCGTCGGATTTCAATTGCGGGTAATTCTCCGACACCACCAGCAGGCGGCTCAACGCCGACGTCAGTTGGCTCTGTGCGGCCTGGAATTTGGCGAAGGCCTGCGCGTCGTTGATCAGCTCGGGCGTGGCCTGGATGCTGCCGACTTTGGCGCGCGCCTCGGTGACGCCGAGCAGCACGGCCTGTTCCTGCGCGGCATAGCCCTTGACAGTGTTGACCAGGTTGGGGATCAGATCAGCGCGGCGCTGATACTGGTTCAGCACCTCCGCCCAGCTCGCCTTGATCTGCTCATCGGTAGTTTGAAAGGTGTTGTAACCGCAACCGCTCAACAGCATGGTCAGTAAAACTATCCATAAGGTACGCATCGTTGGTTCCTCCGAATTCAATTCATAAAACAGGCGCAAACTTTTTCACGCCAGCTTTTTTTGCTGCCTTCTGCAAATCCTCATCAAGCGTGGCTAATGATATGCCCCGGCGCAAAGCCAGTTCAAGATAAGAAGCGTCGTAAGCGGAAAGTTTGTAGCGTCGCGCCAGTTGCAAGGTGTCAGACAGCGCGTGGGTGAATGTAGCCGTGTCCACGTCTATATCAACACCTTCCAGCATCTCAAGAAACGCCCCGCTCCGCGCTTCGGTGACCAAGCCTTTTGCTTCCGCCCTGGCGATGACGTTGGCCACTTCAAGCCCCCATGTGGCGGGAACGATGGCGTTGTCTTGTTTCATCGCATCCAGCACCTTGCTTGCATAAGCCAGTTCCTGTGGCTTGCCGTCGCCAAAGAACCAACGCATGGTTACCGAGTTATCGAGTGCGAAGCTCACGAGCGCCCCTCCTCGATGAGCGCCTTGATGTTCACACCCAGCACCGGGTCGGCCCGCATGAACGCCTTGAGCTTTTCCGCTGCCGCCACTTTGTCCTTTTCCCTCGCGCCCAAGCTGGGCACCAAGTCCGCAATAGCTTCACCGCGATTGGTGATGGTAAAGCTCTTGCCGGTTTTCACCTGCCTCAACAATTCGGGTAACTTGGTTTTCGCCTCATACGAACCGATTTCGATCTTCATGATTCTCTCCCACAATATGAACTGGTGTAGACCAGTATATAGACCAGTCCAACAAGAATCAAATGGATTGCAATTTGACCAATATCGCCTTCGTTATTTTGGTCGAGAAATATTTTGAGTTATACCCGCCGCTTCACGAGATAACAAGAAAACCGAAACAGCATCCGTTAGAAGATATTGAATGTGATATTGTGATGGCGGGTCCGAAAAACTTTTTGCCGTACACCCGTGCAACACGCCCTACCCACTAAACAGCTTAGCAATTCAACAGCCCTACCCATCAAACCGCCTGCCCTGCCGCGTAGCCGGAAGCCCATGCCCACTGGAAATTGTAGCCGCCAAGCTGCCCGGTAACATCGACCACTTCGCCGATAAAATACAGCCCCGGCACTTCAATGCATTCCATCGTCTTTGACGACAGCGCATGCGTATCGACGCCGCCGCAGGTCACCTCGGCCTTGGTGTAGCCCAGCGTACCGGATGGCGTGACCTGCCAGTCGTGCAGCGCTGCGGCGATCTGCTTGCGCTGTTTGTCGTTGTACTGGTTGAGCGGCCTGTTCTCGACCTGCTGATGCTCGGCCAACTGTGCGCACCACACCTCCGAGAAGCTCTTCGGGAACCATTGCGTCAGATAATTGCTCAGCAATTTCTTGCCGCCCTTCTGCTCGTCCAGCAGCGCCGCCATATCGCAATCCGGCAGCAGGTCGATATGCAGCGGCTGGCCATGTTGCCAGTAGGAGGAGATTTGCAGGATCGCCGGGCCGCTCAGGCCGCGATGCGTCACCAGCATATTTTCGCGGAATGTCTGCTTGCCGAAGCTCACCACTACGTCGAGTGAAACGCCGGTCAGATCGGCGTAAGGCTTCCAGTCGTTCGGCGCAACGCTCAGCGGCACCAGACCGGGCCTGAGCTTGGCGATCGGGATGCCGAACTGCTCGGCGACGTGATAGCCGAACGGCGTTGCGCCGGTTCTCGGTACCGACAGGCCGCCGGTCGCAACCACCAGCGACGTTGCGCTAAACTCGCCGCGCGAGGTGCTGACATGGAATTTCCGCTTTCCCTGTTTCGCCCCTTCGTCATCCGGTGGCGGGGAGTATTTAACTTCTTCTATTTCGCAATTCATGAAGCGTTTCACCCCGGCCGCATCGCATTCGCCGCGCAGCATCGCGATGAGCGCTTCCGCCTCGTCATCGCAGAACAATTGCCCGAGCGTCTTTTCGTGGTAGCCGATGTTGTGTTTGTGCAGCAGCGCGATGAAATCCTGCGGCGTGTAACGCGCCAGCGCCGAGCGGCAAAAGTTCGGGTTGCTCGAAATGAAATTCTCCGGCTTGACGTTGAAGTTGGTGAAGTTGCAGTGCCCGCCGCCGGAGACGCGGATTTTCTCCGCGAGCTTCTTGGCGTGATCGAGCAACACCACGGAGCGCCCGCGCTGCCCGGCCTGCATCGCGCACATCAATCCGGCTGCGCCGGAGCCGATAATAATCACATCTGTTTTCATGTTGTTTCCATATTGCCCGGAACGGGCATTAGTTAGCGTGCATATTGCCTGACGAATGCGGATACCGCATTGCGGTACTCGACCAGTCCAATCGCGCCGCTGTTATCGTGTTCACCGCCTTCGATCAAGGCCAGCATCTTGGGGTGTGGCGCAGCCGCATACAGCTGGCGCGCCATCTCGACCGGCACTTTTTTATCCCATGTGCCGTGTATCAAGAGCACCGGCATCTTGAGCCCGGCAATCTTCTCCAGCGATTCAAAACGCTGGTTCAACAGCAGGCCGACCGGCAGGAAGCCGTATTCCAGCTCGCCCATCGCCTGCATCGACGTGAAAGCGCCTTCGGTGATCAACCCCGCTGCTTCCGGATGGTGCCCCGCCAGGTCAATTGCAACGGCGCCACCCAGTGAATATCCGTAAATGAAGGTCTGCCGTGGTTCCGCACCGCGCACCTTGAGCAGGTATTGCCAAGCGGTTTCGGCATCCTCGTACATTTTATCTTCGCTGGGCTCTCCGCCGCTGCTCTTGCCGTAACCGCGATAATCCACCAGCAATACGTTATAGCCAAAGTCATGCAGCCGTAACGTATGCTCCAGATTGTTGCTGATATTGCGGTTGTTGCCATGCAGATAAAGCAATGTCGGCGCATTTACTGTTCCTGCCGGTATCCACCAGCCATACAACTCACCTTTATCTGCACCGCTCCCCACCGGAATGCGCAACTCCTCGAATTTCATCCCCAGGCGGTCCGGTGTGGCCTGCAAGGTCGCTTTCGGCACAAATATGATTTGTTTCTGGGTGCCCCACACATAACCGCAGGCCGCCACATACAGCACCACCACCATGCCGATGGCACTCGCTATGCGACGCTTCCATCCATTCACGTTTGCGCCTCCAGTTGCATCCACAAACATTTGCCTTTGCTGGCCTTGTCGATGTCGGCGAGTTGTTGCGCGTGCTCGGCCAGCTCTCCGGCATCGGGCTGCAATACGCGCAACTTGGGGCGCGATGCATCGGTGCTCAGCACCACCGCCTGACGCACGACGGGCGCCTGCTCGTCGCCGAGCAAACTCTCCTGCCCGCGCGTCATCGCAAAATACACTTCGGCGAGCAATTCGGTATCGAGCAACGCGCCGTGCAACGTGCGATGCGCGTTGTCTATCTCATAGCGGCTGCACAACGCGTCCAGGCTGTTCTTTTTGCCCGGATGCATTTCACGCGCAACCTTGAGCGTGTCCACCACCGCGTTCTGCAACGGCGGCAACCCGAGCAATTCCAGTTCGTGATTGAGAAAACCCAAATCGAACGGCGCGTTATGGATGATCAGTTCCGCACCTTCGATAAACTCGAGAAAGCTGGCCACGATGTCGGCGAACTTGGCCTCGTTCTGCAAGCGCTCATAGGTCAATCCATGCACCGCAGCCGCGCCGGCATCGATCTCGCGCTCAGGATTCAGGTAGCGATGAAAACGGCGCAGCGAAATCTTGCGCCCGTCCAGCTCGATCGCCGCCAGTTCGATGATGCGGTGCCCCTGCCTGGGATCCAGCCCGGTGGTTTCGGTATCCACGACAATCTTACGCATCTTCACCCCCCTGTATCGACGCCACACCGCGGTTCGCCAACTCGTCGGCGCGCTCGTTGCCATCGTGCCCGGCATGCCCCTTGACCCATACCCATTCGATTTGATGTTGTGCGGCCAGCACATCCAGCCTGCGCCACAAGTCCTCGTTCTTTACCGGCTTCTTGTCCGCCGTCTTCCAGCCGCGCAGCTTCCAGCCATGTATCCAGGTGCTGATGCCCTGCTGCACGTATTTTGAATCGGTATGCAGGCGCACATGGCAATGCCGCTTCAATGCCTCCAGTGCAGAAATCGCACCCAGCAACTCCATGCGGTTGTTGGTAGTGTGCGCCTCGCCGCCGAACAACTCGCGCTCCTTGCCTTTGGTGCGCAATAACGCGCCCCACCCGCCTACGCCGGGGTTGCCCTTGCACGCGCCATCGGTAAAAATCTCAACCACATCTTTGTTCATTGCGGGTCGGCCTCGCTGCGCTGCGTAATTTTGTTGTTCATCTTCGGTGCGACCGGTAACAGCTTGCTCACCAGCCCCTCATTCCACTGCGGCTTGATCAGCCGCATGCCGTGCACGCGCTTCACCGCATGCAGAAAATACACCCCGCCGCTCACCGCCCACCAGCGGTCGCCTGCCGCCTCCATAAAGGCGCAACGCTCCAGCCATTTAGCCTGTTGAAACGGCGGCGCATAGGCGGCGAAGCGCCCGCCCACCACTTCAAAGCCGAGCAAGGCGAGCCAATCCTTGATACGCGGCAACGCAATGAAATTTCCGCCCCACGGATAACACTTCTTGCAGCCCAACATGCGACGCATCCCCCAAAGGCTGCGCGGATTAAAGCCGCTGATGAGCAGGCTGCCTTCCGGCATCAGCACCCGTTCGACCTCGCGCAATATCTGGTGCGGCTGTTCGGAAAATTCCAGCACATGCGGTATCAACGCCAAATCCAGACTGGCGCTGGCGAACGGCAGCTCCGTGCAACATAACCGCACCGCATTCCCCAACTGATTGCCCGCGCTGAAGCGCAATGGCATCCGGCTGCTGCGCAGGAAATCCTGCTCCGGCAAGCCCAATTGCAGCGCGTTGTAGCCGAAGATGTCGCTCACGGTACGGTCAAAATACGCCTGCTCGCGCTCCAGCACATAACCGCCCTGCGGCGTGGCAAACCATTCGCTCAAACTTTGTGCAGTTGACTTACAATTCGGCATCGCCTACGTCTCACCCGCTCCATGTTCAAAATTACCGCCGTTCCCGCCTTGCGGGACAACTACATCTGGGTCATCCACAACCATCGCCACGCTGTCGCGCTGGATCCGGGCGAAGCCGCGCCGTTACTGGCATTCCTCGCTGAGCACGGTCTGCAACTGGAGGCGATCCTGTGCACTCATCGCCACACTGACCATACCGGCGGCATTGCGAAATTGCGCGAAGTATACAACGTGTCGGCGTATGGGCGGCGACATCCCGGCAATCCGCACATCACAGACGATTTGCGCGAGGGAGGCCGGCTTGAACTCGACATATTTGGCATTGCATTCGACATTCTGGAAATCCCCGGCCACACCGACGACCACATCGCCTTTGCCGCCCCCGGGCTCCTGTTCTGCGGCGACGTATTATTCGGCGCAGGCTGCGGGCGAAATTTCGAGGGGACTGTTGCACAACTGCACCATTCCCTGCAACGTCTGGCGCAACTGCCCGACGCTACCGGCGTGTATTGCGCCCACGAATACACCGCCGCCAACCTGCGCTTCGCGCTGGCCTGCGAACCCGGCAACGCCGCCATACAGCAGCGCATTGCCGAAGTCGAACGACAACATGCGGCGAATCAGCCCAGCCTGCCCTCCAGCATCGCACTGGAAAAAGCCACCAACCCCTTCTTGCGTTGCACCCAGCCGGAGCTTATTCGCACGCTGCAACGGCGTGGCTTGGCCGATACCAGCGAAATTGGCGTATTTACTGCCTTGCGCGAGTGGAGAAATAACTTTTAGATTGCGATGAAGGCGGTTCTGGTTTATCCTGCGCGCCCTTTCGGAGAGGTGGATGAGCGGTTTAAGTCGCACGCCTGGAAAGCGTGTTTGGGATAATGTCCCAACGGGGGTTCGAATCCCCCCCTCTCCGCCAGTTATTAAATAAAAGCCCGTATAGCTCAATGCGTTACGGGTTTATTATTTATAATAATCACACGCCAATTTTATTGATTATCGGGCACTTGCCTGTGGATAATTTTAAATATTCCTCTGTCAGTGTCCCCGTTTTGTCCCCGAATGTCCCGCTGCATCCTCACGCAACTGTCCCCGTTTTGTCTCTGAATTGACGTAAGCAATCTTGACTCTCAATTTTTGAGTCTACCAATACGGACTGCCAGATGATTATTTGTACCGCGTTCGCGGTAGATACGTGGCTAATTTAGTTCCAGTCCGCATCCTATCTGCCAGCACGATTAGGCAAATCCATCGCTTTGCGTAGCTCGGATTTTTTGGGACGGCCGACCCGTCTTGGTGGCGGATCAGCTTGAAGTGTTGGAGTCGATGATGCTACAGGAATTGATTTGGGGCGTCGCCGGTCAATGAATTCAGCAATATCAGAGATACAGACATACCGGCGACCGCCGATCTCAATAGTTGGGAGCAGTTCTTTTCCTTCGGCTCTAAGGTTTCTTAGAGTCTTTACCGAGATTCCACCAACAATCTCACCTGCCTGCTTTTCTGGCACCACCGCCATTCCTCCGGCAGCAGCGCGAACCACGTCAAAGGTATTCATCTCTATGAAGCCCACGATTCACATACATCAATCCCAAATCTCGTTTCAGATACGGAATGACTTGTGTCTTGAAAATGGCCTATCGAAAGATATAGGCCATTCAGGAATCATAGGGATGTCACAAAATTATTCGGAGCTGAAATGTGCACTCGGAGGACGCATTTCAACCTCTTGTTTTTTTGCGTGGCGGTACGATGAACAACCATGATTGCGAAAGAATCGGATGCACGCCACTGAACACCAAGATAGCCTCGCCCTTCTGACTCGCCGCCACAGCGGGTTGCTGCTCCCACTCGCTGCTGCGGCACAGGAAATCGGCATCAATCCCAGAACTGCGCACAACCAGATCAGCAAAGGCGTCTTCCCGGTACCGACCATCCTTCGTGACCGCCGTCGGTATGTTCATATCAACGAACTGGCCAGCTACCTTGATGGCCTTCGCCAGCAAGCCGACGAGGCCACATCCTTTTCCAGTAACGCATCCCCTCAAAGGGGTTGACGGAGTGGTAACGCCATCATCAAGATCGAGCGCATCGTCCCATATTTTCATATACTGATGACAAGCCAGCGGAGAAACCATGAACAATCTCGCCCCGTGTCCGTTCTGCGGTAGCCGGCACACCAAATCTCTTGAAGTGGATATCTACGGATGGATGGTGGAGTGTATGGGGTGTCGTGCGACGGGGCCTATTGGCCGAACGGAGGCATTGTCTGCTGCGGCCTGGAATAAGCGTTTTATGGAATCGCAACCCGCTTCAACAACATCTACCTGACGCACGTCCTGCTTCAAAGCTTTATATCATTTTCCTGCGGCAAGGATAACGCGCTCACGCAACTCCTTGCCCGTTTTGAAATGCGGCATATATTTGGCAGGCACTTTCACCTTTTCGCCTGACTTGGGATTACGACCCAAACGTGGAGGCCGGTAGTTCAGGCCAAAACTACCGAAGCACCGAATCTCGATACGCCCTCCATGTGACAGCGCCTCGGACATGGCATCCAGAATCACTTTAACGGCAAGATCAGCATCCTTGATGAGTAGCTGCGGATGCAGTTCGGCAAACGATTGATGAGATCGGATCGGTTCATGCTTCAGCCCTCAATGTAAAATTGTCGGTGGTTCATCGTCTTCCTTCTTGGGCAGCAGGTGCATAAATCTGCCTTGGGCTTCCGTGAAATAGCGGAACTCGACTACCCCAATTGTCCGTTTCTTCTTGGAAATTCCCTTGGGCTTTATCTGCTGCTGCGCGACCCACACCCCACGTCGTGTTTCCAGTGCGAGGGAGCATACATCTATCGCGTAGGGTGATGCGCCGATGCTTCCGTATTTTTCGAGGATCGCGTTCATCTGCGGTATTTTGTCTGGCCGAAGCGACCATGCTTCCATGATCGTGAACACGAAATCCGCATCCAATGCCGACGCCGCTGACTGGATGGTTCGCGCAGACTGGTCTTTGTCCTCACCGCTTCCAGGCTGAATCATCACTGGAATGATTTCCTTGGTAGTCAGGTTGCCAACCAAGGCGAACGGCTGAAGTTTTTCGCCAGCTTCCAGAAAACTCCGCGCTTTGTCGATCTGCGGACTGATGATGTCCATGTATGCTTGCGGTGGAGTGCTGATGGGTGCCTCAATCATTTTTTCCTCAATACTTGCCGCTTGCCGTTGCAAACCAACCCTTCACCACACATCAGGAAAGCTTGGCCAACCGCTCCGCTACCGACGGATCAAATTCCCGCTTTGTCAGTAGTTCAGCGATTGTAGACTGCCGGGTCTTGAGCGCATCGGCAACAAAGCCTCTTCGATCTTCAATGACGGGAAGCACTTTCTCTCGCAGGAAATCGCGTTCGACAGGCAACAACCGTTCATCTCCAATCACCCTGGAGATCGCTTCCGGCAAGTCCTCGCTCATGCGCGACAAGACACCGCGAACAAGTCGGGGCGCCACACCGGCCTCATATGCCATCGCATCCCAGTGCGCCCCCTCTACCCAGCCGGGCTTGTTCTCTCCGGCAATAGACATGGCCATGGTTTGTCTGGGCAGATATGCCTCTACGCACAGCATGTCGTAGAACGGCGCTACCGCAGCTTTTTGACCACGCATCAGGAAAGCTATGTTCTTCGCGTGTGCGTCCAGATTGCCTATCAAATAGTTGAAGGCAATCCACTGGGCAACGGCGTTGGCAGCCACGACTGGACGATCCATGAAGGTGCCTCGAAGCACTTCAAACAAGTGATGCAAACCCAGGCCGCCTTCGCTCTCATATTTCTTTGACGGTGCGACCCCCATCGCCTGACACAGATCTATCTGGTGGAGCCGCCTGAATGTCCGGACAGCCCCCTTCTCTTCGCTCTTTTCCAATGGCTCCCGGTCAAACCGCTCGATGACATAAAGTGGTTCGGGGAGGTGCAGCAACCCAACCGCAGGTACTGGAACCTTCAGCTCATGAGCCAGGCGCATGCAGAAAAATTCATTCGCAGGGCAATATGGGAAGTCCGCACTGGCATTTTCAGGCTTGATGATGTGGGTAGATGGCGCAAAACCTTCTGGCAGGAACATCGCGCCATTGGCGTCAATACGCAGCCCCAGTTTTTCCTGAGCGCCCGCCAGGGACATGCGGATTTCGTCCCATGATGCCATCAAGGGGAGATTGCGCGCTCTGGAGGCTTTGATCTTTTCCTGTAGCGCCTCTTGTGAAAGTGGCACCAGAATTTCCTTGGTCGCTGCCGCGAGTCCTTCGGGGATCAGCGACAGCGCCCCGGCTGTGTCCTGTCCATGTCTGACCAGAAGCGCCCACGTATCGCGAGGATCTATCCTGTCCCGAGTGGCGATCAGATCCCGCAGTCGGCCTTCGGGCAACAGGTTCTCGAAGAACCACTCGACCGGCTTGTCGTTCGCGGTGTCTTCATATTTTTTGGTGGCAATTGGAAAGTTGGGCGAAAGTGAATAATCCGTCCACTCGGTCGCATAGACGAATTTCCACTGCCCTTTCTTGACTTCCAGGGTTCCAACCGGAATCCCATTGGCCGAGACGATCAAAACGCTCATGCCGTTTCACCTGGCAGCCTCAGCCTGACATCAATGCCGAATCGGCTACAGACAGACAGGACTTTCCCAATCTGTGCCGTGGGTTTCCCTTGCTCCAAGCCGTTGAGAAATGGCAGGCTGACATTGCATAGCGCTGCGGCATCGCGTTGGGTCAGTCCGGACTCCTTGCGAACGGCACGAAGTATTTTTCCCAACTCGGCGGCAGAGGAGATAGCAACCTCTCTATGTGCCATAACGCCCTCATAAAGATAAACGAGCGTTGAATTTTGCCTTGTATTGACCATAAACACAAGAAAAACTCAACGCTCGTTGATTATTTTAGCCGGTATGCCCTGTGAGGACTCCCGTGGCTGCTTACTTCTTCTTGGCTTTACCCTTGCTGGCAACTGCCTGCTTGAAGGTGGCACCAGCAGAAAACTTGGGCACTGTCGTCGCTGCGATCTTGAGTTTCTCGCCAGTTCTCGGGTTCTTGCCTTCGCGCGCCGCGCGCGCTGCCGACTTGAATGTGCCAAAGCCAATCAGGGCTACCGAATCTCCCTTGGCAACAGCCGATACAATTTCGTTAATCAGAACATCCAAGGCACGGCCAGCGGCCGCTTTGGACAGATCAGCTTTAGTAGCCAGCGCTTCAATCAGATCGGATTTGTTCATTGAGTTTCTCCACAGTTGGTTATGAAAGGTAAATCTTATCTCATTTTTGCATGGATGGATTGCGCGAAAGCGCTCGTGATGCCGCGTCGAGATCAATCCCTTCGGTCGCTGGTTGCCCGTCACGGCACAGGTTGAGTTCGTAGCGAATTACAAACGGAATCAATTTTCCATCCTGGGTCGGCACCGCATCTTGCATCAAGGTCGCTTGCAGGCGAGCACAACCTGCTTCGGCAAACTTCTGCACTGTCCTGACCTGAACCATCACGGGCGCAGAGGAACGTGTCTGTGCCTTGAAAAATTCGGCCATTGCCCCGCTCAACTCTCCATCGGACAGCCCATTGGGCGCATCAATCGCCGCGATCAGATGCTGTTTCAAATCTGCCGCAAGAATATCCTTGCTCCCGAGAAGAGCGAAAAAACAGAGAGCCATCGTGAGTGCTTTCATAGGCCTGTTCATGGGTTGTAGTAGCTATTGACGCGTTGCTGGACGGTGCTCTGGACGTTCTGCCCGAAAGATGAAGCACTTGGCACATTCACACTGGCGGAGATTTCCTGGACGAACTCGCTCATGTCGATGCGAGAAAAATCGAGTTGCTCAAACTCCGCCGTGGTAAATCCAGAGCAGTCTGGCCCCTCGGCGCTGCCCCATCCTTTGCCCACCTGCCCCCTGCCCTGTTCATTGATGATCCGGGCCAGGCGAGAGTTGAAGCAGCAATACGATTCTGTCTGCTCGATACAGGTTTTAATGATTGGCACGCGCGCAGAGCAGAATGAGCCAACATGAACGCATAGGTTGGCATCCCTGTGCATCGCCAGAAGCTGCTCGGATTGTTCGCACGACAGAAGTTCCGATATCAGTTGAATTGCCACGGCTGCCGCCAGTGAATAGGGGTCAAAGTACAGATTGAAGCCCCCCAACGATCCAAGCGAATAGACAGGGCCACCGAGCAGGCCGCTGGTTACCGTTCCCGTGGAAAACGTCATTCCATAAAAGCTGAACGACGGCTGAAAATCTGTAGGTGTAAAAAGCACCTCCGATGAAATCATGGCCTGCGCTCCCGCTTCGATATAGCTGGAGTACTGGGGATACATGAAGTCGAACATGTATTTGCTGCCCGCATTGATCGCCATCTGGCCACCGGCAAAAGCACCCTGGATAGCCGTCGACATCAGCACATTGTTGCTTCTGGCCGCACCGCCCCCGCCCTTCTTGCAGCAGTTCACCAGGCCAAAGAGCTTCTTGCGGCACTGTTCCCCCACACCTGTGAACAGCCGTTGATCCGCACCATAAACACCTGCCTCGCGCGCCGCCTCCATCGACGCCATCGCTTTCCCGAAATCCTGATCGGCAGGATTGCTGGTATCGAAGCACCCGGTTCCACCCTGGCAGAACGATCGCTGATCGCAAACCGTGCGCTGGGTCTGGGATGCCGGAGACGTCTGGCATGAATAGGTTCTTTCGCTCATGTCACATGCTCCGGAAGCCAACTGGTCAATACATTGGGAGGAGACTTGCGTACAACCCCGATCAATCAACGCCTGGCAGTCGTTGGTCAGCGTCGCACCGGCACAGGTGTAATCCTCAGAGCGAACCCAGCAGGAATCCCCCGAGCTTTGTGCACCGGCTGGCAGTGGGGATACGGTAGTCAAGCAGACCTGTAGGCCGTTGATCGTTTTGCAGGGCGTGCTATCGGTGCAAGTCGTCGCGGCATGGACGCAATTGGTGCTTTGCGCGAATGAGCTGCACTGGCTGGTATCCAGTGAGTTCGACGTGATGGTATAGGACGTGTCGAGTTCAACCACCGTCGGAGAACTCGTCGAGGCCGTAACGTTGGTGCATTGATACCGTCGTGTGTATTGGTTGCATGACCCGTCGAATGCCGTGCTGTCGCAGGTCGAACTGACCAGCGCACACCCTTGGGTAGCTTTGATGGCGGCGCAATAGTCGATGTGATTCTCGGCAATGCAGGAATAGTCATCCTGATAGCGCCAGCATGTAGCCGTAGAGTTGAGTCCACCCGCTGGCGGCATCACGCCGGCCAGGCACACCGTCGCCCCGCTGAGGTCGACCTTACATGGCGTCGAGTCGACACAGCTATGCGCCGCCAGACGACAGCGGGAATTTTGAGCATAGCTGCTGCACTGGCTGGTATTCGCGGTATCTGTCGCCAGCGTGTAGGTGTTATCCAAGCGAACCGTGTTGGTGGGGGTTCCTTGGCTGGAGCCACACCTAAACGTCTTCGTGTAAGTATTGCAGGTGCTGTTGAAGGCGGTATCGCTGCAAGTTGAACTGGTCTGCGCGCAACCAGCCGCCGTCAGAGCCGAACAGTAATCAATCGAATCGGGTTTGATGCAGGTATAGGTATCCTGATACTCCCAACAACCGCCGACATCTGCCAACGTCACGACAACACCAGATATTGTCTTGCTTGCAGTGCTATCAACGCAGGTCGAGCTTTCCAGCCGACAATCGCCGGCGACAGCTTGATCCACAAAGGTCATGAGTAGCAGCGCTACAAACGTCAGTACCTTCATTACTGTGTCCGCTGTTGCAAAGTGGCGCACTCATTGGATACCCAACTGCTGACGGTTTTCGACATCGGTAGTTGGAGTGGCGCCCCGGTTCCAGTCCCACCGGAGGAATTGCACCCTGAACTGACATTGCGCATCGATGGTGTGCAGGTGGTCGAGCTGCAACTGACGCTGAAATACACATAGAGATTGCAGCCGAACCCGAGGTTACTGACGTAGTGATCAGTAACCGACTGCCCGGGAGCCACGGCAACCGGGAACTGGCCGTAGCTCCCATCCCATGGGTAGCCAATCCAGTTATAGTCGTAGCGATTCACACCATCGTAGGACCGGTAAGGCTCCACCACATACGATAGGCCATCACTTCCGCAGAAGATGTTCATGGCCATGTACGGGTCTACGCACCAACTGCAATCCATGAACGCCGCACGGCCCAGCCAGGCGCCGGGCGTGCATTGGCCAAATCCGACTGTGGCCGACACACCACGCCGACAGCTCAACGTTTCATATCCCTGCACCGTCTGGTTGCATTGATAGTTGTAGCTGGTGTTCACCGCGATCTGCCGACCGATGTAGCAGGTGGCATTGCTGAGCGTTTGCATCTGTTCGACACATTGGTACAGATGATGTTGATCGACGGCGATCTGGCGGTCAGTCGAACAGAAATTGCTGGTCACGGGCCGGTACTCGGTACAGACCTCTGTAGAAAACGTCGCCGGCGTGGTTTCCGTCACCACACGGCATTGCTCCGTGCTCGACCCGATATTGATGCCAGTGACCTGCAAGGTTGAGTTGCTGGCGATGGAATTGGCACGACTGATCAGAGGATCGGTGGCACGGTCAATCGAAAAGGCTGGCCGCACGCTCGGGTTGCGTGCCACAAAATTCACCGCATCGCACTCCTGCCGCCGATAGGTGTCGGTATCCGGCACCTGGCTAGCGCAGTCCGTAACCTTGGTGACACCGGGTCCAGATAGCTGCCCCTGCCCTCCTTGGAACAACTGGGTTTGCGTGGCGCTCTGCCCGTAACCGGGAACCATGGACGCTGCATTCCCGCTACCGATACCCTGAAAGGCACCATTGATCGAGCCTGATCCAAGCGCCCTGCCCTCGGTGAATGCCGTACCCGAGTCATAGCCCTGCGCTACCGCATTGGTAGCGGTCGCCATGAAAACCATGCACCAGACAAAAAGGTACATCACGGACGAGATCCAGCCAATCTTGCGGAATAGCGTCTTGCCGCTTCTGCCCAAGTCGGTGCTTGGCGTTCAATGAGATCAAGGGCGTAGTCCTGACCAACGTCGCCATCAACCTTGATATAACTTGCCGGAGCAGCGCATCCGTCCTCGCCGATCTTGGTCGCTTGCCCGGACCGGGCGATTACCAGTACCGGTACTTGTGCCACCTTGAACTGTTTGAAGGCTGGGGGATGAATAATGGCTGTGACATTTCTCTTCCCGACCAAGGCGGCCAATTCCTCCCCCATTCGCCTCAGGGAGTTGCCTTTGAGTCCTCGAAGCACGAGGACGGCCCCTGACTTCTCCGACTGGGTGACGATTCGCTCAAGCGCTTCCTTCGGCATCGAGAACGAGACGAAGACCATCAGTTCGGGGATGTCAGATGGCATTGCTGCCCTGGGCGGAGACGCATGGCGATAGGACTCTGCGATCTGGGAAATGTCCGGACTCTTGGCTACTGGCTTCGGTAATGCGTCAGTTTTTGGCACAGACAACGGATTCGCTACTCTTGCCGGCCCCATTCCCTTTAGAGCTTCCTCCATGCGTTGCCGCGCCACGTGCATGTCGCCGTCGCTTGGCAGTACAGCCTGCGCCCATGCAGCGCTCGACAAGAAACACGCCGCGATGAGTACGCCACATCGATATTGATTCATGGTTTCAAAACGCTCCCTGACAGCAGTTGCGCTTCCGGAAAACCATGTAGGCGAAGTCTTCCCCTTCAAAAGGATATTCCTTGCCCGCTCCCCACAGTACCGTTGATCGCCCCAGCGGCTGGCAGCATTTACCAGCGATCTGCGCCGTCTGCGGGATTGGGTACAGCATCTGATACTTGTAGCCGGTCTTGTCCATGATCGGCTGCGGGTAGTAGCCACAGAGCCCATCCTCGCCGGATGCCGCCCACATCAACCCCTCACGATGCATCTTCGCAATCAGGCGGGTCATTTCCAAACTGGATGCCTGGACGCCGCCAATATGCGCCTGCACGTTTCCGTTAAGTGGATAAAGGCTTCCTTGGCATCCCGCACACCAGAACAACGTGTTCAGTGGAAACCCT
>JAIELH010000096.1 GCA_019753125.1 Gallionellaceae bacterium | reverse complement strand
CCATCCTTTTCGACCCGCGCGTTCCGACCCAGATTGCGCAAGCCATGATCTCATTGGTGGAGGACGACGCATTGCGCGCAAGGCTCATTCACGCTGGATTGCAGCGATCTGCCGAGTTTTCAGACGCGAAGCGCATGGCAAAGGAGTATTGGGAACTCTTCCAGTGCGCGTTGACCGACGAAACGCATGAAAACCTGCTGACGGGGGCTTATGCCGATGGCTGGGCGGGCCCCCGCCTGAACATACATGTGGTACCCGCGGCAAGCGCGCAAACTTTGGAGATCGAATTCTCCGCTCCCGAATGGCTGCCGCAGTCGAAGGTCGCGGTTACGGCCAGCCGTGGTGGAAAACCCCAAGGCATCCCGCTTGAAATCGTCCATGGCGCTAACACTGTCTTATCGTTGCCCCTGGAGCCCAATGGGGGGTACTACGAAATTCGGATTTCTCCCACTTTCGTTCCCGCGCGATCGGGGCATGGTGAGGATCAACGGGAACTCTCGGTGATGTTGCAGCGGTGCGGCATTGTGGGCGCCGATGGCAAATGCATTGAATTGTTTCCCGAGAATATTTCAGCATGAAAGTCAGCATCATCACCCCTTCCTTTAACCAGGGGCAATTCATCGAGCGCACGCTGCAAAGCGTGGCTTGTCAAACCGGCGCCGAAATCGAGCATGTGGTCTTCGACGGTGGCAGCACCGACAACACAATCGACATACTCAAACGTTTCAGCCCGCCGGTACGTTGGGTATCAGAGAAAGACAAAGGGCAAACCAATGCCGTTAACAAAGGCATCCGCGCTACCAGTGGTGAGATCATCGGCTGGCTCAATTCCGACGATATTTACTATCCCGGCGCCGTTGCCCGCGTGGCCGCGCTCTTCGACGCCAACCCCGAAATCGATGTGGTCTATGGCGATGCCTTTCATATCCGCGAGGATAATTCGATCATCGAACACTATCCTACGGAGAATTGGGATTTCGAGCGCCTGAAGCAGGTTTGCTTTATCTGCCAACCCGCGACTTTTTTTCGCCGGAGCGTGGTGGAGCGGTTCGGCATGCTCGACGAAACCCTGAACTATTGCATGGACTACGAATATTGGCTTCGCCTTGCTTCGTGTGGGGCACGTTTTTCTCGGTTACAACAGCCATTGGCCGGTTCGCGCTTCTACGCCGAAACCAAGACCCTTGGGGCCCGCAAGAAAGTACATGCGGAGATCAACCGGATGATGCAAAGTCTGTTCGGCAAGGTTCCTGAGCGCTGGTTGTTCAACTATGGCCACGCTGTCATGGAGCAGACAGCTGTTGATCGGATAGCACACCCCAGGCTTTTTTTGATTCTCGTTGCCATGGTTTCATTATTGGCGGCGTTGCGCTGGAATCATGCGATATCCCGCGACATGATTTCTACCATGGCGAAGTGGGTGAGCGTGAAGCCGTGAAGATAGGCTACGATATCAGCCAGACGGGGAGCCAGAAGGCCGGGTGCGGATATTTTGCCGACAGCCTGATCCGCGGCCTTGCCCGCGCCGACACTGAAAATCAGTACGTTCTCTATCCGACTTTCGGCGATTTCTATTTCGACCCCCATGCACCCATGCGCTGCCCGATCAGCCAGCGCAATTTTCAGTTGGGGCCACGGCATCTGCTGCCAGAAACATCGCGCCAGTTCTGGCGCCAGCCCCCGGAGGAAATAGAAGCAAAGCTACGTCATCCAGACATCATTCATGCGAACAACTTTTATTGTCCGCGTGGGATGAAGCGCGCCAAGGTGGTTTACACGCTCTACGACTTGGGGTTTCTCGAAAACCCGGGCTGGACTACCGAAACCAACCGCTGGGGTTGCTTTGGCGGTGTCTTCGACGCTGCGCAATTTGCCGATTATGTAATCGCCATATCTGAATATTCTCGGAACCACTTTCTCAGAATTTTTCCCCATTATCCTGCCGAACGTGTCTCCGTCGTCTATCCGGCTTCCCGCTTCAATACTGAGAAGCGCACAGCGCAGCCTGAGCGACTGTTGCAGTTGAAGCCGGACGCTTTTTGGCTGATCGTCGGCACGATCGAGCCGAGGAAAAACCATAAAACGCTGTTGCGCGCTTTCCACCAACTGCAATCGACCGGCCGGAACAACCTGCCCCTTGTCATCGCCGGCGGTGGCGGCTGGCTAATGGATGATTTTGAACAGGAAATCGATGCGCTGGGCATCACGGGCGACATCATCCGCGCCGGCTATGTCGATGACGACGAGCTGGGCTGGCTATACGCGAATTGCTTTGCGAATATCTATCCTTCCCTGTTCGAGGGGTTTGGAATGCCGGTACTGGAAGGCATGTCGCTGGGGGCGATCCCGGTT
Organism: Gallionellaceae bacterium; assembly: GCA_019753125.1. Taxonomy (GTDB): domain Bacteria; phylum Pseudomonadota; class Gammaproteobacteria; order Burkholderiales; family Gallionellaceae; genus Gallionella. The sequence continues at coordinate 14,883 of JAIELH010000096.1, read as the reverse complement.
GCCGGCAGCAATTCCTCGCTGCCCGAGATCGTCGGAGACTGCGGATTCCTTGTTACTGCGGAAGATGTAGACGATATTGTCCGGACGATGACTATGTTGATCGACCAAAAGGCGGAAGATCGCGATACCCTCAAGCAACGATGTCTGGAACGCTCGAGGAAATTCAACTGGGATGTCTCGGCGAAAAGAACGCTGGAGATATATCACGAAGTGCTGAACCAAGAAAAACTGGAATTGGCATCATGGCCAAGCGGGCGTTGATCACCGGAATAACCGGCCAGGACGGGAGTTACCTGACCGAGTTATTGTTGACCAAGGGATATCAAGTCTATGGCCTTTGCAGAAAGGGGCCTGCCGGCGTAAATCCCGAGTTCAAGGAAATTTTCTCGCCTGTCAAAATGCTCTGCGGCGATTTGGGGGATTACGATTCCTTGACTGAGGCGATCAGGATCGCCAGGCCGGACGAAATATATAACCTTGCCGCCCAGTCCAATCCAAACGAATCCTGGCGCTGCCTGATGGAAACCGCTGAGATCAACGCGCTCGGGGCGCAAAAGCTGTTTGAGGCGGCGTGGCAGGTTTTGCCCGAAGCGCGCATCTTCCAGGCATCATCGAGCGAGATGTTCGGGGGCGCCGCATCCGGTCCGCTCGACGAAACCGTTCCGCTGCTGCCGCTCAGCCCTTATGCCGCGGCAAAATGTTATGCACACCAGATAGCAGGGTTGCTGCGAAATCAACGCGGCCAGTTCATCGCCTGCGGCATCCTGTTCAATCATGAAAGCGTGCGCCGGCCGATGAATTATGTGATGCAGAAAATTGCCTACGGCGCCGCATGCATAGGGCTGGGGATTCACGAATCAGATTTAAAAAACGAGAGCGGCGAACCTGTTGTGACCAAAGGCAAGATCGCTTTGGGAAACCTCGATGTAATTCGCGACTGGGGTTTTGCTGGGGATTATGTGCAAGCCATGTGGCTGACGTTGCAGCACCCGAACCCCGGGGACTTCGTGATAGGGTCCGGCATCGGGCATTCCATCCAGGACTTGTGCGGCGCCGCGTTCGATGCCGTGGGACTGAGCTGGAACGAGCACGTTTTTATAGACAATCGTCTGGCAAGAAAAACCGATCGGCCTTCAATCGTGGCAAATTGTGAGAAGGCCAAACGCCAGCTCGGCTGGAGTCCGCACATGAAATTCAGGGAGCTGGTCTCCTCTTTGGTTGATTTTCATTGCCACCGGCTTAAAACTGCCGTACCGGCCAAAAACCCGGACATAGAATAAAAATGGCCTCTAGCGCGTTGCGCCTCCTCCGGCCCATCTTCTGCTTCTAACGCGACGTGTCGATTACCCTCGAATTGATCTTTGTATGCCTGACGCTGCCATTATTGGCCGGGATCCCGATCTGTCATTTCCTTTTGCAACCCTTCGAATCGGCGACACCGGAACGATGGCTCTTGGCGCCGTTCCTGGGCATTGCGTTCCTGGTCATTTTTGCCCAGAACCTTTTGTACCTCGGATTCAAAATAAGCGACGCGGTTATCCCGATTCTGATCCTGATTGTGATCGGTTGGGCCATTCTTTTCCTTGCCGGTCGCCGCGGGTGGCAAGCCTTTAAGACTTTTCCGCTTCAAACCCTGCTTTTTGCCTTATTGGTCTACTTTATCCATGCAATTGGCCTGTTGATCGCCGGCGCGGATTTGTATGTCGGGCAGGGGTGGGTCGATCAATACAACTATGTTGCGCAAGCCCAGTATTTCCTCGATTTTGGATTTCACGCGGAGAGCGCGACCAATTTGTATCAACAGACGGCCGAATATTTTAAAGCTGACCGGATAGGTCAAAGCGTGTTTCATGCTTTGGCGATGGCGGTGAGCGGCACGGATGCGAAAACCGCGTTCATGCCTGTCATCTATATCGGGCCGTTTTTGACGGTTTTCTCGATCTCCTTTCTGGCGCAGTCAATCGGCCTTCCGCGCGGCACAGCCAATATCGTTGCCCTGCTTTCGGCGGTCCTCCCGGGCACTACGTTGGTTGCCCTGGAGAGTTTCTTATCCCAATCTATGGGCACGCCTTTCCTGCTTCTTTTCCCCGTGCTTTCGTACATGTTGTTTCGGCAGCCGGGCGCGCGGGTGCTGTTCTGCGGCGCGCTGATATTCAGCACACTGGCATCAATCTACACAGAATTAATCCCGCTGGCAGTTCTCGTTATTCTTTTGAGCGCGCTCTTTGCTGTTGTGGCCGCAAAACAAAGCGGGAGCACTTTAACGGTTCTCAATTCGACGCTGATCAGCCTGGTTGCGTTAACTTTTGTTGCCTTCGCTTTAAATCCGATATTCATGGTTCGCGTGCCGGGCATGCTTGCCCGCACCACCACCATGGGCGTTCTGTCCGAAATATATCCTTGGGCCTTTTCCGCAGAGGGGTATGCCCGGCTGGTGCTTGGTGATCTGGTAAGCGCGCTCAGCCCAAACCAAGTGAAATATATCGGTTACGGCATTGTCAAGACACTGATGATCGTAAGCTTCATCGGGCTGACGTATTCTGCGAGACGCGCACCGGGTAGAAGGGCGATCATCCTGGGTATCAGCGCGCTCATGATAGTCCCTTTCGCCGTTTTTTTACTTGGCAGGCAAGGGTATTCATACCAATTCTACAAGCTGCTCAACACGGTTGCCCCTTTATTCTTAATCTCTTGTTATGTAACGTACAGCGCTTTGCGAGGCACCATTCCCCGGAAAATCAATTTCCTGTCAGGGCTGTTCGCGGCGTTGAGCGGCGGACTCCTGGTGGCGGCGACAGCAATAAATTCCACTTTGCCGCTTGATCACCATAGAGCCTATGAGACAAAAAGAGGCGGAAGCTACCTTATTGCGACGCCGGCATTCCAATCAGTCGAACGCGCCTTCAACTCGCTAAGGCAACAAACAGTATGGATCGCGTGGCATGATCTGGATCTGTGGGAAGGCGGGTACGTAAACGGCTGGCTTCATTATCTGGCGCGCTACAACAAAATCTGGAGTGCCAATATATCAAAGGCCGATTTTGTGCCCAATCCGGCAAAGCCGGAACGCCCTGCCGGCGGGGACATAATATTGGTGGCAGCCAAGCCGCCAAGCAGCAGCTTTCAGCGTTACCTGATTCTCGGAGCGCCCCCGTTTTATATCTATCGCGCTTCAAGCGCGGAATATGAAACCGCTTTAGCCCTGCTGAAAGAACTTACGGCGCCGGAGAGATATGCCTTTGCCGTTCAAATAGCGGAGCCGCCCACATATTACCCGCCATATTTGCCGGTGCTGATATCGGGCGCGGTGGGGAACGCTGATTTGCTGACTGTGGGATTTTCGCGGCCCGGTTATCTTTTTTTCCGGTATGACCGATGGGGCGTGCCGCCAAAGACCGGGATTGAAGTCCCCTATAAATCTCGCGAAACTCTGAATTTTGATGTTGCCCTGGACAGGTTCGATCGAACGCTTAAAGTCTTTGTCGGTGACAAAGAGGTCCTGGCAGCACCTTTGTATTTGAACGCTTTTGTTCCCCAAAGAGGCCTTTGGTACGGAATCAATGCCGGCTTTGATACATTGGAGGGGCGATATCAAATAGCCAAAGAATTTGCGGGGCTCAAACTTGTCAGACATCGCGACTAGCTTCGTTTCCTATATGTTTCTGTGCGCCTACCTGTACTTCAGCGGGCGCGCATTGATTCAAACCCTTCTCCGTCCGGTCAAGGGTGACTTGAATTATCTTCTGTCGCCTGTCGCCAGCCTGGCTGCGCATGCTGTAGTTATCGGCACCGCAGTTTTCTACGGCTTCACGACCAGCGGCATTGCAAGGTTTGGCTGGCCAGCCGGGTTGATCCTGATGCTGTTCGGCATGCGAAATGCCGCTAACGAGAACAAATTGCGGCAATGGCTGCCCGATGCGCTTGCCCTCACGCTGATTGGCATGGTGCCGCTTGCCGGAGCGTTTTACTATGGCTTGCTGGATTTCCCGGGCAGTCCGGCCCTGGACGGATGGTCGTATATTGCTTTTGCGCAATATCTCTATGATTACAGGATCGGTTTTGAGGGGGGCTTGGCGCCTCTGTATCAATATGCAGCGCATCTTGCAGGCACACGATTCATCGCGCCGGCCTTGATCGGGTATCTGGCGTTTCCTCTTATCGAATCAAATCTCGCGCAGGACGTTCAGCAGGCGGCAAATCTTTTCCTTGGCATCGTCGCTTTCTCTTACGCTTCGGCATGCCTCTACGTCTGGCGCAGCCACAACCAGGAAGGCCGGGGCGCATTTATCTATGGCCTATTTTGCATTTCCTCCTACTGGATCATCCGTATCCTTTCGGCAAATAACTTCGATAATTTTCTGTTCCTGGCCATCCTGCCCGCCGTAACTGCAGCCAGGTTCGTTGGCCGTCCTGCAAGCGCCGGCTTGCCTTTGCTCATCGGGCTGTTCGTGGCGGCTGAAATTTACAGTTACCCGGAGATGGCTCCCATAGCTGCCTTCCTGGCATTTGCATGTGTTGTTGCCGCCTTGATTAACCGGCCGGAAGAAAAACGTGAAATCCTGCGGGCTTCGATTGTGGCAGTGTTGGCAACTGCAATTCTTTGTGCGCCCATGGCTGAGCACCTCTGGAAGTTTTTCGTCAACCAGGCCACTTTTGCAATGTCATCCGGCGCCCGGCCAGGCGAGGGTGCATTCCCGGAACTTTTCATGGCAAGAGAGTCCGTCATAAATTTTTTCGGATTCGAGATTCCTGCCATCGAGTCGAGAACCAACTTGTTGCTGTTGGTCAGCATTGGTGTCGCCATGATTTTCGTCCGGGGGATTTTATTGGCGATAAGGAAAAAGGACGGCCATCATCTGCTGGCGTTCTTTCTTTTGATGGTTGCAGGATATGTTTATATGTTGTGGCGGAAGCGGTATGACTACGGGGCATACAAATTTGCCGTGAGTGGCTGGTGGGTGACTGCCTACTACCTCCTGGCGGGAATTCAGAGTATTCCGAAGGGCGGCATTCATGGAAAGGCCGTCTTAGTTCGTCGTGCCATGATTGCGCTTTTGCTGTCGATTTTCGGTGGAACGACGGTCGCATACTATTGGCATCCCGGCTATCCCGACTATCGTTCCTTAGGCGAATTCCGGGAAATGCGGGCACATCTCGGAATGTTCTCGAGCCGGCCCATTTACAACGCGCTGGAAGACCCTCGGGCCAACATGTGGGCCACCTATTTCCTTCGCAGCCAGTCGCTTATTATGCTGAACCTGACTAGTTATATGGCACAGAAGCACCTCGAAGGCTTTATGGAGAGGGCTGCGCCAAAAAAGCGGCCGCCTGGTGCCGGGGAGATAATTTTAGTAGACAGCAAATATCAGTCTTGTGCTGACGGGCAACCAATATGGAGCAATTCGAAGATCGCGGCCTTCGTGCTGAAGGCAGATCGTCCCGCATTGCTGGGTATTTCATCGCCGAATGGTCTGGAGTCCCAGGGTGGCAAGATATTTACATGGATAGAAAATCGGCCAGTGGTAATGCGGGTCGCGATGGCCAGCGCCGCCCGGGTGGTGTTGGTTGCCGATCTGGGTCCTGGACCCAGCACCAGATCCGGGCAAATCCCGAAAATGCGGATAAGCGACGGCGGCAACATACAGACATTGGAGGTTGGAAAAAAACAACGATACGAAATTTCTGTTTCCCTGAAGCAAGGATTGAACGAGATACGAATTTGGTCAGACGACACGCCAGATACCACGTCGCATGCGATGCGGGACCCAAGAACGATGTTAATCGGAATGCGCTGCGTTCTATTGCGTTCGGGGGACGAGATCTCGCGGCAGTCTCGGTCAGGTGGAATTGAAGGCAAATGATTTTGAGTATCTGGTTGCCGCTGGCTGTGTCAGCAACGGAGACACCATTTTTATTCATGCGATTCATAAAAAGTGTTTATAATCAAGACAATCACACTTTTTTGCATGCTTGCTCATGAAACCAACGGCTCTGAAATTTTATAATTGAAATTTTTCCCCATGTCAGTAGATCTATCGATCGTCGTACCCGTTTATCGCGAAGAAGCCAATATCCGCCCGTTTCTTGGCAGGACGGAGCAGGTAATGGCTAAGATGGGGGTGTCATACGAGATCGTCTTTGCGCTGGATCCGTCACCAGACAGGACCGAAGACGTTATTTTTCAGGAGATCGATCGAAATCCGCGCATCAAGCTGCTCGTTTTCTCGCGCCGGTTTGGGCAGCCTGCTGCAACGATGGCCGGCATTCTTAGTTGCACTGGCAAAACCTGCGTGGTGATCGATGTCGATCTGCAGGACCAGCCCGAGCTTATCGAGCAGCTCCATGCAAAACTCCATGAAGGATACGAGGTCGTCTATGCGAAACGCCGCTCGCGGAAGGGCGAAACGCTGGTCAAGCGGTTGATCTCCTATTTTGGTTATGCGGCCATTAATCGGCTTAGCGATGTTCAGATTCCCCGCAATACCGGCGACTTCCGCATTATGACCCGCCGCGTCATTGAAGAGCTGCGGCGGCTGAACGAATCACATGGATTTTTGCGCGGGTTGGTCGCATATGTCGGGTTCAGGCAGGCATTCATTGAGTATGACCGCGATGAACGTTTCGCAGGGACCGGTAACTACAATCGCCTTACCGGCTCGTTGAAAATAGGGCTAAATGGATTGATCAGTTTCAGCAGCAAACCCCTCCAGCTCATGTCGCTTGCCGGATTCGGTCTGGCCGGGTTCAGCTTCCTGCTCGGCGCCTGGTACCTGCTGCAGAAGCTGCTGGGGGTGGAATTGACTCCGGGCTTGCCGACGACGGTATTGGTTGTGACGTTCTTCTCCGGGGTGCAGCTGCTTGGTTTGGGTTTGATCGGGGAATACATCGGGCGGATCTATGACGAAGTCAAACGCCGGCCGATGTACATCGTTGACAAAAGAATCAATTTCGACCGTCCAGAGACGTAATGCTGTCCTTCAAATTATCGCCGCCACTTAATGCCACGAGTTCTCCCGAGTGGGTTGGCGGCGGATTTCGCCTGGGCCAGCAAATCGTTCCGGTCCTCGAATACAGTGAAAATTTCGCCGGCTGGTCGGATGATCTGACCGCTTTGCACGAAGAGGCAGCCGGGGAGTCTCATCCGATCGATGTTGCTTCCCGCAATGATGCTTTACGGCAGCTTCAGGCCAATTTGAGCACAAAAACGCCTTGCATTCTGGAAATAGGATGTTCGTCCGGTTTCATGCTGAAAAAAATGAAACTGGCACTGCCCGATGCAACGATTGTCGGGGCCGATGTGGTGCGAGAGCCGCTATACAGGCTGGCCAAGGAATTGCCTTCTGTTCCGCTGCTCCGCTTTGACCTGCTGCAGTGCCCGCTGCCCTCTGACTCTTTCGATGCCGTCGTCATGCTTAATGTCCTGGAACATATCGAGGATGATCTCTCGGCTTTGGTGCAAGTTCATCGAATCCTTAAGCCGGGCGGGATCGCTGTGATCGAGGTGCCGGCAGGCCCGCATCTCTACGATGCCTACGACAGGGCGTTAAAACATTTTCGCCGATACGACATGGTCGAACTGGCAGCTAAATTGCGGAAAGCGGGATTTTCCGTCGAACGGCAGTCTCATCTTGGTTTTTTTCTCTATTCCGCCTTTGCCATGGTAAAGCGCCGCAACCAGCGCCAGCAGGGCCAGGAAGATCCCAACGCCCTCGTCAAAGCCCAGGCGTCGGATACGTCTTCAAGCGGATTGCTTAAACTTGCCGTCGCCGTGGAGCGGGTTCTGGGAAACTGGTTTTCCTACCCTACGGGCATTCGCTGCCTGGCGCTCGGCAGGAAGGCCGCCTGATTGGCTGCAACCACCGTCATTCATGCCTTGCTCAAGGATAGAAAGTCTTTCTTGGTGTTTTCCTTGGTCGGTGCAGCAACGGCGGGCATCTATTTCCTCGCGCTGGCGGTGTTGCTCGAAATATTGGCTATCGATTATCGCGTGGCGGTTACGATCTCGTATTTGCTTGGCGTCACGTTTCAGTTCTCAGCGAATAAATTTTTAACATTTAAAAACAAGGAGTTGATGGATACTATCCCGCAGCTCTTTCGCTATGCGGCAGTTGCTGCCTTCAATTATGTGCTGACCATGTTGATTGTTATGTTTACCGTGGAAAAATTGCGCCAGCCACCATATCTCGGCGTGTTTATATCCGTCGGGGTAACGGTGATCGTCGGTTATTTGCTCTCGAAGCATTGGATTTTTGCCCAGGCAGACAATAGAAAATGAATTCAACATTTGTTGTTACCGGCTGCTCCGGGTTTATCGGCAGCAACGTGGTCGACAGACTGCTGCGCCAGGGACACCGGGTTACGGGCATCGACAATTTTTCCACGGGCCAACGCAGGTTTCTGGACGGCGCGCTCAAACATCCGCAGTTCCGCTTGATCGAAGGTGACCTGCTCGACGAGGAAGGGCTGAAAGAATGGTTTCGGGGGGCAGACTGCGTCATTCATCTGGCTGCGAATGCCGATGTGCGATTCGGTACGGATCATCCGCGGAAAGATCTGGAACAAAACACCATTGCCACCTATAACGTGCTGGAGGCGATGCGCGCCAACGGCATCAAGCGTATCGCCTTTTCGTCAACGGGATCGGTGTATGGTGAGGCCGCCGTGATCCCCACACCCGAACATGCGCCGTTCCCTATTCAGACATCACTGTATGCCGCATCCAAGCTGGCTGGGGAAGGACTAATCGCTGCCTATTGCGAGAGTTTTGGCTTCCAGTCGTGGATCTTCCGCTTCGTGTCGATCCTGGGCGAGCGCTATACCCACGGCCATGTCTTCGATTTCTATAAGCAATTGCGGGATGATCCGACTCAACTGCGTGTGCTTGGCAACGGCAAGCAGCGCAAATCGTATCTTTATATCCAGGACTGCATCGATGCGATCCTGCTGGCGATGGACAAGGCCGGGGATAAGGTGAACGTGTTCAACCTTGGCGTGGATGGCTACGTCGAGGTCAACGACTCGATCGGCTGGATCAGCGAAGCCTTGGGTGTGAAGCCGCGCTTGGACTACACTGGCGGCGACCGCGGGTGGATTGGGGACAACCCCTTTATTTTTCTCGATACAACCAGGATTCGCGCCTTGGGCTGGAAGCCGAAACTCAGCATCCGGGACGGGGTGGTGAAGACAGTGGAGTTCCTTAAAGCCAATGAGTGGGTGCTGGAGGCGAGGGAGTGAGCATGTCGATACCGAGTACTAAGAGCCGCTAACAAAATGACATTCAAGCACCCCCCCACCCTACCCTCTCCCCCGCAAGCGGGGGGAGAGGGAAAGTCATTTTCTTAGGCGCCCTAAGTCATGAGCCTTGGCTTGACAGGAAAATATTGCCTGATTACCGGGGCGACACGCGGCCTCGGCAACACTCTGGCTCGAGCCTTTTGGGAGGCGGGCGCAAACCTTATTCTGGTTGCCCGCTCGGCTGACGCTCTTGGTCGCGTTATACGCGATCTCGGCTCCCGTCCAGATCAGGAGGCGATTTCTGCGGCAATCGATTTGGCTGCCCCGGATGCGGCTATTCAGATCGCCCACATTAATTGCGCGAGGGTGCCGCATTTGAATGTGCTGATCAACAATGCTGCCATCCAGGGGCCAATCGGCCCTCTGTGGGAAAACGATTGGAGCGCATGGCTGTCGGCGCTGCAGGTTAACCTGCTTAGCCCAATCGCTTTGTGCAAGGCCTTTGCTCCTAGGATGATCGAAGGTGGCGGCGGCAGTATTATCAATATTTCAGGTGGCGGTGCCACGAGTCCACGGGCAAACTTTACGGCTTATGCGACGGCTAAGACCGGTCTGGTTCGCTTCAGCGAGACATTGGCTGAGGAATTACGTCCGCACGATGTTCGTGTTAACTGCATCGCTCCGGGCGCGATGAACACGACAATGCTTGCCGAAGTCGTGAGCCGGGGGGCGGATGCTGCAGGACCGAAGGAATATGCACAGGCAGTCAAGGTTCAGCAGGAGGGAGGGGCTTCCATGCAACGGGTTGCCGGGCTATGCATGTTTCTGGCTTCTGATGCGGCCAGGGATATTACCGGCAAGCTGATCAGCGCCGTGTGGGATCCTTGGGGATCATTTCCGGAACATCTGGATGAGTTGAACAAAACCGACATTTACACTCTGCGGCGCATCGTGCCGAAGGACCGCGGTAAGACCTGGGGGAACGATCAATGAATGTCGCGATCGTCGGCTGTGGCCTGATCGGGCAGAAGCGTGCCAAAGCGTTGTCAGGGGCGCGGCTGGTGGCCTGCGCGGACAGCAACCTTGCCAGGGCCGAACAACTCGCCCGCAATGCCGAAGGTTGCGTTGCCGCCAGCGATTGGCGGCAGGCAGTGAACCGGAAAGATGTGTCTGCCGTCGTGATTGCCACCCCCCATGATTCGCTTGCCGAAATTACCGCCGGTGCCATCGAAGCGGGAAAACATGTGCTGGTGGAAAAGCCGGCCGCGCGCCATGTCGGCGAGTTGAGGTCCCTCCCGGATCGCGCTGATCAGAAGGGTGTTCTGGTTCACGTCGGCTTTAACCACCGCTATCACCGGGCATTTCGTCAGGCGCGGCAAATCGTCGATTCCGGAGCGCTGGGACCGCTGATGTTCCTGCGGGCGCGATACGGCCACGGCGGGCGCATCGGTTACGACAAAGAGTGGCGCGCCCAGCCGGAGCTTTCCGGCGGCGGCGAGCTGATCGACCAGGGGGTCCATATCATCGACTTGGCGCGCTGGTTCCTCGGGGATTTTACCGAGGTGGAAGGCTACGCTCACACCTACTTCTGGAACATGCCGGTGGACGATAATGCCTTCCTGCTGTTGAAGACGGCGCAGAAACAGGTTGCCTTCCTGCATGCCAGTTGCACTGAGTGGAAAAATACGTTTTCCTTCGAACTTTACGGGCACAATGGCAAGCTGCAGATCGACGGTCTGGGCGGCAGCTACGGTGTCGAGCGACTGGCGTATTACAAAATGCTGCCGGAGATGGGGCCGCCGGAAACGACCATCTGGGAATACCCGATGGCCGACAACTCGTGGGAAGTCGAAATGGCGGAGTTTCTTGAAGATATCCGGCTCGGCCGGCAACCTGCAGCCGGCTTGAAGGATGCCGTCGCCGCGATGGATGTCGTGGACAGGATTTATCGAGAGTCTGGTTATGATCATTGCGCGTAGTCCGTTGCGGATTACCCTGGGTGGCGGGGGTACCGACTTGCCCTCGTATTATCGTGATCATGAAGGCTTTCTCATTGCAGCCGCGATCGACAAGTATGTCTATGTAACGGTGATGCGACCGTTCACGCCGGGTATCTATCTCAAGTATTCTCAGCTTGAGCATGTGGAGCTGGCGAAGGATGTGCTGCATCCGATTATCCGCGAGGCGATCCAGATGCTTGATTTCAAGACTCCGCAGATCGAGATCACCACGCTTGCCGATATCCCTGCAGGAACGGGCCTCGGTTCCTCAGGCAGCTTTACCACGGCCCTGCTCAAGGCGCTCTACGCCCATCGCCGGCGTCTGCTGCACCCGGGCGAGCTTGCCGAACTGGCCTGCCATATCGAGATCGACCGCCTTGGCGAGCCGATCGGAAAGCAGGATCAGTACATCGCGGCCTACGGTGGCCTCACCTGCTTTACCTTCAACCAGGATGACACGGTTGAGGCCAAGCCGCTGGCGGTCGGCATGGATACTCTTTTTGACCTTGAAGATAACCTATTGCTTTTCTTTACCGGCTTTTCCCGCAGTGCCGGCAGCATTCTCAAGGATCAAAACACGCGCACCCAGAAGAATGATGACGACATGTTGAACAATCTGCATTTCGTCAAGGAACTGGGTTACCGCAGCCAGAAAGCCCTCGAAGAAGGAAATGCCTCGTTATTCGGCGAGCTGATGCATGAACACTGGGAACACAAGAAACGCCGTTCCGGCGGCATGAGCAATCCGCAAATCGACGAATGGTATGAGCTGGGCATGAAGAACGGCGCGGTAGGCGGCAAGCTGGTGGGCGCCGGCGGCGGCGGTTTCCTGATGTTCTATGCATCGGACCGCAACAAGCTGCGCCATGCCATGGCCAAGGCCGGCTTGGAGGAAGTGCGCTTCCGGTTCGATTTCGAAGGAACCAAGGTTGTCCTTTCCTGACATGTTCCCGGTTGCCATACTGGCCGGCGGGTTAGCCACCCGTCTGCGTCCCATTACCGAAAAGATTCCCAAAGCCCTCATTGAAGTCGCTGGCCGGCCATTTATTTGCCGCCAGCTCGACTATCTGCGTGGCCAGGGCATTACGCGCGTGGTGCTGTGCACCGGCTATCTTGGCGAGCAGATCGAGGCGGTGGTGGGAGATGGGCATGCTTTCGGGCTCGACGTGTGTTACTCGCCGGACGGGCCGACGTTACTGGGAACAGGGGGCACATTGAAGCGGGCCCTGCAGTTGCTCGGCGAGCGGTTCTTCGTGCTTTATGGTGACTCCTTTCTACCTTGCGATTTCCGTGAGGTGCAACAGGCCTTCGTCAGCAACGGCCGGCCGGCGCTCATGACGGTACTGCATAATGGCGACCGCTGGGACAAAAGCAACGTACTGTTCCGTGACGGACAGATCCTCGAGTACAACAAGCACTCGCCACGGCCGGAGATGGAATATATCGATTACGGCCTCGGCATCCTCTCGGCGGATGTTCTCGGCGGTTATCCCGCCGGCCAGCCTTTCGATCTCGCTGCGGTCTATCACCAGCTTTCGCTCACCGGGAAGCTGTCTGGGCACGAGATTCATGAGCGGTTCTACGAGATCGGTTCGCATGAAGGGCTTAAGGAAGCCGAGATATATTTTTCTAAAAAGGAGATGGCATGAGCTATGCCCAGCAGCACCTCAAGGAAGCGGTAGAGATCATCCAGAAGATGGATGTCGCGGCGATCGAGAAAATGGCCGATTTGCTGGCTGGAATAAAGCAAGCCGGCGGACGGCTCTTTTTTCTGGGCGTAGGCGGCAGCGCCGGCAATTGCTCGCATGCCGTGAATGATTTCCGCAAGATCGTCGGCATTGAATCCTATGCGCCGACCGATAATGTCTCTGAATTGACGGCACGCACCAATGACGAGGGCTGGGCGACTATTTTCATCGAGTGGTTGAAGGTCAGCAAACTTTCATCCAAAGATGCGGTGTTCATTTTTTCGGTGGGCGGCGGCAACCTTGAGAAGAATATCAGCCCGAATCTGGCGACCGCGCTGCAGTATGCCAAATCGGTGGGGGCGAAAATTACCGGGGTTGTCGGCCGCGACGGCGGTTACACCGCCAAGGTTGCCGATGCCTGCGTGATTGTGCCTACGGTCAATGCGGAGACCATCACCCCGCATTCGGAAGCCTTCCAGGCGGTCGTCTGGCATCTGCTGGTGTCCCATCCCAAGCTCAAGGCCAATCAGACCAAGTGGGAGTCGGCGGTGCGATGAGCCGTCGTGCCGTTTTCCTTGATCGCGATGGCGTGATCAATCGCGCCGTTGTGCGGAAAGGCAAACCCTATCCTCCGGCCGGCCTGGAGGAACTCGAGATTCTGCCGGGTGTAGGTGAAGCGCTGGCAAGGCTCAAGGCCGCCGGCTTCGTTCTGGTCGTGGTTTCCAACCAGCCCGATGTGGCGAGGGGAACGACGGCTCGTGATGCAGTCGAGACCATCAACGCCAAACTCGCCGAGAGCTTGCCGGTGAATGATTTCCGCGTGTGCTATCACGACAGCAGCGACAGCTGCGATTGCCGCAAGCCCAAACCGGGCATGCTGCTGGCCGCGGCTCGCGACCATGGAATCGATCTTTCCTCAAGCTTCATGGTAGGCGACCGCTGGCGGGATGTCGAAGCCGGACGACGGGCGGGCTGCAGAACACTCTTCATCGATTATGCTTATGACGAACAACAGCCAGAGGCGTGCGACTATCGTGTCAAGTCCCTGGCCGACGCCGCGGAGATTATTCTTTCGTTGTGCTGCACATCGGGCATTTCGTAACCCGGCGGTGGACTGTAGAATAATCTTTTTCCTATCCGGGCGGCGCTATGGTCATTATAACTAGCTGTAATTACAGGGGATTATTATGAAAATGATCGACCAGCTCAAAGTAAAGATTTTTGCTGACGGTGCTGACAAAGCCGGCATGCTGGAAATGTACGCTAAACCCTATGTCAAGGGGCTGACTACCAACCCGACTCTTATGCGCAAGGCCGGCGTTACCGACTACAAGGCGTTCGCCAGGGAAATCCTGCAAGCGATTCCGGACCGCCCTATTTCCTTCGAGGTGTTTTCCGACGAATTTCAGGAGATGGAGCGGCAGGCGATGGAAATTGCCGGTTGGGGGAGCAATGTCTACGTCAAGATCCCGGTCACCAATACCAGGCGACAACCCAGTTATGATCTGGTGCGCAAGCTGGCAAAGAGCGGCGTCAAGGTCAATGTCACGGCACTGATGACGCTTGCACAGGTGCGCGATGTGGTGGCTGCCTTGAATCCAGAAACACCGAGTTACGTGTCGGTGTTCGCGGGGCGTATCGCCGACACCGGCCGTGATCCGGTTCCGCTCATGGCGGCTGCTGTAGAACTGCTTAAGCCGAACCCCAAGGCCGAACTTATCTGGGCCAGCCCGCGCGAATTGCTGAACATCTTCCACGCCGATGCCGTCGGCTGTCACGTCATCACCGTCACCAATGACATCCTCAAGAAACTCCATTTGGCAGGGTTTGATCTCGACGACTATTCGCTCGATACCGTAAAAATGTTTCACGGCGACGCGCTGGCAGCGGGATTTCGCCTTTAGCAAGCCCTCGCGACTCACCGCCGGTTTCGTGCTGTGACGAGAAAATACAGTCCAGTG
>JAIELH010000078.1 GCA_019753125.1 Gallionellaceae bacterium | reverse complement strand
GATGCCGGGCCCGAGTAGGGGATGGTGTGGCCGATCTTGATCTCGGTGTCGGTCGCGCCGGGGTCGTACTTCTTCTGCGCTGCCGCGGTGCCGGGCAGCAGCGCGGCGGCGGCGACCAGGCGATAGACCTTGACCTTGCCGTGCAGGTCGGCCCAGTAGCCGATAAGCCGCGAGGTAACCAGCGTCGCCGCGCCGCCGCACAGGTAGACATACGGGATGTCCTGCTGCGCGATGCCGACGTTGCCTACCGCATAGATCGTGATATAGGGAATCACCGTGAAGCCGGAGAAGATGATCAGTGCGGAGAACAGCAGCGCACGCAAGTGGTTGGGGTCGCGCAGCACGTCAAACATCGCGGCGAACGGGTGGCGCTGCTTCTCCGTGCTGATATGGTGACGCAGTTCGGGCAGGACACGCCAGCCGATCAGGATGAACAACACCGCCAGCACGGCGATGAAGATGAACGCCGCACGCCACTGCCAATGATGGGCCAACCATAACGCCAGCGGCACGCCGGCGACGGTTGCGAGCGAAAACGCCGCCGCGACGATGCTGCTGGCACGGGCGCGCCGGCCGAACGGGATCACATCGCCGATCATCGTCTGTACCAGTGCGCCCATCACGCCGCCGAACGCGCCTGCCAGGCCGCGCACAATCAACAGCATCGCGTAACCGGAAGCAAAACCGCAGGCCAGCGTCGCCAGCGCGAACAGCGCGAACATGAACAGCAACAGGCGTTTGCGCTCGAAACGGTCGACGAACGTTGCGGCGAGCAATCCGGACAGTGCCGCGCTGAAACTGTAGGACGCGACCAGCAGCCCGAATTCGTGCGTGCCGATGCCGAATGCGCCGATCAGGATCGGCCCGAGCGGCATCATGATCATGAAGTCGAGCACATGGCTGAACTGGATGCCCGCAAGCGTGAGCAGCAAGTAGCGTTCGCGTTGCGGCGTGAGGGGCGGATGCATCTGGGGATTTTAGCAGACCAGGTGGAATGGCGTACCAACTGCCCTTTAGTGCCATTGCATGATTCTGTTTCATTGCGTAGTATCGGGTATACATTTGCAATAAGCGCTTATTGACGCAAGTAGAATGGTTTGTTTGCCACCGTTAAACATTGTTCAAAATAGTTTGAGCTGGCTTTCTATCTCAATAATTACACATGATTAAAAATATCAACCTGAAGGCACGCATTCTGCTGCCGCTTGCCTTGGTACTGGCCGCTCTTCTCGGCGCATTTCATTACAGCCTGTACCATCATGAAAAGGAAGAGGCCACCAGGGACTTTGCGACTAGCCTGAAATCGGCACAAGCCTATTACCAGAGCGCGCTGCGGCGGCGCGGTGAAAAGCTGGGGGCGACGCTGGAATCTATCCTGCACGACGAAAGCCTGCAAGCGGCGCTGCGCGCCAAAAATCGTGGCGCCCTGATGAAGCGCGCCGAGCCGCTATTCAAACAGTTGCGTGACCAGTACAAAATCACCCATTTCTATTTTATGGACGCCGCGCGGGTAAACGTGCTGCGTGTACATCAGCCCGAGCTTTATGGCGACACAGTCAATCGTCATACCATGCTAGCTGCCGAAACAAACAAAAAAATGTCCATCGGTGTAGAGCTGGGCCCGATGGGCACTTTCACGCTGCGCGCAGTCACACCGTTGTATGACCGCAACGGGCTGGCCGGTTACATCGAGCTGGGCGAAGAAATCGAAGATGTGCTGGAAGACCTCAAGAGCATCACCGGCGTTAACCACCTGCTGCTGATCGACAAGCAGTTACTGGCGAGAAAGAACTGGGAAAGCGGCATGCGCATGCTAAAGCGGGACGCGGACTGGAACCGTTTCCCCAACATGGTGGTCTCCAGCCAGACCGTGGATTTGCCGCGTGAACAATTGACCCGCCTGTTATCCCAAGCCAGCCAATCCGACCAGAGCGTGGAACTAACCGTCGGCAACAACCGCTATCAAGGCGGCGCCTTTCCGCTTATGGATATGGCCGGGCACAAAGTGGGTAGCCTGGCGATCCTGCGCGACACGACGCAAATCAACATCGCAATGTACGCCACATCCGTCGCACTCAGCCTGTTTTTTGTGATACTGGGCGGGCTGCTGCTTGGTTTGTTCTATCTGCTTACCCACCGGATCGAGCGTCGCCTCGCTGAAGTTCACCGGCTATCGCTCGCTCAGGGCTTGGAACGCGAAGCGCTGCAAGCGCGGCATATAGCCGAACTGGAAGTGGAGCGCGACAAGCTGCAGCGCTCACAGGATGATCTAAAAAAGAGCGAGAAAAAACTGCTGCTCGCCGGCAAGGTGTTCGACAACAGCACCGAAGGCATCATGATCACCGACATCAATGGCTATATTCTGCAGGTAAACCGGGCGTTCACCACAATCACCGGCTACAGCGAGGGTGAAGCCATCGGCCAGGCTCCCAAGCTGTTGCGCTCGGACCGGCACGACCCCGCTTTCTTCCAGGCCATGTGGGCCGCACTTGCCGAATTCGGCTACTGGCAGGGCGAAATCTGGAACCGGCGCAAGAATACCGAGGTTTATCCGCAATGGCTCTCGCTTATCGCCATCCGCGACGAACAGGGTGAAACCATCAATTATCTGGGCGTATTTGCCGATCTCACCGAGAAAAAGCAGGCCGACGCGCGCGCCCATCACCTCGCCCACTACGACCCGCTCACCGAACTGCCCAACCGCCTGACGCTGGAGGAGCGGCTGCAACAGTCCCTGATCACGGCGCACAATGGCAACCAGCTGGTAGCGCTGCTGTATCTGGGGCTGGATCGCTTCAAGTCAATCAATGACACGCTGGGCCATATTGTCGGCGATGAATTACTGCAAGCGGTAGCCGAACGGCTGGCCAGACAAACCCGCGACACCGACACGATCGCCCGTTTCGGCGGCGATGAATTTACAATCGAACTGCCCGATGTCGGCAGCCCGCAGAATACCGAGACGGTCGCCAGGAAGATACTCAACGCGATGGCCGAGCCGTTCAACCTGGAACGGCATGAAATATTCCTCACCGCCAGCATCGGCATCGCCTTCTCGCCGACCGACGCAGACACGATGGATGAGCTGATCCAGCATGCCGACACCGCGATGAGCCATGCCAAGACCAAGGGCGGCAACTGCTTCCATTTCTACAATGCCGAAATGAACGCGATGGCCGCACAGCGGCTGGTGATGGAAAACCAGTTGCGCAAGGCGCTGAGCCGCAATGAATTTGTGCTGTACTACCAGCCCCAGATCAGCCTGCGCACCAACCGGATCGTCGGCATGGAAGCGCTGGTCCGCTGGAAACACCCGGAACGCGGTCTGGTGCCACCGACTGAATTTATCCCGCTGCTCGAGATCACAGGCATGATCGTACCGGTCGGCGAATGGGTGTTGCATACCGCCTGCGCCCAGAACAGCGCCTGGCAGGCTGCCGGGCTGCCGCACGTGCATGTGGCGGTCAACCTGTCGGCACGCCAGTTCCACCAGAGCGATCTGGTCACGATGATCCAGCACGCGTTACAGGACTCTGGCTTGGCGCCGGAGTATCTGGAACTGGAAATTACCGAAAGCATCCTGATCCAGGACTTGAACGCCACGATCGCCACGCTCAACCATCTGGACCAGCTCGGCATCCGGATCTCGATCGACGATTTCGGCACCGGCTATTCCTCGCTGAACTACCTGAAACGCCTGCCGATCAGCAAAATCAAAATCGACAAATCCTTCATTCGCGACATCTGTACCGATTCCGAAGATGAAGCAATCGCCAATGCGGTAATCAGCCTGGGGCACAACCTGAGGATGAAAGTTATTGCCGAGGGCGTAGAGACCAAAGAGCAGCTGGAGCATCTGCGCGCGCAAGGATGCGACAAAATCCAGGGCTACTACTTCAGCCGCCCGGTGCCTGCAGAGGAATTTACCAAGCTGCTCGAGCGCGAATTATTGGAAACGCACGTTTGGGAGTGAACAACTCCGGCACTTCTCTGGCAGACCATGCAGGGTGGGCAAATTGCCCGCCTTTTCATTAAGCGCTTCACCTGCCCCTTGTGGAGAGCGGCTATCTGCGGCCGCTGCGACTTCATGTTCAATCGGATGTCCATGAGTGCTAAAATCCGCTCCTGATTTTCGAGCGTTACATCATGCCGCAGCCATCCTTCGTCCACCTCCGTCTGCACAGCGAATATTCGATTTCGGACGGCACGCTGCGCGTGGATGAAGCGGTCGCCGCCGCGAAGAGCGATGCGATGCCGGCGCTGGCGCTGACCGATCTGAGCAACGTGTTCGGCCTGATCAAGTTCTACAAGGCCGCGCGTAGTGCAGGCGTCAAACCGCTGATCGGCTGCGATGTGTTCGTCAGCAACGATGCCGACCGCGACCGGCCGCACCGCCTGCTGCTGCTGTGCCAGTCGCGCGAAGGCTATCTGCTGCTATGCCGCCTGTTGTCGCGCGCTTATCTGGAGAACCAGCAACGCGGCCGTGCCGAGCTGCGCCGCGAATGGTTCCACGAAGGCACAGCCGGGCTGATCGCGCTGTCCGGCGCACATCTCGGCGATGTCGGCAGCGCGCTGCTATCCGGCAACCAGAAACAGGCCCAACAGTACGTGCAGGAATGGGCGGGGCTATTCAACAACCGCTATTACATCGAAGTACAGCGCTGCGGATTTGCAGACGAGGAGCATTACCTGCACGCCGCAATACAACTTGCCGCCAAGCTCGGCCTGCCGGTGGTCGCGACGCATCCGGTGCAGTTTCTCGAAGCATCCGGCTTCAAGGCGCACGAGGCGCGCGTGTGCATCGCCGATGGTTATGTGCTCAACGACAAGCGCCGCGCAAAGCGCTTCACCGCACAGCAGTATTTCAAGACACAAGCTGAAATGACGGAGTTGTTCGCCGACTTGCCCGAGGCGTTGCAGAACAGCGTCGAAATCGCACGCCGCTGCAACCTCTCGCTGGCGCTGGGCAAACCGCATTTGCCGGATTTCCCGACACCGAACGGGCAAGGGCTGGACGGCTACCTGCGCGAACAGTCAGAACTAGGCTTGCAACAGCGCCTGGAGTTGCTCTACCCCGACGAGGCAGTGCGTGCCGCCAAACAAGCGGAGTATCGGGAACGTCTGACCTTCGAGACCGACACGATCATCAAGATGGGCTTCCCCGGCTATTTCCTGATCGTCGCGGATTTCATCCGCTGGGCGAAAGCCTACCGCTCCGAGGAATTCCCCAACGGCGTGCCGGTCGGGCCGGGACGCGGCTCCGGTGCGGGCTCGCTGGTGGCGTACAGCCTGGGTATCACCGACCTCGACCCGCTGCGCTACGAACTGCTGTTCGAGCGTTTCCTGAACCCGGAACGCGTGTCGATGCCCGACTTCGACGTGGATTTCTGCCAGGACGGACGCGAGCGCGTGATCGAATACGTAAAGAACAAATACGGCGCACAGTGCGTGTCGCAGATCGCAACGTTCGGCACGATGGCCTCGAAAGCGGTGATCCGCGACGTCGGGCGCGTGATGGATTTCCCGTACGGATTATGCGACAGCCTGTCGAAGGCGATACCGCTGGAGGGCGTGAAGCCGGTATCGCTGAAAAAGGCGCGCGAAATGGAGCCGGAGATCAACGCGATCGCCGAACGCGAGGAAGGCGTACCGGAACTGCTGGAACTGGCCGAGCGCCTCGAAGACCTGACGCGCAACGTCGGCATGCACGCCGGTGGCGTGCTGATCGCGCCGGGGCAGCTCACCGATTTCTGCCCGCTGTATTGCGCCGATTCAGAAGCCAGCGTGGTCAGCCAGTTCGACAAGGATGATGTCGAGGCGATCGGGCTCGTGAAATTCGACTTTCTCGGCCTGCGCACACTGACGATTATTGATTGGGCAGTGCGACACATTAATAGTCTAGGGAAGGGAGAAGAGGGAAGGGAGAAGGGTAACGACAGCGCGGATGCTTTCCACCCTTCCCCCTTGAGCACTGAAGGTGCGAACCCTTCTCCCTTCTCCATTGAGACTTTGCCGCTCGACGACAAACCGACCTACGATCTGCTCAAGGCCAGCAACACCACCGCGATATTCCAGCTCGAATCACGCGGCATGAAAGACATGCTGAAGCAGGCCAGGCCGGATTGCTTCGAGGACATCATCGCACTGGTCGCGCTCTACCGCCCCGGCCCGATGGATCTGATCCCGGATTTCGTGCGGCGCAAGCACGGAGAGAAATTCGAATATCCCCATCCGGCGGTGGAGCCGATCCTGCGCGAAACCTACGGCATCATGGTTTATCAGGAACAGGTGATGCAGATGGCGCAGATCGTGGGCGGCTACAGCCTCGGCGGCGCGGATATGTTACGCCGCGCGATGGGCAAGAAAAAACCCGAGGAGATGGCGCAGCAACGCGAGATTTTCGTCGATGGCGCACTGAAGAACGGCACGTCGAAGGAGCAGGCCGGCAATTTGTTCGACCTGATGGAAAAGTTCGCCGGCTACGGCTTCAACAAGTCGCATGCCGCCGCCTATGCGCTGGTGGCCTATCAGACCGCCTACCTGAAAGCGCACTATCCGGCGGCGTTCATGGCGGCCACGCTGTCGGCGGACATGGACAACACCGACAAGGTGCGCACCTTCTATCTCGACACGCTGCAACAGGGCTTGCGCGTGCTGCTGCCGGACGTGAACAGCTCCGATTACGCATTTGCGCCGATCGACGAAAAATCCATCGCCTATGGGCTGGGCGCGATCAAGGGTACCGGCAAGGCAGCGATCGACAACATCACCCAGGCGCGCAAGCGCGGGCCGTTCAAGGACTTGTTCGACTTCTGCCGCCGTGTGGACAAGCGCATCGTCAACCGCCGCACCGCCGAGGCGCTGATCCGCGCCGGCGCGTTCGACAGCATCAATCCTTCGACAGGCTCAGGACAGGCTCACCGCGCCTGCATGATGGCGACGCTGGACGCCGCGCTCGCGAGCGCCGACCAGCAGGCGCGCGCGGCCAACCAGAACAGCCTGTTCGGCGACGACGAAGCGGATATCGTGCTGACCGGAAAATACACCGATGTCGCGCGCTGGACGCTGCGCAAACAATTGCAGGAAGAAAAAGCCAGCCTGGGCTTCTATCTCGGCGGCCATCCCTATCAGGAATACGAGCAGGAACTGGCGAGCTTCATCAAGCTGCGCCTCGCCGATCTGACGCCGTCATTCGTCGGCAAGACCAACGGCTCCGGCCATGCTTCGCGGCGCGGCGTGCCGGTGGTGCTGGCGGGTATCGTCGCCGGGCTGCGCATCCAGCAGACACGGCGCGGGCGTATGGCGGTCGTCACGCTGGACGACGGCGGCGCACAGATCGAGATGACCGTGTTCAACGAGGAATACGAACGCAGCAAACCATGGATACGCGAGGATGAGCTGCTGGTCGTGCTGGGCAAGGCGAGCCTCGACGAATATTCCGGCAACGTGCGCGTCAGCGGCGAGGAGTTGTTCGACTTCGCCTCGGCGCGCTCGCACTTCGCGCAGCATCTGGCGCTACGCTGCGACGGCAAGGACAACATCGCACAACTGAAACAAATCTTCGCGCCCTACCGCGACGGCAAATGCCCGGTGCTGATCCACTACCGCAACAACGAAGCGGCCTGCCAACTACGCCTCGGCGAGGCATGGCAGGTGACGCTGCATGACGACCTGCTACGCAGCCTGCGTGATGCGTTGCGGCCGGAGAACGTCAAAATCGCCTATTGATGCGGCGATGGAAAAAATGAATGCGCGTAAGAGTCATGATGTCCAGAAACTATCCCGAGTATCGCCTGGTGACCCACGGTCACGACGGCAATCGGAAATCTTGACGCAGACATGCAACTAGCGACTCGGCAACTGGCGCCGCCACCTCATCGAACGCAAAGCGCCTGCCGTTTTCAAAGATCATGCCCCTCGGGGTAATCCAGCGCGCAGCGTCACGTGCCGAGTTCAATCACTTCACTGCGCCGTAGAACTTGTCAGCAAGTTGGGTTTTTGCCCACACTGCAATTGGACGAACCTAAAGATTAAGTGCGCTACGGCGCGTTTGATCGGGTTTTTTCCCGTTCCACCAGCAGTGAATACAACCTGCGGCTATCCACTCGCAGCACGGTAAAAATCAGTCCATCGATACGGATATGGTCGCCGCGTTTGGGTAGCTGCCCGGCGGTTTTGAGCACCAGCCCGCCTACCGTATCATATTCTTCGTCGCCGAATTTTGTACCGAGCGCCTCGTTGAAATCGGCAATCTCGGTATCGGCTTTGACGCGGAACATCCCATCCGCTCCATCCGGAATAATGTTGTCTTCGTCCTCGTCGAAGTCGTATTCATCCTCGATGTCGCCGACGATCTGTTCCAGCACATCTTCGATCGTCACCATGCCCGACACGCCGCCATATTCGTCGGCCACCAGCGCAATATGGTTGCGGTTGCTGCGAAAGTCGCGCAACAGCACATTCAGCCGCTTGGATTCCGGCACGAACACCGCCGGGCGCAGCATGTCGCGCACGTTGAATTCCTCCCCCGCGTAATAGCGCAGCAGGTCTTTGGCGAGCAGGATGCCGATGATGTTGTCTTTGTCGCCGTCGGTGACCGGGAAGCGCGAGTGCGCAGTTTCGATGACAAAGGGGATAAATTTTTCCGGCGGCTCGCTGATGTCGATGACGTCCATTTGTGCGCGCGGGATCATGATTTCACGCACCTGTCGCTCGGAAACCTGGATCACGCCTTCCATCATCGACAGCGCGTCGGCATCGAGCAAATTGCGCTCATATGCGGAATACAACAACGCGACCAGTTGTCCGCGGTCTTCCGGCTCGCGCATCAATAGCGCGGAAAGACGCTCTAACAGGCTGGGTTTACTACTCTCTGGGTCATTCATGTTTGATACTGATCTTCTTGGTAAGGATTAGGGAAACGCAATTTTAGCATTAGCGCAGTTTCCAGCGCTTCCATCTCTGCGGCATCGGCATCATTCTCGTGTTCATAGCCTTGCAGGTGCAGCGTGGCGTGAATCGCAAGATGCGCGTAGTGCGCGTACAAATCTTTGTGCTGTGCGGCGGCTTCTTTTTTCACTACCGGCGCGCAAATCACCACGTCGCTGGCCAGCTGCTCCGGTTCATCGTAAACAAAAGTCAGCACATTGGTCGCATAGTCCTTGCCGCGATAATTCCTGTTCAGTTCGCGCCCCTCGGCTTCGTCGACGATGCGCAGCGTCATGCACAAGTCGCGTTGCAAGGCGGCCTTGACCCAGCGGCGCAGTTGCGCGCGGGTCGGCAGATCCTGTGCGGTGCTGGCATATTGCACGGCCAGAGAAAGTTTCGCTGGCAAAAGTTTATGTGTGTGTTTGCTGTTCATGGCGCTCATAGGCCGCAACGATTTTCTGCACCAACGGATGGCGCACCACGTCTTCGGCGAGAAAATCCTGGAACGCGATGCCGCGCACCTCGTTGAGCACGGCGCGCACTTCGACCAGTCCGCTCTTTTGTCCGCGCACCAGGTCGATCTGGGTCACATCGCCGGTGATGACCGCCTTGCTACCGAAGCCGATACGTGTCAGGAACATTTTCATCTGCTCCGGCGTGGTGTTCTGCGCCTCATCGAGAATGATGAAGGAATGATTCAGCGTGCGCCCGCGCATATAGGCGAGCGGGGCGATCTCGATCACGCCGCGCTCGAAGGCACGGACGACCTTCTCGGCGCCCATCAGGTCATAGAGCGCATCGTACAAGGGGCGCAGGTAGGGATCGACCTTCTGGGCCAGGTCGCCGGGCAGGAAACCGAGCTTTTCCCCGGCCTCCACGGCGGGGCGCACCAGCACCAGACGGCGCACCGCCTCGCGTTGCAGCGCATCCACCGCGCACGCGACGGCGAGATAGGTCTTGCCGGTTCCGGCGGGGCCGACGCCGAAGGTGATGTCGTGTTCCTGAATGGCTTGTATATAATTGTTCTGGCGCGGTGTGCGGCCACGTATCTCGGCCTTGCGCGTCATCAGCAACGGCACGGAATCGGCGGATGGCTGCGCTTCGGTGCGCCACTTCATCGCCTCGATCAGCCCGAGCTGTAATCGTTCCAGTGTGATGTCATGCCTGGCTTCGCGATAGAAATCCTGCAATACCTGGCGCGCCAGTTCCGCCTGCTCGCCCTGCACGCTGAAATGCTCGCCACGGCGCGCGATGCTGACTTCCAGCGCGATTTCGATCTGCCGCAAATTCTCGTCCAGCGCGCCGCATAAACGCGCCAGCCGCTGGTTGTCCACCGGCTCAAGCGTGAATTGGATGACTGCTGCATTCATGGCTTCTACCCTCTCCCTACCCCTCTCCCTGCAAGGGAGAGGGAATCAGCAGTTCGCCGCGCAACGTGTGGCGCACCACTTGCGTGATTTTCACCTCGGCAAAGCTGCCTGTCATGCCGGGCGAGCCGGGAAAGTTCACGATGCGGTTGTTGTCGGTGCGCCCGGCCAATTCAGAGGCGTCTTTTTTCGATACGCCTTCGACCAGCACACGCTGTGTCGTACCGAGCATCGCCTGAGCCACTGCATTTTCCTGCTCCATGATGCGATCCTGCAAACGCTTCAGGCGCGCCGCTTTCACCTCCTGCGGCGTATCGTCGTGCAGTTCGGCGGCCGGTGTGCCGGGGCGCGGACTATACAAATAGCTGAAGCTGTTGTCGAAGCCGATGTCGTCGATCAGCTTCATCGTCGCTTCAAAATCCTGCCCGGTTTCGCCGGGGAAGCCGACAATAAAATCCGAGGTGATGCAGATGTCGGGGCGCGCCGCACGCACCCTGCGGATGATGGACTTGTATTCCAGCACGGTGTGTCCGCGCTTCATCGCCGCGAGTATCCGGTCCGAGCCGGATTGCACCGGCAGATGCAAATGGCTGACCAACTTCGGTGTGGTTGCATACAGATCGATCAGGCGCTGTGTCATCTCCTTGGGGTGCGAGGTGGTGTAGCGCAAGCGCTCGACACCCTCAAGCGCCGCGACGGCTTGCACCAGGTATGCGAAGTCCACCGTGTCGCCATCGTCGATCTCGCCGCAGTAGGCATTCACATTTTGGCCGATCAGCGTGATTTCTTTCACGCCCTGCGCAACCAGTTCCCGCACATCGCGGATTACGTCGGCCAGCGGGCGCGACACCTCCTCGCCGCGCGTATAGGGCACCACGCAATAGGTGCAGTATTTGCTGCAACCCTCCATGATCGAGACAAACGCCGTGCCGGAGGTCGTCTGCGGCGCCGGCAGATGATCGAACTTTTCGATTTCCGGAAAGCTGATGTCCACCTGCGGGCGGCCGGTATCACGGCATTCCTGCAACATCTGCGGCAGGCGATGCAGGGTCTGCGGGCCGAACACCACATCCACATACGGCGCACGCCTGACGATCACATCGCCTTCCAGGCTGGCGACGCATCCGCCCACGCCGATCAGCAGGCCGGGCTTGGCAAGTTTCAGCGGGCGCACACGCCCCAGGTCGGAAAATACCTTGTCCTCCGCCTTCTCGCGGATCGAGCAAGTATTGAACAGGATCACATCGGCCTCTTCCGGGTTATCGGTCTGCTCCATGCCGGCAGAGACGCGCAGCACATCCGCCATTTTATCCGAGTCGTACTCGTTCATCTGACAGCCGTAGGTTTTAATGAACAGCTTTCCGCCGGTTTTGATATTGGTTTTAATCACGCTGAAATATTGCCTGTGGAGTTGCAACCTGAAATATTTAACAATGTTTGAACAAGTTGGTTGATGAAGATCAGTTGCACACCGGATAAATCATGCTAGGATTTGTCTGGTCAAGTCTGTATTTTCAAATATTCTGGAGGAAAAGATGGCAATTATCGCAGATGTAGCCGCAATCGGCACCGCCGTATTCACCGTGTTATTTGCCTTATGGCTATTGAAGCAGCTGTTTTCCGGCAACTAATCCCGAATTAAAACTACCCGCCAGAAACAGCGGGCAGCTTGGCTCTCCAACCGAATATAGCCGCCTACCCGAGAAACAGCCGGTACGCGGGATTGCCGCTCTCGTCTTCATAGTAATAGCCCAGCGTATCAAGAAATTCACGCAGCGCTTTCTTGTCGTGGCGCGGCACCTGCATGCCGATCAGCACACGACCATAGTCTGCTCCATGATTGCGGTAGTGAAACAGGCTGATGTTCCAGCTATGGTTCATGCTGTTCAGGAAGTTCATCAGCGCGCCCGGACGTTCGGGAAATTCGAAACGGAACAGGATTTCATCCTTGACCTCGGACGCATGCCCGCCAACCAGATGACGCAAGTGCAGCTTGGCCATTTCATTGTCGCTCAAATCCTGCGTCTCAAGCTTGTTGTGCCGTAACTTGTCCACGAGCTCGGCGGTTTCCAATTGATTGCGCACCTGAATGCCGACGAATACCTGCGCCGCCTTCGGGTCGGCGTAGCGGTAATTGAACTCGGTGATGTTGCGTTTACCGAGCAGCGCGCAGAACTTGCGGAAACTGCCGGGCAGTTCGGGTATCGTGACCGCGAGTATCGCCTCGCGCCGCTCGCCGATCTCGGCACTTTCGGCGATGAAACGCAGGCGGTCGAAATTCATGTTGGCGCCGGAGGCGATCGCCACCAGCGTTTCGCCGTTGAGCTTCTCGCGCTCCGCGTACAGCTTGGCTCCGGCGATCGCGAGCGCACCGGCCGGTTCCAGGATCGAGCGTGTATCTTCGAACACATCCTTGAGCGCGGCGCAGGTCGCATCGGTGTCCACCAGTACGATCTCGTCCACCAGTTTGCGGCATAGCCGGAAGGTCTCCTGCCCGACTTGCTTCACCGCGACACCGTCGGCAAACAGCCCGACATGATCGAGCGTGACACGCCGTTTGGCTTTCACCGAACGGTACATCGCATCCGAATCCACCGGCTGCACACCGATGATCTTGATGTCGGGGCGCAATTGTTTGACATAGGCCGCCACGCCGGAAATCAGTCCGCCGCCGCCGATCGCGACGAAGATCGCATGAATCGGCCCGGTGTGCTGACGCAGGATTTCCATGCCGATCGTGCCCTGCCCGGCAATCACATCGGGATCGTCATAAGGGTGCACGAACACCAGCTTGTCCTGCTGTTCGAGCTCGAGCGCATGCTGGTAGGCATCGGAATACGAGTCGCCGTGCAGCACCACTTTCGCGCCCCGGCTCTTGACCGCGTCAATCTTGATGTGTGGCGTCGTGGTCGGCATCACGATGACCGCCTTGCAGCCGAGTTTCTGCGCGGACAGCGCCACGCCCTGCGCATGGTTGCCCGCCGAGGCGGCGATAACCCCGCGTTTCAACTGCTCCGGAGTGAGTTGCGCCATCTTGTTGTAAGCGCCGCGCAGCTTGAATGAAAACACCGGCTGCATGTCTTCGCGTTTGAGCAGCAGGGTATTGCCGAGGCGCGCCGACAGGTTGGGCGCCGCTTCCAGCGGAGTTTCGACGGCCACGTCGTACACGCGTGCGTTAAGGATGCGTTTCAAATAACCGTTCATAACAAAATTGTCCAGAAATATCCGCGCAGATTAACATAAACCCGGGGGGTTCATTAAGCGCAGGACGCCAAACCGATATGCTCCCGACCGCCCAGACAGGCATTGCAGGTCTGGAAAAAATCGGTTCAAATGCCGTATATGGAAAACAACGACCAACACGGCTTTGTCATACAAACGCAGGTAAAGTACTTGCCGGATCAGTCCGATGAGGCGAGCAACCGTTTCGTATTTTCCTACACCATCAATATCGCCAATCTCGGCAACGCCCCCGCCAAGCTCATCAGCCGCCACTGGATCATCACCGATGCCTATAACCATGTGCAGGAAGTGCGCGGCCAGGGCGTGGTGGGCGAACAGCCGTCGCTCAAGCCGAACCAGAGCTTCGAATACACCAGCGGCACGGTGCTATCCACCCAGGTTGGCACGATGCGCGGCAGTTACCAGATGCAGGCCGACGATGGCACACAGTTCGATGTCAAAATCCCGCTATTTGTGTTGAGTGTGTCGCGTGTTTTGCATTGACGGTTTAATGCGTGCAGGGGTTCGCCGTGCCGCACCGCTGCTGCTGATCCTGTTGTCGGCCTGTGCCGTGCCGCCCAAACCGGCTGTTATACCGCCGCCTGCTGCAGTCGCCCCGCCAGCGCCGCCCTTTGCCGCAAGCAAGTGGGAAATGCTGCCGGACTGGCCAACGACAGATTTGCAAGGCAGTTGGGCGGCCTTCTTGCAAAGCTGCCGCGCGCTGAAGAGCAAGCCAGGCTGGCAAGCGATATGCACGCGTGCTAATGAACTAACGCAACCGGACAATGCGGCACTGCGCTCCTTCTTCGAAGAGGGCTTTACGCCCTATCAGGTATTCAATCCGGACGGCTCGTCACGCGGGATGATTACCGGCTACTACGAACCGAAGCTGGCCGGCAGCCGCGTCAAGACAAAGCGCTTCCGCTACCCGCTGTATATCCCGCCCGAGGACTTGCTGATAGTGGACTTGGGCGAAGTGTACCCGCAGTTAAAAGACCTGCGGCTGCGCGGGCGCCTGCAAGGCAAGCGTATCGTGCCTTATTACAATCGCGCCGAGATCGACAATGGAAAAGCGCCGCTACAGGGGCGCGAATTGTTCTGGGTGGATAACGCGGTGGAGCTGTTTTTCCTGCAAATCCAGGGGTCGGGCCGCATCGAATTGCCGGACGGCTCCTTGGTAAAAGTCGGCTATGCCGAACAGAACGGGCATCCCTATGTTTCGATCGGCAAAAAACTGGTCGAGATGGGTGAGCTCAAGATCGAGGAAGCCTCGATGCAGGGGATCAAGAACTGGGCGGAACAATATCCGAAAAAACTCGACGCGCTGCTGGCACAAAACCCCAGCTACGTATTTTTCCGCGAATTGCCGAACGGGCTATCCGCGCCGCTCGGCGCACTGGGCGTGCCGCTGACGGAAAGCTACAGTATAGCGGTGGACCCGCGCACCATCCCGCTCGGCGCGCCGGTATTCCTCGCCACGACGTTCCCCAACTCAACGGAACCGCTGAACCGCCTGATGCTGGCGCAGGATACCGGCGGAGCCATCAAGGGCGCGGTGCGCGCGGATTTCTTCTGGGGCTTCGGCGAACAGGCTGGTGCTCAGGCAGGCCGCATGAAACAGGGCGGGCAGATGTGGGTGTTGTTTCCCAAAGGTGCGGAACCCGCAGTAAATTGATCCGAGCCGGGCAATGCTAATTGCCAACCGGCTTGTTCAGGCGTTTCT
Organism: Gallionellaceae bacterium; assembly: GCA_019753125.1. Classification (GTDB taxonomy): domain Bacteria; phylum Pseudomonadota; class Gammaproteobacteria; order Burkholderiales; family Gallionellaceae; genus Gallionella. Next base: position 2,194 of record JAIELH010000078.1, on the reverse strand, counting down.
CCAGCTCTTCCGCAGGCAGGTATCCCGGTGCTTGCACCCCGTCGCCAAAGATTATATTCGGCGTGCCGTTGACGTGATGCTTCCTGGCTAACGCCATCACCTTGTCGGTCGGTGTATTGCACGTAGCGTATGCTGGCGCAATGCCATTCAGCATCCAGTCGTCCCACGCCTTGACCGGGTCTTTTGCGCAATGCACGTTGCGCACGATTTCATCCGACCCTTGGAAGATCGGGTAGAGGAAGCTGTATATCGTGACATCGGTCATCTTGGCAAATTCCTTTTCCAGGCGTTTGCAGTAACCGCAATTCGGGTCGGTGAATTGCGCCAGCCTGCGTTTGCCGTTGCCTTTCACTTTTTTTACCGCAAGTTCGAGCGGCAGTTTGTCGAATTCGATTGCGAACAACTGGCGGCGCCGTTTTTCAGTTAAATCATCGCGGCTACTTGCTTCGATGACGCTGCCATCGAACAGATATTTTCCTTGCGCATCGGTGTACAAGAGCTGATCGCCCATGATGACTTCATAAAGCCCCGCATAAGGCGTTTTTACGACATGCTCCAACTTGCCGACATTCGGGAATTTGCTTTGCAGCGACTGGCGGATTTCTGTCTCTCCGGCATGTGCGGAAGCGAATATGGCAAACAAAATCAAAGGGATAAATTTTTTCATGGCATCTTTCTGCAAGTAGCTGGCGGCCACAAGCCGCCTGATGCAATCATAGCATTTCCTTCTTGCTTCACCATTGCTCTATAATTGCGCCCCCCGCGAACGATCATCATGCAAATCGGCCCATACAAACTCAAGAGCAATCTCATCGTCGCCCCGATGGCCGGTGTGACTGATCGCCCTTTCCGTATGTTGTGCAAGCGCATGGGAGCGGGCATGGCGGTCAGCGAGATGGTGGCCTCCAACTCGCTGCTGTACGGTTCGGAAAAAACCAAACGGCGCGCCAACCATGACGGTGAGGTCGATCCGATCTCGGTGCAGATCGTCGGCGCGGACGCAAAAATGCTGGCGCAGGCCGCCAAACATAACGTCGACCATGGCGCGCAGATTATCGACATCAACATGGGCTGTCCGGCAAAAAAAATCTGCAACGTGATGGCGGGTTCGGCGCTGTTGCAGAACGAACCGCTGGTCGCCAAATTACTGGAAGCAGTGGTCAGCGCGGTCGATGTGCCGGTCACGCTGAAGATACGCACCGGCTGGGATAAACAGAACCGCAACGCGATACGCATCGCCAGAATCGCCGAAGATGCCGGCATCCGGGCACTGGCGATACACGGGCGCACCCGCGCCTGCGCTTATACCGGTAGCGCCGAATACGACACGATCGCCGCGGTAAAAGCCAGCGTGAATATCCCGATCATCGCCAACGGCGACATCACGACGCCGGAAAAGGCAAAATACGTGCTGGATTGCACCGGCGCGGATGCGGTGATGATCGGCCGCGCCGCACAGGGGCGTCCGTGGCTGTTCCGCGAGATTGAATACTTCCTGAAAACAGGCAAGCACCTGCCCGCGCCCGAGATCGGCGAAATCCGCCGCGTGCTGCTGGCGCATGTGCATGAGCTGTACGGCTTCTACGGCGAACACACCGGATTGCGCGTGGCGCGCAAGCACATTTCCTGGTACACCAAAGGACTGGCCGGATCCGCGCAATTCCGCCACCAGATGAATCAATTGGAAAACCCTGACGCGCAACTGGCGGCAGTGGATGATTTTTTTACACAACAAGCGCAGCGCGGCTCGCAGCTGCATTACGTTGAGGAGTTGGCAGCATGAACGATTGCCTGATAAGTGAAAACGATATGGCACGCTGTGTGCGCAAAGCGCTCAAAGAGTACTTCAAGAACCTCGACGGCGAAGAACCCTGCTGCGGTATGTATGACATGGTGATGGACTGTGTCGAGAAACCGCTGCTCGAAATGGTGCTGGAACACGTCGGCGGCAACCAGACGCGCGCTGCGGAAGTGCTCGACATCAATCGCAACACGCTGCGCAAAAAAATGCAGCAACACGGCATTTCGTAAGGGCGCGACGCGCTCCTGCATCCCCTTTATTTTTTACTTGGAATCGTCATGGCAACCATCAAACAAGCACTGATTAGCGTGTCGGATAAATCCGGCGCTCTGGAATTCGCAAAAGGCTTAAACCAGCTCGGCGTAAAAATCCTTTCCACTGGCGGCACGGCAA
>JAIELH010000059.1 GCA_019753125.1 Gallionellaceae bacterium | reverse complement strand
GCCCGGGGTGGCGGCGGCATTGGCCGAACTCAAGCAGATCGCCGCTTTCGTCAAGGTGCTGGGCTCGTATCCGGTGGCCGTGTAGCGGCATCCCCGGGCAAACAGAAAACCATAAAAACATCGTCATTCCCGCGAAGGCGGGAATCCAGCGGTTTTATACGAAAGGTGTTTTTGAATTACTGGATTCCCGCCTTCGCGGGAATGACAAGAAAGAGTGAATGAAGGCTTCAAATGAACTACAGTGAGTTAGCACCTCCATACATTCGCGCCATCGCGCCTTACCAGCCCGGCAAGCCGATCTCCGAGCTGGAGCGTGAGCTGGGCGTCACCGGTATCGTGAAACTCGCCTCGAATGAGAACCCGCTGGGTGCGAGCCCGAAAGCGGTTGCTGCGGCGCGTGCTGCGCTCGACGAAATCGGGCTGTATCCGGACGGCAACGGCTTTGCGCTGAAAGACGCGCTGGTGCAACGCTACGGCGTGACGCATGACCAGATTGTGCTGGGCAACGGCTCCAACGACTTGCTGGAATTGGCGGCACGCGCGTTCCTGACCGTCGGCGACAAGGTGGTCTATGCAGATCACGCTTTCGCGGTGTATGCGCTGGCGACGCAAGCGGTCGGCGCAACCGGCATCAGTGTCGCAGCAAGAAATTTCGGTCACGATCTGGATGCGATGCGCGCGGCGGCGGTGGCGCAGCACGCGAAAATAATCTTCATCGCCAACCCGAATAACCCGACCGGCACGTTTTTGCCGGGTGACGCATTGCATGTGTTTTTGCGCGCGTTGCCAGCGAATATCCTGGTGGTGCTGGACGAGGCCTATAACGAATATCTGCCGGAGGAATGCCGTTACGATTCGGTGGCGTGGCTGAAACAATTTCCCAATCTGATCATCTCGCGCACCTTCTCCAAGGCTTATGGATTGGCCTCTTTGCGCGTCGGCTATGCGCTGGGCAACCCGCAAGTCATCGATATGCTGAACCGCGTGCGCCAGCCGTTCAACGTCAACAGCGTCGCGCAAGCGGCTGCGGTGGCGGCATTGCAGGATGCGGATTTCGTGCGCCAGACCTTTGCGCTGAACCGGCGCGGCATGGTGCAGATCACCGAAGAGCTGGGCAGGCTGGGGCTGGACTATATCCCGTCGTTCGGCAACTTCGTCAGCTTCAAGATTGCTACGCCTGCCCTGAGCGAAGTCGAACGGGCAATGGTGGTGTATCGCCGCTTGCTGGAACTGGGTGTGATCGTACGGCCGATCGCCAATTACGACATGCCGGGCTGGCTGCGCGTGAGCATCGGGCTGGAAAAAGAGAATGATAAATTTTTGTCTGCGTTAAAGCAGATACTTGGGGAGACGCAATGATTATCGTAATGGGAAAAGATGTCACTGACGCGCAGATCGGCGCAGTGGTCGGCAAACTGGAAGCGGCAGGTTTGAAAGCGAACATCTCGCGCGGCATCGAGCGCACGGTGATCGGCGCGATCGGCGACGAGCGCAAGCTGAGCGAGGAAATGTTCACGCCGCTGCCCGGCGTGGAATCGGCGATGCACATCGTCAAGCAATACAAGATCGTGTCGCGCGAGTCGCACCGCGACAACACCGTGATCGATATCGCCGGCATCCCGCTCGGCGGCAAACAGATCCAGATCATTGCCGGGCCGTGTTCGGTAGAAACGCAGGATCAGATGAACCTGTCGGCCAAATATGTGCACGAGGCGGGCTGCCGTATGATGCGCGGCGGCGCGTTCAAGCCGCGCACCAGCCCGTACGCTTTTCAGGGCAAGGGAAAAGAGGGTCTGGACATGTTCCGTAATGCGGCCAGCCCGTACAAATTGCCGATCGTTACCGAGTTGATGGATGTGCGCCAGATCGACCTGTTCATGGAATACGACGTCGATGTGATCCAGATCGGCACGCGCAACATGCAGAACTTCGACCTGCTCAAGGAAGTCGGGCGCATCAACAAGCCGGTGATCCTCAAGCGCGGCATGTCGGCGACCATTTCCGAATGGCTGATGTCGGCGGAATACATCGCGGCGGGCGGCAACCACAACATCATCTTCTGCGAACGCGGCATCCGCACCTTCGAGACCGCCTACCGCAACGTGCTGGACGTCACCGCAATCCCGGTGCTGAAGAAGGAAACCCATCTGCCGGTGATCGTCGATCCGTCACATGCGGGCGGCAAGGCATGGATGGTTCCGGCGCTGTCGCAGGCGGCGATTGCCGCAGGCGCGGACGGGCTGCTGGTCGAGATGCATCCGAGCCCCTGCGAAGCATGGTGCGACGCGGATCAGGCGCTGACCCCGCAGGAACTGAAAAACATGATGGGCACGCTGGGCGCGATTGCCAGCGCGGTTGGGCGTACGCTGTAACAAGATTCGCGTAATAACTTGTTTTTACCCCCACCCTAGCCCTCCCCCTGCAAGGGGGAGGGGATCAAACTCCTTCCCCCTTGCAGGGGGAAGGTTGGGATGGGGGTAGAAGCCAACGAGGGACTACCTATGTCCGAACCGCAATTCAAAAAAATCGTCATCTTCGGCGTCGGCCTGATCGGTGGCTCGTTCGCACTGGCGTTGCGCAAGGCGAATGCGGTCGGCGAAGTGGTCGGCTTCGGGCGCAGTACAGCGACTCTTGAACAGGCCATGCAACTCGGCATTATCGATCGCATCGGCACCGATCTCGCGGAACTCGGTGATGCCGATATCGTGTTGCTGGCTACCCCGGTCGGGCAGATGGCGGAACTGATGGCGCGCATCGCACCGCATCTCGGTGTACATACGCTGGTTACCGATGGCGGCAGCACCAAGAGCGATGTGGTGGCCGCTGCCCGCGCAAATATGGGTAACAGGATTGCGCAGTTCATTCCCGCCCATCCGATCGCCGGTGCGGAGAAGAGCGGCGCCAGTGCAGCCTTGGCCGATCTGTATGTTGGCAAAAAAGTGGTGTTGACCCCATTGCCGGAAAACTCGAAGGATGCGGTGGCGCGGGTGCGCAAGGCATGGGAACTTTGCGGTGCCGTGGTGAGCGAATTGACGCCGCAACAGCACGATGCGGTGTTCGCGGCGGTGAGCCATCTGCCGCATCTGCTGTCGTTTGCGCTGGTGCACGATCTGGCGCAACGCGACAACCGCGACCTGCTGCTGTCCTTTGCCGCCAGCGGCTTCCGCGACTTCACCCGCATCGCCGCCAGCTCGCCGGAAATGTGGCGCGACATCTGCATCGCAAACCGCGAGGCATTGTTGCAGGAATTGCAAACCTATATCGCAGAGCTGAACCAGATGAGTACGGCGCTGGCGGCAGGTGATGCGGTACGGCTTGAACAGACATTCCACACCGCCCGCGAATTGCGCGCCGGCTGGACCGCGCAATAAAAACAATGCGCCGCATCCTGACCAAACCTGTCTGGTTGCTGCTCATCGCCATCGCGCTGATCTGGTTTTCCAACCTCGAATACCGCACGCTGATCAAGCCGGACGAAGGGCGCTATGCCGAGATTCCGCGCGAGATGGTGGCGAGCGGAGATTGGACTACGCCGCGCCTGAACGGGCTAAAATATTTTGAGAAGCCGCCGCTGCAATACTGGGCGACGGCCACCGCTTACACGGTGTTCGGCGAACATCAATGGACTTCGCGTTTGTGGACCGGGCTGACCGGTTTTGCCGGTATTCTGCTGGTGTGGTTTGCCGGGCTGCGCCTGTTCGGGCGCGAGGCGGCGGGCTATGCCGCGCTGCTGCTTTCGAGCAGCCTGCTGTATGTGCTGATGGGGCATGTCAACACCCTGGACATGGGCGTGACGTTTTTCCTGACGCTGGGCATCGCCGGGTTGCTGCTTGGGCAAGCGCAGGCGGATGTCAGGAAGCAGCGCAACTGGATGCTGCTGGCGTGGGCCGGCCTGGCGCTGGCGGTATTGAGCAAGGGCCTGATGGGGTTGGTGCTGCCGGGCGCCGCACTGTTCATTTATTGCATAGTGCAGCGCGATTTCGGCGTGTTGAAACGCATGCACTGGCTGCCCGGCCTCGCGATATTCCTGGCGATTACCGTGCCGTGGTTCGTGCTGGTGATGAAAGCCAACCCGGAATTTTTCGAGCGTTTTTTCATTTACGAACACTACACGCGTTTTACGACCAAAGACTTGGGACGCTATCAGCCCTGGTATTACTTCATCCCGATCCTGCTGGCAGGTGCATTGCCATGGACGGTGCTGATGTTCGACAGCATGTTCCGCAGCGCGCGCGGCAACTTGCCGGGAAGGGTGTTCAACAGCCAACTCTTCCTGCTGATCTGGGCCGTGTTCATCTATGTGTTCTTTTCGATCTCCGGCTCAAAGCTGCCGTCCTATCTGCTGCCGATGTTTCCCGCGCTGGCGTTGCTGATGGGCAAGCGCATTGCCGAAATGCGTGAGCGCGTGCTGTTCTGGCAAGTCGCGCCGGCGATTCCCTGCGTGCTGGCATTGCTGGCGCTGGCGTTGAACGTCGGCAAGCTGGCCAGTACGCCGAACCAGGCCGAACTGTATCCGCACTACAGTTCGTGGCTGGTTGTCGCCGCGCTGGTATTGCTGGCCGGTTTGCTGGCGGGAATGTGGTTGTTGTGGCGCACGCAGAAGTCGCGGGCGGTGGCGGTGCTGGCGCTGGGTGCATTGCTGTCGACGCAGATCGGGTTGTCCGGCTATGAAACTGTGGCGCGCGAGCGTTCCGCAAAGCATATCGCCGCAGCGATACGTGGTGAGGTGAAGGCGAATGTGCCGTTCTACTCGGTGCTGACCTACGAGCAGACGCTGCCGTTCTATTTGAAACGCACCTTCACGCTGGTGCAATATCAGGATGAAATGGCGTACGGCATCAAGCAGGAGCCGCAACGCTGGATTCCCACAGTCGAGGAATTCGCCGGGGTCTGGGCGGCACAGCCGGAAGCGTTGGCGATCGTGCCGGTGTATGCTTATCCGCAGTTGCAGAAACAGGGGTTGGAGATGAAAATTATTTTCGAAGATTTGCAACATATCGTGGTGAAGAAGCCATGAATCTGGTCAGTTTCGGCTTGATCTTTACCGGCGTGATGCTCAACGCTGCCGCGCAGATTCTGATGAAGACGGGCACCAATGCGGTGGGGTACTTCGAATTCAGCGCTGCGAACATCCTGCCGATCGGCTGGAAACTGGCGACCGAGTGGCATATCGCCACCGCGCTGTTCTGCTATGCGTTGAGCGTGGTGATCTGGATACTCGCGCTGTCGCGCGTGCCGGTCAGCATCGCCTTTCCGATGCTGTCGATGGCCTATGTGGTGAATGCCGTGGCGGCCTGGTACCTGTTAGGCGAGGCGTTCAATCCGACCAAGCTGGTTGGTATGGGTGTGATTATTTTGGGTGTCATCATTATCTCGCGGGCATAGCGCCATTGTAGGATGGGTGAAGGCCGCAGGCCGTAACCCATCGAAACCGAAACGATGGGTTGTGCTTCGCTCCACCCATCCTACCGAAAGTTGTATAGAGGCTATAACACTATGAGTAATTTTCTCCCCTTTTCCCGTCCGACCATCGACGAAGCGACCATCGCCTCGGTAGGCGAGGTGCTGCGTTCCGGCTGGATCACCAGCGGTCCAAAGGTGCAGGAATTCGAGAAACAGCTCTCCGCCTATTTCGGCGGGCGTCCGGTGCGCACTTTCAATTCCGGCACCTGCACGATGGAGATTGCGCTGCGCATCGCGGGCATCGGGGCGGGTGACGAAGTCATCACCACACCGATCTCGTGGGTTGCGACCGCAAACGTGATCCTCGAAGTCGGCGCGACACCGGTGTTCGCCGACATCGACCCGGTCACGCGCAACATCGATCTGGACAAGGTCGAGGCCGCGATCACGCCGAAGACCCGCGCGATCATCCCGGTGTATCTGGCCGGCAAACCGGTGGACATGGACAGGCTGTATGCGATTGCCGCCAAGCACAAACTGCGCGTGGTCGAGGATGCCGCGCAGGCGATCGGCTCGTCATGGAAGGGCAAGCCGATCGGTTCGTTTGGCGATTTTGTTTCGTTCAGCTTCCAGGCCAACAAAAACATCACCACCTCCGAAGGCGGCTGTCTGGTGCTGAACAACGAAGAGGAAGCCAGGCTCGCGGAAAAGTACCGGCTGCAAGGCGTGACGCGCAGCGGCTGGGACGGCATCGAGGTGGATGTGCTGGGCGGCAAGTACAACATGACCGACGTCGCCGCCGCGATCGGCCTGGGCCAGTTTTCAAAATTGAATGACATCACCGCGCAGCGGCGCAAACTGGCGCGGCATTATTTTGCCACGCTCGGCAAGGATTTCGAGGCGCTGTCAGGCGCGCAACTGCCGCCGGAAGATTTTACAAACACCAACTGGCACCTGTTCCAGATCGTGCTGCCGGAGCGCATCATGCGCGCCGATTTCATGGCGCGGATGAAAGAACATAACATCGGTATCGGTTACCACTATGCGCCGATTCACCTGTTCAAACTGTATCGCGCATTGGGTTCCAGGGAAGGCATGTTCCCGGTTTCTGAACGTGTGGGAAAACAGATCGTCTCGTTACCGATGTTTTATGCAATGAACGAGGCGGATGTCGAGCGCGTTTGTGCGGCGATGTGTGAGGTACTGGGGCTGTAGGGGCGTAAGGCATTACGCCTTCATTCGATTACGCAACGCTGCGCGGCTACCAGTTCTCGCACCACCGTCTGATGACCTTATAGCGCGCATCAACTCATAATCCGGCACGGTTGATTCGTCACGAACCACATGCTTGCCAGGTTTCGCACCCCTCCCAAAAACGTAGCCATTCGTTTGCCACGCCCAACCACTGTGCCAGTACGCGCAGTTTATCCTGGCTTGGTATGTCCAGTACCTGCTGGAAGGCGTCGAGGTCTTCAGAATATTCGATGAACGTGCCGACGCTCACACCGGCGTTGGCGATCACCACATCGGGGCAGCCGGCGCGCAAAGGCGGCAACGACCGCACCGCGTTCAAGATAATGGCGCGCAAGCGTCAGCCCCAAGCCGCCGAGTAGGCTATCTTCAACGGTATTAGCGCTTTGCTTTTCCCTTGGCGGGCTTGCTTTCGGCAGGGTGTTCCTTGCGGGCCATCTCGATCACTTCATTCAGTACGCGTATGGTCTCTGCAGGTTGCAGGCCGGTGATGAGGTATTTGCCGTCCACTACCAGCGTCGGTGTACCGCTGATGCCATAGCTGCGGATCATCTGCTTGACGCGAACCACTTTGTTTTGTACGGAAAAAGAATTGTAGGCCGCCGAGAATTTTGTGCGATCCACGCCACGGTGTGCGACAAAACCGGTTATCTTGGCTTCATCGCTCAGGTCTGTATTGTTGACATTCCATGCCTGATACAGCGCGTCGTGCAGTTGATGCAGTTGCCCGATCGCTTCGAGCGCGTAAAAAGTCTGCGCCATCGGCTCCCAAGAATCGCGGAAAATGGTCGGCACCAAGGTCAACTCAACATCTTTGGGCATGGTTTTTTCCCATGCGCTCAGATGCGGATGCAGGCCAAAACAGTGCGAGCAACCGTAAAAGAAAAATTCCAGCACTTCGATTTTTTTTGTGCTGGCCGGTTGCGCGGGATTTAATAGTTTGTAATCCTTGCCCGCCTCCACTGCGGCAAACACCGTGCCATTAATCAATAGCAATGCCGCAACAAACAGGGTTTTAATCATGTTCCGCACTTTATCTCTCCTTGCTTTGGGTGGTTAATTATTCATTGTGCCCGGGTTGGAGTGGCATCCACTCCATTTTGTTTCAACAAGGCGCGCGCCTGATTCAACTCGTCGGCATTTTTGTAGGGGCCCAAGCGCACCCGATACCACACACCCTTATCCGGAAGGGTTGCCGCATGGGTGCTGGCTTCGATGCCCAGCATCGCGAGTTTGGCTTTAAGTTTCTCGGCATCGTCGGCATTGGAGAATGATCCGGCTTGCAGGAACTGCGGCTCGTTGGCGGCCGGTTTGTTTTCGGTTGTCGACTTGGCCGGTTTGGGTTTGTCCGCAGGGGCGGCGGTGTCCTGCTTGTCGGTCAGCACCTTGTAGAACTCGAAACGCGGCTTGGCGTCGCTCACGCCGGATGCGGCGGTGGTGGATTGCGTGTTGGGTGCAGTCGCAGCAGCGGGTGTGGCAGGTTTTGTCGCAGCGGCAGGCGAGCGGGCTGCTACGGGTTCCTTTTGCGTGAACGGGCTCGGCGATTTCATGAGGTACCAGGCCAAGCCGGCAGCCAGGGCGACCCCGATCACCATGCCGACGAGTATTCCGGCCAGTAGCTGGCTGCCGCCCTTGCGCGGTGCGGCAGGTTTGTTGCCTGTGTTTCTGCTCATGTTTTATCCGTTTGTTGTTGTCACATCTGTTCCGGTGCGCTCACGCCCAGCAGCGCCAGACCGTTGCGCATCACTTGCGCTATCGCGGCGATCAACGCCAGCCGCGCGCATTTGACTGCTTCATCCTCGACCAGAAAGCGCGAGGCATTATAGTAGCTGTGAAAATCGGCTGCCAAATCCTTCAGGTAGAACGCGATCAGGTGCGGAGACAGCTCCGTCGCGGCATTCTCGATCACCTGCGGGAAGTCGATCAGTTTTTGCAGCAGCACGGTTTCGTATTCGTTGTTCAGCGCGCCAACATCGGCATGCAGCAAGGTCGAGCGGTCGCCGCCCCATTGCGTCAGCACCGCATGGATGCGGGCATGGGCATACTGGATGTAGTACACCGGGTTGTCGTTGCTCTGCGATTTGGCGAGGTCGATGTCGAACACCAGTTGCGAATCGGGGTGGCGTGCCGCGAGGAAATAGCGCGTCGCATCGCAGCCCACTTCGTCGATCAGGTCGCGCAGCGTCACATAGCTGCCGGCACGCTTCGAGATTTTTACTTCTTCGCCATTGCGCAGCACCGTCACCATCTGGTGCAGCACATAGTCCGGCCAGCCCTGCGGGATGCCGGCATCCAGCGCCTGCAAGCCTGCGCGCACGCGGGTGATGGTGCTGTGATGGTCGGCGCCCTGCTCGTTGATGACGCGGGTAAAACCGCGCCGCCACTTGTCCAGATGATAGGCCACATCCGGCACGAAATAAGTGTAGCCGCCATCGCTCTTGCGCATCACGCGATCCTTGTCGTCGCCGAAATCCGTGGTGCGCAGCCACAGCGCGTCGTCCTGCTCATAGGTATGGCCGCTGGCGATCAGCTTGTCGACCGCCTCCTCGACCTTGCCGTCGGAATACAGCGCGGATTCGAGCGAGAACACGTCGAAATTCACCCCGAAGGCGCGCAGGTCGATATCCTGTTCGCGGCGCAAATATGCCACCGCAAAATGGCGGATCGCCTCGGCATCGGCCACATCGCCGGATCCCTGCACATGCTGGTCGTCCGCCTCGACGGTTTCCTTCGCCAGATACGCCCGGGCGACATCCGCGATATAGTCGCCGCGATAGCCCGCCTCCGGCCAGGACGGGTCGTCCGGCGTGATGCCCAGACAACGCAACTGTACCGAGCGCATCAGGTTGTCGATCTGCGCACCTGCGTCGTTGTAGTAAAACTCGCGCGTCACATTCCAGCCCGCCGCATGCAGCACATTGCACAGGCAATCGCCGACCGCCGCGCCGCGACCATGCCCGACATGCAGCGGCCCGGTCGGGTTGGCCGAGACGAATTCCACCTGCACCTTGCGCCCCGCGCCGAGATGGATGTGCCCGTAGCCTGCGCCGGCCTGCAGTACGCCGCTCACGACGCGCTGCTTTGCGGCGGTGGCGATGAATACATTGATGAAACCCGCTCCGGCGATTTCCATTTTTTCAATGGCATCGGAAACAGGCAGTGCCGCAATCAACGCCTGTGCGATTTCACGCGGTGGCTTGCGCAGCGGCCTGGCCAGCTGCATCGCCAGATTGCAGGCGTAATCGCCATGCGCTGCCAGCTTGGGGCGCTCGATCAGTATTTCGGTTTGCGCCGCGCCATCGTTTGCGATTTCGGGCGCAACTTCGCGCAACGCCTGCGCGAATAATTCGGATAAATGGGATTTGAAATTCAAGACAGCGGACATGAAACAGCACCATTAAACGTAAATCTCGCATAGCGATTCGTTTGCCCCCTCTCCCTCCGGGGGAGGGTTGGGATGGGGGAAATGGGCATGGCAAGTATTGTTTCCAAGGATGGTAGCCTCGCCATGCCCGTTAGAGAGGCGCGGATTATATCACTTTGGCGGATGCCTGCCCTGCGCGCAGCACAGCGCAGGCCAGGTAAAACTGTAATCGTTACGCTTCACATTTGCTGCACGTGCAGGGTTGGAACGCCGGTATCGTGAGCTTGCTGAAAAACACATTTAACCCAGAAGCTTGAAGAGGGTGAATCGATATTTGAGTGTAATATTTTAATTTTATTTGAGTTTTTATTGTGGTTGAATTTTCTGGAAATTAAGCGTATAAAATGCACGTGCTTCCTCAAGGCACGAGTTTGGGATAGTTGGAAAGGTTTTACCGTGAATGGGAGACGCCTATCGACACTTCTTCGATGATTAACTACCTGTAGTTGCTACGCAATCAGTATTCAAAGACTGATCCAAACGGCATCCAGAAAGCCGATATACAACGCCGCCTCAGTGCGGCGTTATTGTTTTATACATAGCGACATAAATCTACTGCGCAAACCGGCATCGGAGTCGCGCGGTGCTCGGCATCCTCATGTACTGCTATGTACACTCCGGTGCCTGCGCTCCGGGCTCCACCGATGCCGGATCGCTCGCTACGATTTCTGTCGCTATGTATATGAGGCTTATTTGTGCAAGCCACTTGGCGCGAATGGCCGGTTAATCGGCTGCGGACAATCGAATCGTGTACTGCCCCGATTTTTCGTCGCGCACCACCATCAGCAGTTTGTGTTTCTGCGCATCCTCAACCAGTTCCTTGAACGAGCGGTAGCCGTGCGACGATTCGGTAAAACCCGGCCGACGGCGTTGCATCGTGGTCTTGACCATCGACCCCCATATTTTTTCGTCCGAGCCGCGCTCGGCGATCAGCGCCTCGACGGTCTCGACGATGAAGTCGAGCGCTTCCTGGCGTTTGTCGTCTTCACCCTTCGCCGGTAATGGCTTGGTTTTGTCAGCAGCTTTCACTGGAGACTTTTTCTCGGCGCGCTTCTGCTTCGCTTCCTGTGCGCGCACCAGGTCGTCGTAAAAAATGAACTCGTCGCAATTGGCGCTCAACAGGTCTGAAGTCGAATCCTTCACGCCGATGCCGATCACATACTTGTTGTTCTCGCGCAGCTTCGAAACCAACGGCGAGAAGTCCGAATCACCGCTGATGATCACGAAAGTGTCCACATGGGCCTTGGTGTAGCAGAGATCGAGCGCATCGACGACCATGCGGATGTCCGCCGAGTTTTTGCCCGACTGGCGCACATGCGGAATTTCGATCAGCTCGAACGCCGCCTCGTGCATCGTCGCCTTGAACTCCTTGTAGCGATCCCAGTCGCAATAGGCTTTTTTGACGACAATGCTGCCCTTCAGCAGCAGGCGTTCCAGTACTTTCTTGATGTCGAACTGCGCGTATTTCGCGTCGCGCACGCCCAGCGCGACGTTCTCGAAATCGCAGAACAGCGCCATGTTGGTTATTTCCGGTTGACCTGCCATATTTGTGCTCCTACAGTAATTTGCCGGGGTTCATCAGGCCGTGCGGATCGATCATCCGCTTGATGTTGCGCATCAGTTCCATCTCCAGCGGATCCTTGAAGTTGGGCAGGATGTCGCGCTTGAGCTGGCCGATGCCGTGCTCGGCGCTGATCGTGCCGCCGAGTTTGCGCACCACTTCATATACCAGCTTGTTCACGGTGCTTTCCTGCTGTGCAATGAAAACCTTGTTCTGGTTCGCATCACGCAGCGAAACATTGTAATGAATGTTGCCGTCGCCCATGTGCCCGAAGGCCACGATGCGGATGTCTTGGAACGCGTTGTGCAATACAGCATCCGCTGCGGCAATGAACTCGGCCACGCGGCTGACCGGTACGGCCACATCGTGTTTGATGCTGACCCCCTCGCGCTTCTGCGCCACGCTGATGCTTTCGCGCAGTTTCCACCAGGCCTTTGCGATAACGGCATCGGTGGTGATTGCGAAATCCGCTATTTCGCCGGGGCCGGATTGCGCGGAGAAACTTTGCAATGCCTGGCGGAATTCCGCATCCAGCGGCTTGGGCAGTACCTCTTCGATCTGGATCAGCAGATACCATTCGTGGCGTTCCGGGAACGGCTCGTGCGTGTCGGGAACATGGGCAAACACCAGATCGAAGCAGTTGCGCGAGACCAGCTCGAAGCTGCTCAGCGTATCGCCAAGCGCCGCACGAATATGCGCCAGCAACCGTACCCCGACGTCCGGGTTCGCGATCGCCACGCAGGCGGTGGCGCTGGACTGGGGCTGCGGCACAAGCTTCAGCACGGCGGCGGTGATGATGCCCAGCGTGCCTTCGGCGCCGATGAACAGATGTTTCAGGTTGTAACCGGTATTGTCTTTGCGCAGGCTGCGCAGGCCGTTCCAGATGCGCCCGTCCGGCAGCACGACTTCGATGCCCAGCACCAAGTCGCGCATGGTGCCATAACGCAACACGCCGATGCCGCCGGCATTCGTCGAAAGGTTGCCGCCGATCGCGCAGAAACTTTCGGTGGCGGTGAGCCCGAGCGGGAAGAACCGGTTGCCTTGCCTTGCCGCCTCGCGCACATCGGCGAGTATGCAGCCTGCTTCCACGGTCATCGTGTAATTGATCGCGTCAAACGCACGGATACGGTTCATGCGTGCCAGGCTCAACACGATCTGTTCGCCCTGTTGCAGCGGCACACCCGCGCCGCACAGGCTGGTGTTGCCGCCCTGCGGCACGATCGCGATTTGATTCGCGGCGCACAGCTTCACGATTTCGGCGACCTGCTGCGTACTGGACGGCAGCACCACCGCCAGCACCTTGCCGGAATAGCGACCACGCCAGTCGGCGCAATACGGCGCAGCCGCCGTACCGGTAAGTACGGCATCGTCGCCGGCAATGGCGGAAAAAGACTGGATCAGGTTTGCGTCGGTCATATCAGGAAATAAATTGGTTGCATCGCAGGGTAGCGCACTCTAAAACTCCAGCGGATCGATGTCCAGCGAGCAGCGCAGCTTTTGCGCGGGCAGCGCGTCGAGCAACGGTTGCCAGGCGCGCAGGAATTGCTGCAACGTCTTGCGCGCATTCGACTGGATCAACAGTTGCGCGCGGATATGGTTGGCGCGGCGCGGCAGCGCGGCGGGCACCACGCCGAACACCTCAACTTCATATTGCAACTCAATCGCGGCGGCGCGCGCCTGGTTGAGGAATGCGTAAACCTCGTTCTGCTGCCTGCCTTCGGCACGCAGCATCGCCTGATACACGAACGGCGGGAAACCCGCCATCTGCCGTTCGGCAAGCTGCGCCGCCGCCCAGCCTTCGAAGTCATGGTTCTGCAACGCGAGAAACAGCGGATGATCGGGGAAGGCGGTCTGGATAATCACCTCGCCGGGCTTGTCGGCGCGCCCGGCGCGCCCCGCCACCTGCGCCAGCAGCGCGAACAGTTTTTCCGGTGCGCGGAAGTCGCTGCTGTATAGCGCGCTGTCCGGGTTCAGCACGCCGACCAGGGTCAACTCGGGAAAATCATGCCCCTTCGCCAGCATCTGCGTGCCGATCAGGATGTCCACTTCATTGGCGTGAATCTGCTCGCGCATGGTCTGCCAGGCGCGCTTGTTGCGCGTGCTGTCCCGGTCCACACGCAGGACGCGCGCGCCGGGGAAGCGTTCCTGCAACACGCTTTCCACCCGTTGCGTGCCGCTGCCGACCGGATGCAGCTCCGCGTTGCCGCAGCTCGGGCAGGCGTGCGGCACATGCAACTGGTAACCGCAATGATGGCAGCGCAGCCGCTTGTCGTTCAGGTGCAGCACCATCTTGCCCGCGCAATGCTTGCAGCCGGACAGCCAGCCGCATGCAGTGCACATCAACACCGGCGCATAGCCGCGCCGGTTGATGAACAGCAGGCTCTGTTCCTTGCGCGCGATGCGCTCCCCGATTTCGCGCAGCAGGTTCTCGCTGACACCGTGGTGCATCAGCGTCTGGTTGATGTTGATCGTGCGCACCGCAGGCAGGCGCGCTGCGGCAAGCGCGCGTCCGGTCAGCCTGAGCATCCGGTAGCGTCCGCTCTGCGCGTTGTGATAGCTCTCCAGCGACGGCGTCGCCGAGCCCAGCACGATCGGCACGCCGCGCTGGTTAGCGCGAAACACCGCTACGTCGCGCGCCGAGTAACGCAGCCCGTCCTGCTGCTTGAACGAGCTGTCATGCTCCTCATCGACGATGATCAGCACGAGTCCGGGCAGCTCGGCGAATACCGCCAGCCGCGTGCCGAGCACGATCTGTGCAACTCCCGCTTGCGCCTGCTGCCAGTTGTGCAGCCGCTCGCCTTCCGATAAACCGCTGTGCAAGCTGACCAGGCTGACGTCCGGGAAGCGGCTGTGGAAATAATTTTCCAGTTGCGGCGTCAGGTTGATCTCCGGCACCAGCAGCAACACCTGCCCGCCGTGCCGCAATACATCGTGCATCAGATGCACATATACCTCGGTTTTGCCGCTGCCGGTGATGCCGTGCAGCAGGAAACAGGCATAGCCCTGTACCGCAGTAACCGCATCTACCGCCTGTTGCTGTTCGCCAGTCAGCGTATGCGCGTTGTCGAAGGTGTGTTGTTGAATACTGGCAACCGCTCGCCCCATAGAGCTTTTGGTCGGGCACCCGCCTGAGCCTGTCGAAGGGAGGAGATTACCCGTAAAACTCTCAACCCATCCCTCCGCGACCAGCGCCTTCAACTGTAAGCCAGCCGTTGCCGACAGGCTTTTTAGTTGCGCCAGATTGCACGGCTGCTCCGCCAGCTTCGTGAGGATGCGCCGCTGCACCACTTTGCGTTTCGGGAACGGTTGTGACACGTTACTGGTGGAACAACTAGCCATTCGACTATGCGAGCCAACGACGCTCGCCAAGTCGCTGGTTATGGCGGAGCCAGCCGATTGCGGGAGCAACCGTCCATCCGCCCCACCTCCGACAGAGGAATCCCCACTTTTTTTACGGGGCGGATTTTCGAGATCGAGTGCCGCACCGCTGGCTGTCAGGCGATAACTCAAGATCGGTTTGGCGATGACCGGCTTGTCCGAGCGCAACCTTGCCGGCAACGCCGACAGCACTGTCTGCCCGATCGGATAACGGTAGTAATCGCTGCAAAAACGCAGCAGATCGAGCAACTCCGCCGACAGCGGCGCGCTGTCGTGCAGCACCTGTGTCACCGGCTTGATACGTTCCGGTGACATCTCCGTTGTAGCAGCGCACCCGATCACCACCCCGACCATCTGCCGGTGCCCAAATGGCACGATTACGCGCTGTCCGGCTACAACGCTTTCATCCACCGTGTAGTCGAACAGGGTGGACAGCGGGATATCGAGGGCGGCGCGAACGATGGGCATATTTATTCAACGATAAAATACAGTAATTGTCGCAGGAACGCATAAGCCGAAAGAGATAACTGCGGCTTCTGTTCAAGTTGGCAACCTCAAAGCCTTTGCGCAACATAGCGAGTAAAGCTGAGGCGAGGAAGGTGGAGCAAGTTTTCCGTGCAGAGGTGAACCCGGCAAAGCTCGCGGATTTTATCGTGAATTTCCAGAGGCGGAAAAAACAATGGCCGCCAGCATTGCCAGAAGCACGATCCAACCGCTAATCGTAATAAGCGTGCCGACAACATTGCCAGCCTCGCCTTCTCCATCCGCAGACATGTCTGCGAAGCTGCCAATTTCATTGCCGTACCATATACAACCGAGCGGAAGAACCACAATGATGACGGCAAGATGGAAAGCCTCGCTGCTTCCGAAAAAATAAGCTGTGATTAAATATACGAGTGCGGCCAGAAGTGACGCCGCCCGATTAATTTCCGCCAGCATACCGATCGTTTTCGGATAGTTTTTGTTTGAGTCCTGCATCTGCCGATATGCGCTTTAAGCTTGTGGCAACAACCTTGTTACTTATTATGGCAACTGTCGCATATTTGTATTCCTTCGCGCCGCAGCCGCTTGGGGCCGTCCGCACCGCGGTCGGCACGCGCATGGCGCTGTACGCCGCGCTCGTGCGGGTTATGGCAGGTAGCGCAAAAGATGTTGCCATTTGACGGATCGAGCGGCAGCACGATGTCAAGCCTCGACTCGGTTTCCTTGAGTCGTTGCAGAATTGGCTCCGGCGGCTTGACCAGATGGTTCGGTCCTTCACTATTCGAACCCTTGGCGAACATTGCCCAGCCTCCCCCCGGATGTGGGCGCCACGGATGGCAACCGGTGCATAACTTGAACAAGTCATCGTTCACATTGAAGCTCACATCATCGATACTTTTTACTTCGCGCCGGTTGGGTGTGATGTTGTGGCATACCAAACAGCTCTGCACATTCAACTCTCCTTCATCGCTGATCTGGTCATGCGGGTTCAGGCGTTCATAATGCATCGGGTTGTGGCAGTTGAAGCACAAATCGGTACGTTCTTTATACGGGCCTCCGCGAAAGAAGCGCGGATTGGCTATTTTTTCCTCAAACCGGTCTTTTTTGCACTGCATTGGCAAATCATGGCAGGTGATGCAGGTTACCACCCCGCCGCCGCGCTGAATCGCCTGGCTGAATTGTGCTGGCATGCGGTTTCGTTTTTCTTCTGAGGGCGTCATGCCTACGGCATGGATATAGGCATTTACCGAAATTGTGTCATGGCAGTTGTTGCATAGGCCAATGATATTCTTTCCGCGCAGTTTCGGATCATTGCCCTTGGGTATTTCACGATGGCAGGCCCGGCATGAATCCTCGCGCCAATGGGGGTCAGGAATCTGCTCGGCAGTGATTTTGCGTTGCGCCAATAGCCGTGGAATTTCATCTGATTGCTCAAACAACTGCTTTTCAGTCCACGCGCCACTTGTCTTTTCGGCGCTCACAGGCGCAGCGTTCAGGATGCCTGAAAGCAACAATAAAGGAATCCCCCCCCATGCCCAGCGTACCCGGTCTATTGCCATGCGCTTACCCGCCCGTCTTGTGTAACCACTAGCACTTTGCTGTTGCTGATCACTGGCCCGCTGAACGCACCGGCGCCCAGCTGCCGTTCCCAGGCAATCTGCTGCCGCGCCAAATCCACGCCGATCAGGCGCCCGTCTAACAAGGCAATTACCCCGATACGGTTGTGCCCGATGCTGGGAGAGTGCCTCAGTTCCGCGCCTAGCGGCATTTGCCAAGCAATCTGTCCATCTGAAACACGCAAGCCGTAAAGCACGCCATTGCGGCTCGCCACATACAGCATATCGCCGACTGGCGCTGGTGTGCCCTGGGGCCATTCATCCAGTTCTGTGCGCCAGAGGATTTTGCCGCTGCTCGCTTCGAGGGCATAGACGTTCCGGTCATAGCAGCCCTGATATATCCTGCCGTTTGCCAGTGCCGGAGCACCGTAGAGAGATGAACCCAATTCAGTCTCCCAGATTAGCTTGCCGGTGCTGCGCGACAAAGCGTGGAGCATGCCGTTTTTCGAACCCACGTAAA
>JAIELH010000048.1 GCA_019753125.1 Gallionellaceae bacterium | reverse complement strand
GCATCGGCATTGGCGGAAAAATCCTTCAGCACACCGTCTTCCAGGATGCTGACCTGCTGTTGCGCGTCATCCAGACAGCTACGGCAGAACGACAGCAACTCCGCGCCGCGCTTATAGGCTGCCAGCGAATTTTCCAGCGACAGCTTGCCCGCCTCCATGTTTGCGACGATCTGCTCCAGCTCGGCCATTGCCGACTCGAAGTCAACTGCTTGCGTCCCGGTTTTTTTCGATTGACCAGCCATAACAGCCTTTGCTTGCGGAAAGACGGGCATTTTACCTAACGTGCATGGCGAGCACCACTCCCATGATAATGAAACTCGCCATGCCCGCTCCCCCCTATCCAACTTTCCCCCGCAAGCGGGAGAAAGAGCGAACGAATCGCTGCGCGAGTTTCATGTCAACGCACACTGAGTGGGCCAGTTTTTATGCAATCGGTGTTGGATGGGTGGCGCCTGCTATTGCCGGGGATTCGCGGACAGCGCATCGCGCAACAGTTCAGGCAATTTAACCTTGAGTTCGTTGACCGCCTGCTCGATGGCTTGCCGTTGCAACTGTTCGATGCGGAAGTTAAGTTTCTGCATAAGCACGGTTTCAAGGTGCGTTTCAATCTGCCGCAAAAACTCTTGCATCTCACCCGTGCTGATCGCGCATGGCTCAGAAATACCGGCTTCGGGAGCGACAACATCGCAGTTGGTTTCTGGCGGCGCTTCGGTGGCGACCTCAGTCAGCAGCGGAAAATCATCCGCCGCACCTTCGCCGACCACTTCCGTCAGCAGCGGCAGGTTGTCCGGCAGGTCGGCAGTCTGTTCCGGGGAAGTCATGCTGTTTTGGACAGGTCGATATGGCGCAGCTCATAACCGCGATCACGATAAAATTTGAAACGTTCACGCCCGAGGCGGCTGTCTTCTTCGTCGTTGCCGACAATTTCGATGACACGCTCGAAGCGGCTGAAGAACGGCCTGCATTCGCCGTGCAGGCTGATCAACAAATCATGGTGGGGAAATTTGTCGCCGCCATGATCGATCACGACCGGCCACTTCGACAAGCTCAGGACAGGCGTTTGTCTGGCTTCATCGGCATCGCTGCGGCAATGCGGAATAAATGCCGTGGCAGGATAGTGCCACAGCAGCCTGTCCAGCGCATCGCCGGTTGCCGCATCGGGCGAACTGATAACAGCACGCACGCCGCTCTGCATCGCCTTGTGGCTCAACTGGCAGACGGTGCGCAGCTTGTCGGTCGAACCGGTATAGAAATCTATCCTGGTCACGATTTCGTGCTTTGTGCGCGATGAATCAGATACTGCGCGAGCAACGGCACCGGACGGCCTGTCGCGCCTTTTTCCTTGCCGGATTTCCACGCCGTGCCGGCGATGTCCAGATGCGCCCAGCGGTAATCTTTCGTGAAACGCGACAGGAAACACGCGGCAGTGATACTGCCACCGGCACGGCCGCCGATGTTTTGCATGTCGGCAAAATTGCTGTCCAGTTGTTGCTGGTAATCGTCCCACAGCGGCAGGCGCCAAGCGCGGTCATAGGCATAGTCGCCCGCCTCCAGCAATTCCTTGGCGAGCTTGTCGTCGTTGCTGAACAAGCCGGTCGCAACATTGCCCAGTGCGATGACGCATGCGCCGGTGAGCGTGGCAATATCCACCACGGTATCCGGCTCGAAGCGCCCGGCATAAGTCAGCGCATCGCACAGGATCAAACGCCCTTCGGCATCGGTGTTGAGTATCTCGATGGTCTGGCCGGACATGCTGGTCACGATGTCGCCGGGCTTGCTGGCCGCGCCATCCGGCATGTTCTCGCAAGCCGGGATCACCGCGACCACATTCAGCTTCAAACTCATTTCGGCAATCGCCTGCATCGTGCCGAGCGCGGTGGCCGCACCGCACATGTCATATTTCATCTCGTCCATTTCCGCGCCGGGCTTGAGCGAGGTACCGCCACTGTCGAAGGTGATGCCTTTGCCCACCAGCACGACCGGCTTTTGCTTCTTCTCGCCGCCCCGGTACTCGAGCGTAATCAGCTTGGCGGGTTGGGCGCTGCCGCGTGTGACCGACAGCAGGGAATACATGCCCAGTTTCTGCATGTCTTTCTCTCCCAGCACCGTGACTTTTAGCTTGTGGCGCTTGGCCAGCGCCTCGGCCTGCCCGGCCAGATAGGTCGGCGTGCAGATATTGCCCGGCAGATTGCCCAGGTCCTTGGTCAATCTGGCGCCGTGCGCGATCGCCACCGCCTGATCAAGCGCCTGTTGTGCTGCACTGCCCGGTTTGCCGGCACAACCCAGCATGATTTTGCGCAGCGCCGGCGCGTCGGCCGGTTTGCTCTTGAGCTGGTCGCAACGATAGCCGGATTCGGCGGCGATCAATACGGTCTGCTTGATCTTCCAGGCCTCATCGCGCCCCTTGAGCGCGAGGTCGGTAAGGTACAGTGCGGCATCCTTGCTGGCGGTTTTTTGCAGCGCGGCGAAAGCGGCGCGCACTGCCTCGATGAATTGCTTCGCGGCAAATTCGGTTGCCTTGCCGAGCCCGACCAGCAGCACGCGGTCGGCGGCAATATTGGCAACGCTATGCAGCATCAGGGTGCTGCCGGCCTTGCCGTTCATGTCGCCGCGCGCGACGAGATCGCTCAGATGGTGCGTTGCCGCCTTGTCCAGCAGCTGCGCCGCTGCCGACAGTTTGCCGCCTTCATACACGCCAACCACCACGCAACCGCTACGCTGCTTTTCCGGACTGCTTTGTTTTATGCTAAATTCCACGTGCTGCTCCTCCAGTAAATAAATCATACAGCTTGATGCCGGATTATCCACACACTCAACACATAAAGTCAAAGCCGACACGTTTCGGGCTTTTTCATCGCGCATTGGTGGGCGAATTTGCCGGCAATGGCTTGCTGGTGTTCGCGATATTGCTCGGTATTGTAGTGGTCAGCCAGCTAATTCGCCTGCTGGGCGATGCGGTGAGCGGCAGGATTGCCGTGGACGGCGTGTTGACCCTGCTGGGCTTCAGCGCGATGAATTATTTACCGGTATTGCTTTCGATCAGCCTGTTCATCTCCGTCCTGCTGACTTTGTCGCGCTGTTACCGCGACAGCGAAATGGTGGTGTGGTTCGGTTGCGGCGCCGGGTTGACGCGCTGGATACGGCCGGTGCTATGGTATGCCGTGCCGATAGTGATTGTGATTGCGCTGCTTAGCCTGGTGCTGTCACCCTGGGCGCTGCAGAAGGCAGATGAATTCAAGCGCAAACAGGAAAGCCGCGACGATGTGGCAACGGCCACGCCGGGCGCATTCCGCGAGTCGAAACAGGCCGACCGGGTATATTTTGTCGAAAACGTCGATGCCGGATCCAACCGTGTCGGCAATATTTTTGTGCAGTCCGAGCAGAACGGCAAACTGGGCACGATGGTGGCCAAAGAAGGGTTACAGGAAACGGCGCCGAACGGCGACCGCTTCCTGGTGCTGCTCAATGGCACACGCCATGAAGGGAAACCCGGACAACGCGACTACAACATCGTGGAATTCGAACGTTATGCGATACGCATCGACAGCGCACCGCCGAAACAGTCACAGCCAGGGGCGCGCACAATATCGACGCTGGAACTGTGGCGCAACCCCACGGCATGGAACATTGCCGAACTGGAATGGCGCATCGGCTTACCGGTCAGCGCGACAATCCTTGCACTGCTGGCCATACCCCTGAGCTTCGTCAACCCGCGCGCCGGGCGTTCGCTGAACCTGATTCTGGCGATTGTTTTGTACATGATTTACAGCAACATGATCAGCGTCACCAACACCTGGGTCGGCCAAGGCAAGCTATCTGCCGGGGCAGGCCTGGTATCCATCCATGCGGTGATGCTGGCGGCCACGCTGGCGATGTTTTACTGGCGCATGACATTGTTTTCGCCACGACGGCTATGGACAAGAAAATCGCCTCGCCTCAACCTTGCTTCGGATGCCCAAACGATATCTGACGCCTCCCGTGAAAAAACCGGGGGGAATACATGAACCTGCTGACGCGCTATCTCGGCCGCGAGATTTATTTCAGCATCGCGCTGGTGTTCGCCGCGCTGATCATGTTATTCGCCTTTCTGGACCTGATCCATGAGCTGAACGTAATGGGGCAGGGGCAATATCATCTAGGCTATGTGTTGCTGTTCGTGACGCTGACCATTCCCGGGCATATTTATGAATTATTTCCGGTGGCGGTGCTGGTGGGAACCATCTTCGCGCTGGTGCAGATGGCGGCCAGTTCGGAATTAACCATTTATCGCGCTTCCGGCGCATCGCTCTGGCAAATGATAAGCGCATTATTCAAGATAGCGTTGCCGCTGGTAATCTTGAGCTTTGTCTGCGGTGAATTCCTGGCGCCGCCGAGTGAGCGCATAGCACAACAATTGCGCCTTAAAGCCCAGAATGCGCAAGTCTCACTCAAGGAGTTCCGCTCCGGCGTGTGGGCCAAGGATGAGCGCAGCTTCGTGAACGTGAAAAACGTGATGCCCGATACCAGCCTGTCGAATATTGATATTTATCAATTCGATGAAAACCAGCGCCTGCAAGCCATCACCAATGCCAGGCACGCAAACTTCATCGAGCAGGGACGCTGGCAGCTTGAAGAAGTCGTGGAAACGCGTTTCGACAAACAGGGAACCAGCGTCATTACGGCAGCCTCCCAGGAATGGCGCTCGGCATTGAACCCCAACATTCTGAGCGTGCTGCTGGTGGTTCCGGAACAAATGTCGGCCTACGATTTGTACCAATACACCGGCCACTTGAAAGATAACCGCCAAAAAAGCGCGCGTTACGAGATCGCGATGTGGAACAAACTGGTTTATCCGTTTGCCTTGCTGGTCATGATGCTGCTGGCACTGCCGTTCGCGTCTTACCATCGGCGCGCGGGCGGGATTGGCGCGATGATATTCATGGGTATCGTGCTTGGCCTGGCTTTTCACTTCGTTGGACGGCTGTTCGCCAGCCTCGGCGCTCTCAACGAGTGGCGGCCATTTACCAGCGCCACGGCGATGACCGGGTTGTTTTTGTTGCTGGGAATGGCGATGTTGTGGTGGACGGAACGGCGCTGAAACACAAGTTGCTGCTATTGCCGCTCTTCTGTTTTTGTTGCCTCTGCCTTTGGTTGCTCCGCCTTTGATTCCTCGGCTTTTGGCTCCTCTGTCTTCGGCTCTTCGGCTTTCTTTGCCTTGTTCTCGGCTCCCTGCTTAACCATCTGCTTCACCTGCTCGCGCTGTTCCGCCGGGACCTTGCTGAATGCGCGATATTTTTTACGGGCGGCCTCGCGTTGTTGCGGGGTAAGTTTGCTCCATGCCACCAAGCGCTCACGGAAGCGCTGTTTTTGCTCGTTATTGAGTTGCAGATAATGTTTGGTTGTCCGGAGCAGGCGCTGCTGCTGCTGTCCCGGCAACCTGTCCCACTCTTGCGCAAGCGGAGCCAAGGCCTCTTGCTGCACCGGGGTAAGTGAACGCCAGGACTCCGCGACAGCGTTGGCCGACATGCCGGCCAAACCGAACGACCAAAGCGCCGCGATCAGCAACTTCCGCATCTGCCAACGAAAATCAGTGGTCAACGAAAACCTCTACCGGCAAATCATCGGTCAGGATTGCAACATCCAGTTCGCCAATTTTCTGTTCTTCTACATGATGCCAATAGCCCACTCCGCTGATAACAACGGCCGCAAGCAATATGACTATGGCCAAATGTTGCGCAGAGTGCAGCCCTGCCCAGTGCATCCACCGGTTTGTATAGGTATGCGCCCCACCGCTTGGCGCGAGGGCAAAAGCATGGGTGCGAACCGCATGTCTTTCCAGTGCATTCTGGCGTGCCCTGTTTAAGGCCGACAAAATCTGCCCGCTCATCTGCCGTGTGCTCTGGTTCAGTAATTGTGTGACCTTGCCAGGATCCAATTCAGTATTCATAACCTGACTCCTTTCGTCTTAAGTGCCGCCGCCAGCGCGTGCGTCGCGCGTGAACAGTGCGTTTTCACGCTCCCCTCGGCACAATTCATCGCTTTCGCCGCATCGGCGGTATCCAACCCTTCCCAATAACGCAGCAGGAAGGCTTCGCGTTGACGTGCGGGAAGATTACTTAGTTCCTGCTCTATCAATGCGATAACCTGTTTCTGCTGCAAGGATTCGTCCGGAGCTGCCGGAGCGGACTGATTTTCGTCATCCTGAAGCACATCCAGAGGATCGAATTCCTCTTCTCCATCCTTGGTTTGCAATGAAGAAAAAAGCGCCATCCAGCCCGTTCGTACTTTTCGCCTGCGGCAATAATCACGAATCGTGTTTTGCAGAATGCGCTGGAACAATAATGGCAATTCCTCGGCGGGTTTACCGCCATATTTCTCCGCCAGTTTGAACATCGCATCCTGGACGATATCCAGCGCATCGTGGTCATTCCGCACGGCAAACACTGCATGCTTGTATGCGCGGCGCTCGATGCTGCTCAGAAATTGGCTTAATTCAGCGTGGCTGGCCAGTTTATCCACTCCTTGAAAAGTGCGCGTATGGTAACAAATCACCGTCTATCATGCTTGGGTATGCATCTGGCAATTGGGCAAGTTGCAGTAATTTTGAGATAAAACAGCCATCCATTAGAATCCGGCCATGCCTGCTTAAAGAAACCGCTAATGCCCTTCCCCCACCTCGTCATTTCCATCTCCGGCCACGGTTTCGGCCATGTCGCACAGACCGCCCCTGTGCTGAATCTGCTGCACGAACACATGTTGCGCATCACGGTACGCTCTGCGGTGCCGCTTGCGCATTTGCGTGCACGCATCAAGGTGCCGTTCACCCATCTGCCCAGCGAAGGCGACATCGGCATGTTGATGTCTTCGGCGCTGGACGTCCGCGCCGAAGACAGCCACGCGGCCTACCGTATGTTTCATGCCGACTGGGGCTCGCGCGTCGCCGCTGAGGCGCGCCTGTTGCGCGAACTCGGCGCGGATATGGTGTTATCGAATGTCGGCTACCTGCCGCTGGCAGGCGCGCAGCGGGCAACCATACCGAATGCGGCGCTGTGTTCATTGAACTGGTTCGACATCTATCGGCACTATGCGGATGATGATGCCATCTCCGCACAGATACGCGGCTGTTATGCCGGGGCTGATGCCTTTCTGCGCGCCACGCCCGGTATGGCGATGGAAACGCTGCCCAATGTCGTTCCGGTCAACCCCATCGCTGCTGTCGGCAATGACCGGCGTGACGAACTGGATCGTCACCTGCACTTATCCAAGGAAGAGTGCCTGGTGCTGGTAAGCATGGGCGGCATTGCCAGCCGTTTGCCGATGGAGCGCTGGCCACGCATCGACGGCGTACGCTGGCTGGTGCAAGACAGCTGGCAGGTGGCGCATCCCGACGCCATCGTGCTCGAATCGCTGCCGCTGGGCTTCAGCGACCTGCTTGCCAGTTGCGACGCACTGCTGGGCAAACCGGGTTATGGCAGTTTCGTCGAGGCAGCGTGCAGCGCTACGCCCGTGCTGTATGTGAACCACGCCGATTGGCCGGAATCGCCCGCCCTGATCGAATGGCTGCAACGGCATGGTATCTGCGCCGAAGTCTCGCGCGAACAACTGGAGTGCGGGAATATTGAAAATGAGCTGTCGCGCCTTTGGGCTACTCCTCCAATCGTGCCGCCAATACCAGATGGTGCAGCGCAGGTCGCAGACTGGCTGATGCGCAGGCTCGAACGGTAAATATAGGGAGCAGCCTGCAACTCTGCCCGATACGCCTTGCTACCCGTGCAGCCCGCTAACCCACCTGCGATAGAGTTGCGCCGCGATACCCTGCAACTGTGATAGTTCGCTCGCTGCTTGCCGTTGCATCTCGCCTGCTGTCTGCACCGCCGGGCTATTCCTGCTGGTGAGTATTTCTTCCGCGCCAGCTTCGCACCAGGACGTTATCATCCCGGCAGTCATCTCGACATGGCATTGCAATGCCAGATGCTTGCCGATGGCATAGGCCTGATTGGCGCAATATGCGCTGGATAGCAGATGTGTCGCGCCCTGTGGCAGCGTGAAGGTTTCACCGTGCCAGTGGAATGCCTGAAATTTTTGCGCGCCGCCAAACCATTCGTGCGCGACGCTGTTATCTGCCACCGTCACCTCGCCCCAGCCAATCTCCTTGACCGGGTTGCGCGACACCGAACCACCCAGCGCTTTGGAGATCAGTTGCCCGCCGAGACAATGCCCCAGCACCGGAATATCCGCAGCTACTGCATCACGGATCAGTTTCAGCACCGGCGCAATCCACGGCAGATCGTCGTTGACGCTCATCGGCCCGCCCATGAACACCAACCCGGAGTAATCATCCGCACTGTCCGGGACAGCCTCACCCGCATCGATAGCGATCAACTGCCAGGGAATGTGGTGTGCATCGAGGAATTCGGCAAGGTAGCCCGGCCCTTCGATCGATGCATGGCGGAATATGGCGATGTGTTTCATCCTCACAACCTCGATTCTGTTCCCATTCCAGTTAAAGCAACTCTCAAAGCTCGAGCTTCTGAAGACAAGCCATGCGCTCCCTCACAATCGCTCGAAGCATCAGCGCAACAAGCCATTGATCCATTTAACCAGCGCCTTTACCGGTGCAAGCATCATCGAAAAAACCGGCTTGCCGGCAGGCCGACTCACCGCAGGTGCGGCATGCCGAATAGTCTGCTGCCCCACTTTTCTCTGTCCCAACATAACTTCTGGCTGTGCCACATCATGCGTATCCGGCAACTGCACCACCTGGATCGCCAGTTCATTGGCTGACGCGGAGAGCTCCTCCGCGAGCGCAGGATCGATACACAACTCATACCACTCACTCTCGTTTACGGCTTCGTAAGTATGCTCTGATATTCCGAAATCCGGCAGCAGTTTTTCAGCGATATTGACCAGCCTGACCAATGGATTCCCAAGCGCCATATCGGCGATGTCATGCGAATGATGCAACCCCACCACTTCGATAATCTCCTTGGGAAGTTGCCAATGCTGAACCAGTTGCGCGCCTATGTGGCCATGGGTCATACCAAACAACTCCATCTCGATATCACATATCGGGCGCCTGGGCTGCAAACGCAGTTGGTGATGCAACTCTTCGCTCGCCTCAAGATCGAGAAAATGCAATGCCATCAGGCCAATATCATGCAGCAAACCTGCGAGGAAAATCTGGTTTTCGTCCGGTCGTACCCGCTTCGGCATCTCGCGCGAAACCATATTCATCACGATCGCGACCGTCATGCTGTGCGACCATAAATCATGCGGGTCGAAATTTTTCACCGCCGGTTGATTGTCCATCTTCGACATGGTCGCAATACCGATGGCCACCGCCTTCAGACGCTTCATACCCAAGAGCATCGCCGCGCTCTGAATGTCGTTTATCTTGCGCCCGACCCCCATCGCAGAAGAGTTGGCCAATCCGATCACCCTCGCAAAGAGCTGTGGATCCTGTTCAATCAGGGCAAGCATCTGCGCCTCGCCCGCTTCCGTATCCAATTGCAGCGCCAGCAGTTTTTGCGCAATGGCGGGTATGGCCGGAAGCGAGCCAAGATTATCAAGTGCCAATTTCAGCTTGCTGCCTGGCTGCCTGGAGATTTCCATTTCTGTGGGCTCTTTAAAAGAGGTAACCGGGGAAGATTTAAACTTTCGCACTATGCAGCTTCAACATCGCTGCCTCGATTTTCCCTTCGATAACCAGGTGCGCAACATTCTGCGCTTTCAGCATGGCCCCGTCTATCAGTTCGCGCTCTTCGCGGCGCGGGTCGTTCAGCACGAAGTTGACTACCTCGGCGCGTTCGCCGGGATGGCCGATGCCGATGCGCAGCCGCCAGAAATCCTTGCTGCCAAGATGGGCGATGATATCCTTCAGGCCGTTGTGCCCGCCGTGCCCGCCGCCCAGCTTCAAGCGCGCCACGCCTGGCTGCAAATCCAGCTCATCATGCACCACCAATATCTCCGCCGGCTCGATTTTATGGAACTGCGCCAGCGCGCCCACGGCGCGCCCGCTGACGTTCATGAAGGTCTGCGGCTTGAACAGGAACACCTCTTGCCCGTGCAAACGTCCGCGCGCCATCAAACCATAAAATTTAGCCTCGTTCCTGAAGTTCAGGTTTTGTGAATGCGCGAGTTCATCCACCCACCAGAAACCGGCATTATGCCGGGTGGATTCATATTCCCGTCCGGGGTTGCCCAGACCGACGATCAAACGTATGGATGACATAATAAAAATGAAAAACCCGCCATGCTCTTAAATAGCAATGGCGGGTTGCATGACGCTTTCCTTGCTTACTTCTTGGCTTCCTTGGCTGCCGGAGCCGGAGCTGCGGCCTTGCCAGCCGCCGGTGCGGCTGCAGCCGGTGCAGCTGCGGCAGCAACTTCTTCCACCACGGTTTCCACCGTGCCGCGCGGCACTTGCACCGTCGCCACCACCGCCTCGGCGGTATGTGTGCCGTGCGCCGCGATTTCCACGCCCTTTGGCAACTTCAGGTCGGCCACATGCACTGAATGTCCCAGCTCCAGCTTGCACAGGTCCACTTCGATGAAGCTCGGCAAATCCTTGGGCAGGCAGGTGATGTCCAGTTCGGTCATCACATGGCTGATCTTGCCGCCGCCGGTCTTCACGCCGGGAGCGATATCCTCGTTCAGGAAATGCAGCGGTATCTTGATGTGCATCTTCTTGTTCATGTCGACGCGCTGGAAGTCGATGTGCTGAACCTGCTGGCGGAATGGATGCATCACGAAATCGCGCAGCATCACGGGCTCCTTTTTGCCCGCCACATCCAGCGTCAGCACGGAGGCGTGAAACGCTTCTGCGCGCAGCTTATGGTACAGATCGTTGTGATCCAGATCGATCAGGTTCACATCGCCCGCGCCATACACAACGCCTGGTACGCGACCGGCGTTACGCAGACGGCGGCTCGCACCCGTACCTTGCGCCTTACGAATTGTTGCATTGATTTCAATTGTCATTTTACTTCTCCAAAAAATAGAATCGCCCGCGACCAGGCGATTCGGCATTTGCGGCAACCGACATGGCTGCCGCTAAAACTTATGCAGGGCGGGCAGTTTTTTGCCCGCCCTACTCGGTAAACAGCGAGCTCACCGATTCTTCGTTATTGATACGGCGGATCGTTTCCGCCAGCAACTCCGCCGAACTCAATTGGCGGATGCGCTTGCAGTTGCGCGCCGCTTCGCTCAACGGGATGGTATCGGTGACAACCAGCTCGTCCATTGCAGAATTCTCGATCCGTTCAATTGCCGGGCCCGACAACACCGGGTGGGTGCAATAGGCCAATACCCGCGCCGCACCTTTTTCCTTCAACGCATTGGCCGCCTCGCACAGCGTGTTGGCGGTATCCACCATGTCGTCCATGATCAGACAGGTGCGCCCCGCCACTTCGCCGATGATATTCATGACCTTCGCCACATTCGGTTTGGGACGGCGCTTGTCGATGATCGCCAGATCCGCCTCCAGCTCCTTGGCCAGCGCGCGGGCGCGCACCACGCCGCCGACATCCGGCGATACCACGATCAGATTCGGGTAGTTATTCTTCCACACGTCGGACAACAAAATCGGGCTGGCATAGATGTTGTCCACCGGGATGTCAAAGAAGCCCTGTATCTGGTCGGAATGCAGATCCATCGTCAGCAGGCGATCCACCCCGGCGCTGCTCAGCATGTCCGCCACCACCTTGGCGGTGATCGCGACCCGTGCCGAACGCGGGCGGCGATCCTGGCGCGCGTAGCCGAAATACGGCATCGCCGCAGTGATGCGCCCGGCCGACGCGCGCTTCAGCGCATCCACCATCACCATCACTTCCATCAGATTGTCATTGGTCGGCGCGCAGGTGGATTGCAGCACGAACACATCCTTGCCGCGCACATTCTCAAGAAGCTCCACCATCACTTCGCCATCGGAGAAACGGCCTACCTTGGCGCGCCCGAGATGAATGTGCAGGCGCTGCGCGACCGCTTCAGCAAGTTTAGGATTGGCATTGCCGGTGAACACCATCAACCTGTCGTAGGACACGTGCAACCCCTTAAAGAATCAAATCAACAGGGCTCGCGCCCTGAAAATCGGCTTCGGCCATTCGCTTCGCTCACGAGCAGATGCCGAAACTACGTTTGGCTGGGGAGGTAGGGATCGAACCTACGAATGCCGGAATCAAAATCCGGTGCCTTACCACTTGGCGACTCCCCATTTGAACCTAACGGGCATGGCAAAAATACCACCCCTGATAATGAAATTCGCCATGCCCGTTTCCCCCTATCCAACTTTCCCCCGCAAGCGGGAGAAAGGGCAAACGAATCGCTACGCGAATTTCACGTTAATCCAGCACCCAATTATGCAATGGATGTTTTGTTAAACCTTGCGCGACCACGCCGCGCATATCATGCGGCGCTTGCCGCAACACCTCTTCAGCCTGGTTGCGGCTGGCAAACCCGGCAAAAACGCACGCGCCCGACCCGGTCATCATCGCCTCGCCGTAACTGCCAAGCCATTCCAGATGGCGCGCCACTTCCGGGTACAGGCCACACACCACCGGTTGCAGGTCGTTATGCAACCTCATATCTTGCCCGTTCGAGAGGGCGCGCATTGTGATGGAAAGCGTATCGCGTGTCAATTCCGGATGGGTAAAAACCTGCGCCGTCGGCACATGCACCGGCGGAAACAGCACCACATACCACGCCTCCGGCAGCGGATAGGCCTGCAACTGCTCCCCCACGCCCTCGGCAAAGGCATTTTCGCCGAAAATGAACACCGGCACATCCGCCCCAAGGCGCAAGCCGAGCCGCATCAAATATGCGCGCGACAAACCCAGCGACCATAGGCGATTCAATGCAATCAGCGTGGTCGCCGCATCCGAGCTGCCCCCGCCCAATCCGCCCCCCATCGGGATGCGTTTTTCGACGGCGATATCCACACCCAACGCGCACCCTGTTTCGCTTTGCAACAAACGCGCGGCGCGTACGCACAGGTCAGCATCTTCTGCCACGCCCTCGACGGTATTGCTGCGCCGCACCACCCCATCATCGCGCAGCGTGAAATCCAGCGTATCGTGCAGATCGATGAAACGAAACAGGGTTTGCAGCAGGTGATAGCCGTCCGGCCTGCGTCCGACCACGTGCAAAAACAGGTTCAGCTTGGCTGGCGCCGGACAAGTGAGCCTCATGGCGAATTCCATTCCCACTCATCGATCAGCAATTGTATTTGCAGGTCGTCGCGGCTTAACTGCAAGCGAGCCGGCAGGCTGTCCGGCCTTGTGCCGGCATAACGCAGGTAACGCACTTCCCAACGATCCTGATGCAGCACGGTGATTTGCCCGTTGCCGTCACGCTCGATTTGCGCCGGGCTGTCCGCCGAGGCCAGGCCCAGCACCCAATGATGCAGACCGCCCAGCGGCAGATGCCAGCCCAGTGCCTGCTCCATCAGCGCTTCCGCATTATCGGCCGAGTAATGTTTGTCGCCATCATCCAGCGTCGCACTTCCGGCGTCGCGATAAACGCGTGCGGCAGTTTGCCCGAGCGGCGCGAGCAGCAGGACCTCGTCGGATTGCACCTGGTGCGTCCAGCGCAAACCGGCGGAATGGCGTTTGCCCTGATGGTTGATTGCGATGCGTCCATTAAGCGCAAACGGGGCAGATTCGGCATGTATCGGACGTGCTGCCGGCACAGGCGTGGATGGCAGCAAGACGCAGCCGTTCAATATTACGGCCAGAAAGAACAAAAGCAAGCGTACCAAGATAGCCTCTAAAAATTCATAGTTCGCCCAAATGCAAGGCGCGGAAGAAATTTCGCCGCGCCGCATATGTCCGATATGTAAGCAAGAAATTTATTACGCAACGCAGCAGTTGGGATGAAATATGGATTTTTAGAGGCTATCTCAAGGCATGAACCGTTTCATCACCGCTTGCAGCAGCGCATTGGCCGGGTTGGCGGTGAGGCTGTCCTGCCATATTTTCTTGGCTTCCTCTTTATCGCCGCGCACCCACAGCACTTCGCCCAGATGAGAGGCAATCTCCGGATCGGGGTTGCCGGCGAAGGCGCGCCGCAATATTTCCACGCTCTCGTCCAGCTTGCCGCTACGGTAATAGCCCCAACCCACGCTATCCATGATCGCAAAATCATCGGGGGCAAGCTGCAATGCCCGTTCCACCAGCTTCACGGCCTCAGGCACCCGCACGTTGCGTTCCAGCAGGCTGTAACCCAAGGCGTTGTAGGCATGAGCATGATCGGGCTTAACTTGAATCAGCTTGCGCATCAACTGCTCAAACAAATCCGGCTTGCCGATCTTGTCTGCCAGCATCGCGGCCTCATAGAGCAGGTCGGGATGGTTGGGCAGCTTCACCAGGCCCTGCTGCAGCACCTGGAACGCTTCCGGCAGCTGGTTCGCCTCGCGCAACAATTGCGCCTCAACAAGCAATAATTGCACGCGCTGCTGGTTGTCTGTTGCCTGCAATTCATGCAAATACTGCCTCGCCTCGCCCAGCTTGCCGCTCTTGCTCAATAAGTATGCAACCCGCGTTTGTGCGGCAAGCTGATATTCCCCTTCTTTCACCCCGCGATAGTAAATGATCGCTTCGTTTTCATTTTTCTTCGCTTCGCTTAACTGCCCGAGATAGTATTGCGCCGTAATCTCATCCTTGGCGCCACTGCCAAGCATCCGCTTAAGCTGTTCTTCGGCTTCCTGAAAATCATTCATTTGCAACGAAATCAGCGCGATTGCAAGCGTCAGGTCATGGCCGCCCTGACTGTCTTTTGCCAAGCACCGGAATTCATCGCGCGATTGCTTGTATTGTTTTTGCTCCAGCAGCGCGCGTGCGTACTGCAAGCGAACTTCGCGTGCATCCGGGTATTGCGACAAGTAATGGCGCAGCATTTCCAACCCTTGCTGCGGTTTATTTTTTTGCAACAACTGGGCCTCCAGCGACACCGCCATATCCCATTCCGGGCGCAAGTTGCGTGCCTGTTCCGCCTCATTCAATGCGCGTTCGTGGTCACCCGCCAATTGCGCCAGTTGCGCCACCGACCAGCGCGCCTCGGCAACACGCGGATAAAGCTGCGCCAGATTGCCCATCAACTTCAATGCAGCCGCCTTGTCCGGGCTGGCGGCAATCGGTTGAAAAATATGCAGGAAGACGTACCCGATATTCGCTTCTTCCGCCTTCAGCACTTTGATCAGCTCCAGTTGCGCCTCGTCAAACTTTCCGCCGCGCAACAATAACGAAGACAACATGCGCGCCGGTATTGCAGAAGCCGGCTCGAGCTCTTGCCAGCGCCTGAACGCAGCGACCGCCTTGTCCATCTCCCCCGCCTCGGCGGCGATCTGTGCGGCACGCCTCGCCAGGCGCGGATCGCGGGTTTTTCTGGCCAGTTCGGCACTAACCTCGGCTGCCAGCGCCTTCTGTCCACGCTGATCGGCGATCTCAGTCAACAAAAGCTCATAGATCAGGTCATTGCTCAACTCGACGTTGGGCAATACAGGCATGACTTCAATGCGTGACTCGGGCAATGCTGCCGGCCGTTCCGGCTGTATTGACTGCACGGAGTCCGTATTCTTGGGCGTTTGCGCACAAGCGGTGAGCAGTAAACTGCCGATAATGATGTATTTAAAGCGTTTCATAAGTAATGCTGATTTTGCTGCGGGCGCACATATTAGCAGGGTGTTGAAAAATACGGCAGAATTCACACACCCCGCCCGCGATAGCCGGCCATCCCGATCAACAGGCGCACAATGCCATAACTGATGCGCGCCATCAGGTATTCAAGCCAGTTGTATGACGCGCCATATCCATCATCGATACGAATCGCGTCGTTATGGATTGCATCGAGCAAGCTTGCGCGCATTTCCCCGGCAAACCCTGCATCACGGACAACCAGATTTGCTTCGCGCGCCAACAGCAGGCTGAACGGGTCAATGTTGGAGGAGCCTACTGTCGCCCATTGCCCGTCCACCACAGCGACTTTGGCATGCAAATAACTGGCCTGATACTCGTGAATTTCGACGCCTGATACCAGCAATTGCTCATAAAGCGCATGTGTCGCATAGTGCTGCAAGCGATATTCGACTTTGCCCTGCAACAGCAACACCACCCGCACACCCCGCTGTGCAGCCTGCTTCAGCGTACGAAGAAACGCGCGCCCGGGCAGAAAATAGGCATTAGCAATGATGATTTCGTGTTGCGCGGCAGCAATTGCCTTGAGGTAGGCACGTTCGATGTCACGCCGGTGGCGAACATTGTCGCGCGCCATGAAGGCAATTTCCGCTACGGCAACGCGCTGCGTCCTGTCCGGGATGAATCGCCTGATTTCCTTGCTGCGCCTGCGGAAGCTGGCCCACGACACCACACCCCACAAATGGCGCATGGCAGCATGAATCTCACCGGCAACCACACCTTGCACACGCACCGCATAGTCCAGGCGTGGCACATCCAGATCACGGGGTGCTGGGATATCGTCAACGATATTGATGCCCCCGATAAAAGCAATTTGTCCATCTATTACCACCAACTTGCGATGCAGGCGAAGCAAACGGCGTTTACGATTCCGGCGAAACGTAAAAGGGGAGATTTCGCGCCTGAACCATTGCACCTCGACCCCCGCCGCACGCAAACCGTCCACCCAGTATTGCGGCAACTCTGCCGAGCCGTAGCCATCCATCAATAGGCGCACGACCACCCCGCGTGAAGCGGCCTGCTGCAATGCATCGGCAATCACCCGTCCGGTTTCGTCGGCGGCAAAAATATAGGTTTCCAGATAAATCGAATGCTGTGCGGCGTCAATATCTGCGCGCAATTGCGGAAAGAATGCCGCACCGTTCTGCAACAGCATCAGTTGGTTTCCGGACACCTGATGAATCCCGGTCATATGGTTCCCAACTGCGCGGAAAGCGCAGCATGATCGGACAGGCGTTGCCAGGCGCCGCCAACATGCACATGGCTATGCAATACCGTAAAACCACGCACATATATCCGGTCGAGGCGCAGCAACGGCAACGCGGCCGGATAGCTGCGCGCAGGGCTTCCGCTATGCAGGTGAAACACATCATGCATGCCCAGCTCACCGGACATCACACGGCCCATCTGGTTGCGCCAATCGTTGAAATCGCCGGCGATAATCAGCGGGGCATCGGGCGGGATTGCATTGCGCACATACTCGATCAACACTCTGGTTTGCGCGCGCTTTCCCTTGGCGAACAGGCCGAAATGTGCGCACACGCAATGAACATACTGCCCCCCGGCAATGTCGATCTCACAATGCAGCAACCCGCGACTCTCGAAGCGATGCGCCGAAACATCCATGTTCAGCGATCGCACGATCGGAAAGCGGCTGACTATCGCGTTGCCATGATGCCCCGCCTCGTACACCGCATTCTTTCCATAGGCGGAGTGCGGCCAAATTTCTCCGGCAATAAATTCATGCTGCGCGCCTTCAGGGTAATTATGGTAACGCCCGGCATGATGCGTATGTTCACCCTGAACTTCCTGCAAGAACACAATGTCCGCACCCAGCTCACGCAGCCGGTCGCGCAACTCGTGCAACACCACGCGCCGATTGAAATGGGAGAGCCCTTTATGGATGTTGTAGGTGGCAACTTTGATAGTTTGCATATTGCATGAATTTACACATAAAAATTTTCCTTGGCTACACACCTTGACGCGCTCAATTATGGCTGTTTTTCAGATACCCCACATTCTAGATTAACGGCACAACTTAAAACGGCATAAAACAACAAAGCCCCGTTTTTAGGGGCTTTGCCGGGTGTTTTTGGATGCAACTGGATGCCGCTGGACGTGTAGAACAGTTTAGACGTTAAAGCGGAAGTGCATCACATCGCCGTCATGCACGACATATTCCTTG
>JAIELH010000055.1 GCA_019753125.1 Gallionellaceae bacterium | reverse complement strand
GCAGCAGCTCTATTCGACGCGCCGCGATCTGTATCAGGCCGAATATAATTACCTGATCAGCCAGCTGCGCCTGAAAGCGGCGGCGGGTTCGCTGGATGAAAGCGAATTAAGCAAGGTTAATCGGGCGCTCCACTGAACGCCGCACGAATTTCAGGGGGGTAATTGACGCCATTTCAGGTTAATATTCGCCATTGGCACATAAGCATCGAGCAATATGGACATCAACAAACGTATCGTCAAACATTTCAAGGACAGCGCGGAACTCAAGCTGAAGGTCAAGGATACGCTGGCAAAGCCGATTGCCGAAGGCGCGCAGATATTTTTTGACTGCGTGACGAATGACGGCAAGATTTTGTGCTGCGGCAATGGCGGCTCGGCAGCCGATGCGCAACACTTTGCCGCAGAATTGCTGAATCGTTTTGAAAAGGAGCGCCCCGGCCTGGCCTGTGTTGCGCTGACCACCGACAGCTCGGTACTGACCTCGATTGCCAACGATTACAATTACAATCTGGTTTTTTCCAAGCAGGTGCGCGCGCTTGGCTTGCCCGGCGACAGTTTGCTGGCAATTTCCACCAGCGGCAATTCGCCTAACGTGGTGGCGGCGATACATGCCGCACATGAGCGCAGCATGCGT
The DNA here is from genome assembly GCA_019753125.1 of Gallionellaceae bacterium. Classification (GTDB taxonomy): domain Bacteria; phylum Pseudomonadota; class Gammaproteobacteria; order Burkholderiales; family Gallionellaceae; genus Gallionella. Next base: position 17,497 of record JAIELH010000055.1, on the reverse strand, counting down.
GTGGTCGCGCTAACCGGCCGTGATGGCGGCGAAATGGCCGGTATTCTGCAAGATGATGACGTGTTGATTTGCGTTGACGCGCAAAGCACGGCACGGATCCAGGAAGTTCATTTGCTTACGTTGCATTGCCTGTGCGATGTGATCGATTATCTGTTATTGGGAGAATAAATGATGCGCATAGCCTCACTGTTGTTGTCTGTACTGGTATTCGGTGCGCTGCAAGGTTGTGTTCCGGTCGCTGCCACCGGTGTGACTGCTGGCGTATTGATGGCACAGGATCGGCGCACCAGCGGCGCTTATGTCGAGGATGAGGTCATCGAGAACAAGGCGTTGAGCCGTATTGACAGTCAATACAAGGACAAAGTCCATGTCAATGTCACCAGCTTCAACCGCAACGTGCTGATCAGCGGCGAGGTGCCGGACGAGGCGGCAAAAATCGCGATCGGCAAACTCATTACCGGCATTGAGAACGTGCGCAACGTGAATAATGAACTGGTGATTTCCGGCCCCAGCTCAATGACCTCGCGTGGCAGCGACAGCCTGATCACCTCGAATATAAAAATTCGCTTCATGAACAACGAACGCTTCAACGCTACTCATGTCAAGGTAGTCACCGAGAATGGCAGGGTGTTCCTGATGGGCATCGTCACGCATGCCGAGGCCGATACCGCCACCGAACTGGCCAGCACCACCAAGGGCGTGCAGCATGTGGTGCGACTGTTCGAATATGTCAATTGATGTACCCGGCTCCCGCTTTCGAACACAAACTGTGCCAGCCCGAACAGTTCGTTACACGTGTAGCGGCATTGCCGCGCCCGCTGGTATTCACCAACGGCTGTTTCGATGTGCTGCATCGCGGGCATGTCACCTACCTCGCACAGGCGCGGGCGCTCGGCGCATCGCTGGTGCTCGGCGTCAACAGCGACGCCTCGGTGAAACGGCTGGGCAAGGGCGATGACCGGCCGATCAACAGCCAGGATGACCGTATGGCGGTGCTTGCCGCGCTGGAATCGGTCAGCCTCGTGATACCATTCGACGAGGATACGCCGCTGAATCTGATTCTTGCCTGCAAACCGGATATCCTGGTAAAAGGCGGCGACTGGCAAATTGAAAACATCGTCGGCGCGCCCGAAGTGCAAAGCTGGGGCGGCGCCGTACACAGCATCCCGTTTTTACATGAACGTTCCACAACCACATTATTGAAAAAAATCCGCTCATTATGAATACCGCACTACAACCCACCGAAATTACCCTGCACCAACAATCACGCCAGCTTGAAATTGCCTTTGAAGACGGCGTGCGTTTCAAACTGCCTTACGAATATCTGCGCGTGCAAACACCTTCTGCCGAGGCGCGCGGCCACGGGCCAGGACAAGAAACGCTGCAAACCGGCAAGAAGAACGTCAACCTGCTGAATGTCGAGCCGGTAGGCACTTACGCGCTCAAGCTGAACTTCGACGATGGGCACGACAGCGGCTTATACACTTGGGAATATCTGTACGAACTGGGGCAGAACCAGGATGCCATCTGGAATAAATATCTGGAAAAACTGGAAGCCGCTGGCGCAAGCCGCGAGTTCAGCAACGAGAAGCCAGCCCACTCTTGTGGCTCGGGAGGCTGCGGGCATTAAACCAAAGGAATCTACCATGAGCAAAACAACCCATTTCGGTTTCGAGACCGTCGCCGAAGAAGAAAAATCCAAACGCGTCGCCGGCGTATTTACCTCGGTCGCCAGCAAATACGACGTCATGAATGACCTGATGTCGGTCGGGCTGCATCGCCTGTGGAAGCGCTTTGCGGTCGGCGTCAGCGGCGTGCGCGAGGGGCAGCGCGTGCTCGACGTGGCCGGCGGCTCCGCCGATTTGTCGCGGCTGTTCCTGAAGCAGGTCGGCAGCAGCGGCCAGGTCGTGCTCACCGACATCAACAACGCGATGCTGCGCGTCGGGCGCGACCGGCTGCTCAACGAGGGCATTGCCACACCCGTCACGCAATGCGACGCCGAACACCTGCCGTTTCCCGACAATTATTTCGACTGTGTCTGTATCGCCTTCGGCCTGCGCAATGTGACGCACAAAGATGCCGCGCTACGCGACATGCAGCGTGTGCTCAGGCCGGGCGGGCGGCTGATCGTGCTGGAATTCTCCAAGATCATCAAACCGCTTGAGCCATTCTACGATGCCTACTCTTTCAAGTTGTTGCCGAAAATCGGAGAAATCGTCGCCAACGACGCGGACAGTTACCGCTATCTCGCCGAATCGATCCGCATGCACCCGGGGCAGGAAGAGCTGAAGAAGATGATGGAAGATGCAGGTCTGGAGAAGGTCGATTATTTCAACATGACCGGCGGTGTGGTAGCGGTGCATCGCGGCTACAAGTTTTAAGGGCACCTCTAAAAATTCACATTTCATCCCAACTGCGGCGTTGCGGAAAAAATTTCTTGCTTACATATACACCATATGCGGCACTGCAAAATTTTTCCCGCGCCTTGCATTTGGGCGAACTCTGAATTTTAGAGGCCCCCTTAAGCCCGTCTGTGGGCTTGGCCTCTGGTCTTTTGGGGGTTAACCCAAAGTCGCGCGCAGCGTCTGCAACTGCGCCAGCGTCGCGCTGAAACCTTCCATCCGTTTCTTTTCCTGCTCAACCACTGCCGCCGGAGCGCGAGCGACGAAGCTTTCGTTGCCTAACTTTGCCTGTGCCTTGGCGATCTCGCCGGTCAGGCGCGCGATCTCTTTTTCAAGGCGCTCGCGCTCTGCCGCGACGTCGATTTCCACCTTCAGCATCAGTTTGAAATTTCCGACAATCGCGACAGCCGCGTTGCCCTCGGGCAATTCGGCAACGATCTGCACTTCGCTGAGTTTGGCGAGGCTGCTGAGGTAAGGCGCGAGTGCGTTCAGCGTGGCGGCGTCACCGGCGGCGATCAACGGTACGCGCTGTGCGGGAGAAAGGTTCATTTCGCTGCGCAGGCTGCGGCAGGCGTTGGCCGTCGATTTCAGTGCCGCAACCCAGGCTTCGGATTTCTCGTCGCAGCGCGTCAGATCGGCGCGCGGGTAGGCCTGCAGCATCAGCGATGTAGAGCCGTTTCCTGTGCCGCGACCGGCGACCGGCGCCACTTTTTGCCACAGTTCTTCGGTGATGAATGGGATCAGCGGATGGGCGAGGCGCAGCATGGTCTCCAACACGCGCACCAGCGTGCGGCGCGTGGCGCGTTGCTGTGCATCGCTGCCGTTCTGTATCCGCACCTTCGCCAGTTCCACATACCAGTCGCAGTATTCGTCCCAGACGAATTCGTAGATCGCCTTGGCCAGCAGGTCGAAACGGTAGTCGGCATAATGCTTTGCCACTTCGTTTTCGACGCGTTGCAACTGGCTGACGATCCAGCGGTCGGCCGGCGAGAAATCCAGATAGCCGCTGTGGCATGACTCCTTGCCATGTTCCGCCAGACCGCAGTCCTTGTCCTCGCAATTCATCAGCACGAAGCGCGTGGCGTTCCACAGCTTGTTGCAGAAGTTGCGGTAGCCCTCGCAGCGTTGCATATCGAATTTGATGTCGCGCCCCGGCGAAGCCAGTGACGCAAACGTGAAGCGCAGCGCGTCGGTGCCGAACGCCGGGATGCCTGCCGGGAATTCCTTGCGTGTACGCTTCTCGATCTTTTCGGCATCCTTCGGGTTCATCAGCCCGGTGGTGCGTTTCTTCACCAGCTCTTCGATGCCGATGCCGTCGATCAGATCGATCGGGTCGAGCACGTTGCCCTTGGACTTGGACATCTTCTGGCCTTCCGCATCGCGGATCAGGCCGTGCACGTACACGTCCCTGAACGGAATCTTGCCGGTGATGTGTTTCGTCATCATCACCATGCGCGCCACCCAGAAGAAGATGATGTCGAAGCCGGTGACCAGCACCGAAGACGGCAGGTATTTTTTAACAAACTCGTTCTGTGCATCGAACGGTTTGCCTTTTTCCCAATCCAGTGTCGAAAACGGCCACAGCGCGGACGAGAACCAGGTGTCGAGCACGTCGGCATCGCGCGTAAGCTGCCCGGCATAGTCGGCCTGATCCGCCAGGCGGCGCGCTTCGGCTTCGTCGTGCGCGACGAACACTTCGCCGTTTACGCCGTACCATGCCGGAATCTGGTGGCCCCACCACAACTGGCGCGAGATGCACCAGTCCTGAATGTTGTTCAGCCACTGGTTGTAGGTGTTCACCCAGTTTTCCGGATGGAACTTGATCTCGCCGGAAGCGACGCATTCCAGCGCCTGCTCGGTGATGGATTTTCCTTCTTTTCCCGGCTGGCTCATCGCGACGAACCACTGGTCGGTCAGCATTGGCTCGATCACGATGCCGGTGCGATCACCGCGCGGCACCTTGAGTTTGTGCTTGTCGGCCTTTTCGAACAGACCTGCCGCTTCGAGGTCGGCGACGATCTGCTTGCGCGCAGCGAAGCGATCCATACCCTGGTATTGCACAGGCGCATGTGCATTGATTTTGGCATCCAGCGTCAGGATGCAGATTTGTGGCAGTTTGTGCCGTTGCCCCACCGCGTAGTCGTTGAAATCGTGCGCAGGCGTGACCTTCACGACGCCGGTGCCGAATTCCTTGTCCACATACTCGTCGGCAATGACCGGGATGTTGCGCTCGCACAGCGGCAGCTTCACCTGCTTGCCGATCAGGTGTGCATAGCGCTCGTCTTCCGGATGCACCATCACCGCCACGTCGCCAAGCATCGTCTCGGGGCGGGTGGTCGCGACGGTCAGGTGAGTCAGGCCATGCGCGGTGTCCGGCTCCGCGAGCGGGTAGCGGATGTGCCACATGAAGCCGTCTTCCTCTTCCTGCACGACCTCGAGATCGGAAACCGCCGTGTGCAGCTTCGGATCCCAGTTCACCAGCCGCTTGCCGCGATAGATCAGGCCTTCGTTGTACAGGCGCACGAAAGTTTCGGTGACGGTCTTGTTCAAACCGGGGTCCATCGTGAAGCGCTCGCGCGACCAGTCCGGCGAAGTGCCGAGGCGGCGCATCTGTTGCGTGATCGTGTTGCCGGAATATTCCTTCCATTCCCACACCTTCTCGATGAATGCTTCGCGCCCCAAGTCGTGGCGCGACACGCCCTGCGCATCGAGCTGGCGTTCGACGACGATCTGCGTCGCGATGCCGGCATGGTCGGTACCCGGTTGCCACAACGTGTTGTCGCCGCGCATCCGGTGGTAGCGCGTCAGCGTATCCATCAGCGTCTGGTTGAAGCCGTGTCCCATGTGCAGCGTGCCGGTGACGTTCGGTGGCGGCAGCAGGATGCAGAAATTATCCTGCTTTGAGGTATCCAGCCCGGCATTGAAATAGCCGGACGCCTCCCACTTGGGGTACCAACGCGATTCGATGTCTTTGGGCTCAAAGCTTTTGGCGAGTTCGTTCTTTTGGTGTTCCATCGTAATGCCTGCGATATGCATAAAAGGGGGTAATTATAACTGGCGGCTGGGCTGATGCCCGTGTCCTGCGATTAGTTCGTAGGATGGGTTGAGCGCAGCGATAACCAATGACTTGGCAGCTTGCTGCCTTAGTCAGATGGCTATGCAAAGCTACCCATCAATTTGTGTTGCCATAGAACGATGGGTATCGCTGTGCTCAACCCATCCTACCTGCTGCGCCACACTGGTGTATCAAACCCGTTCCAGCACCGCCGCAAAAAAACCGTCCGTGCCATGCAGATGCGGGCGCAGTTCCAGGTAATCGCCCATTTCCAGCGCGATCTTCTGTTGCTGCAACACTTCGCCGGCCGGGCGCAACACGAAATCCGGATGGGCGGCAAGGAAGGCTTGCACGATGTGCTGGTTTTCTTCCGGCAGGATGCTGCATGTCGCGTACACCAGACGCCCACCTTTCTTCAGCAGACGGCTCGCCGAGGCGAGGATCGCGGCCTGTTTCTGCGTCAGCTCTTCGAGGCTGCCGGGCGACTGGCGGAACTTCAGGTCGGGGTTGCGGCGCAGCGTGCCGAGCCCGCTGCACGGCGCGTCCACCAGCACCCGGTCTATCTTGCCCGCCAGGCGCTTCACCTTGAGGTCATTCTCGTGCGCGATCAGCATCGGCTGGATGTTGCTGGCGCCGGAGCGCTTCAGGCGCGGTTTGAGGTTCGCGAGGCGTTTCTCGGAAACATCCATCGCATACAGACGCCCCTGCGAATTCATCAGCGCGGACAGCATCAGCGTCTTGCCACCGGCGCCGGCACAGAAGTCCACGACCATGTCGTTGCGTCTTGGCGCAAGCAAAAAACCGAGCAACTGGCTGCCCTCGTCCTGCACTTCCACCTTGCCTTCGGTGAACAGCACATCCTTGTTCAGTGGAATTTTCTCCTTGAGGCGGATGCCGACCGGCGAGTACGGCGTGGGCGTCGCTTCGATCTTTTTATCATGCAGTTGTTGCAGCACATCGTCGCGTTTGGCGAGCAGCGTGTTGACGCGAATATCCAGCGGCGCGCCCTGTTGCATCGCCACGCCGAGCGTCAGAATGTCTTCATCAGAATAGGAGGCGCGCATCTTTTCGATGAGCCATTCCGGCAGCTCGGCCTGCACCGGCAACGGCAAGTCGGCGGGTTTCACCGCCTTGACCGTCGCCAGCCAGTCTTTCTCGTCACGCTTCAGAACCGGTTCGAGCTCGCGCAGATTATAGCCACCGAAGCGAATCAGGTGGGCGAGCGCCATGCGGCGCGGGGTGGCATCCAGTTTGGCGCAGGCGTGTTCCAGCAGCAGGCGGTGGCGCAACACGCCGAACACGGTCTCGGCCACCAGCGCACGCTCGTTGGAGCCGATGCGCTCGTTCTGAAAGAAGTAGCGCAATGTGGTGTCGGCGGGGTGTGCCAGCGGCAGGATCGCGCGCAATGCCTGGATGATCAGGTCCAGACGGTATTCGGTAATCAGCATATTGGAGAATATTTCTTGAAAATTCAGGCGCGCAGTTTAACAGGGTTGCCAATCTGCCTGTCAGGCTGGCAGTTGGGCATGTACAAGCGGTTGCCCGCAAAATATAATCCTGCTCGTTAAGCAACATGGCAACGAGGGTACGATGGAACTGGTGTGGACGGAGCAGTTAAGTGTCGGGAATGCTCTGATAGATTCAGAACATCAACAGATAGTGCATGTGATCAACAGCGTGGAGCAAGCATTCATAGCAATGGATCGCACCAATTTGCTTCACTCGCTAAAGCTGCTGCTGGACAGCATGCGCAATCATTTCAGAAATGAGGAACGCATTGCACGGACAGTCGGATTTTCGTTCGATGAGCACAGCCTGTCGCATCAATACATGCTGAAAAAACTCGAACACGTAAAGAATGGATTGACTGTCGAGAGTGAAACGCTGCCTGAAGGCATGTTTGAACACATCACCGGTTTGTTGAGGAGTTGGCTGATCGACCACGTCGTCAAGGAAGATATGCTGATGAAGCCGGTACTGAAAAATTATCCCTACGATTTCAGCCCGGGCTGATCACTTAACGATGAACTTGCTCAACACCTGGGTAAGCTGGTCGCCGCTGGCATCGGTGATGATCATTTTGCACGGCAAATTATTGTGCTGCGTGGCCAGCCAGATTTCGGTGCGGGTCTCGCCGGCCTTGGCCTGACTATCGAGATAACTGACCCTGAACTCCCCGGCGGGAACCTTGAGCATCTGATCAGGCGTAACGGCATAGTGGTAGCTGTCGAGCTTTCTGCCATTGGTCATCGGAAAATCCAGCGTCGTCGCGCTCTGCAGCGGCAAAAACATGAATTGGTACATCGCGCTCAGGCGGTCTTGCGTGCCGTCCGGCAGCGCCAGCACGGTGCGCTGCGCCTCATGCGTCAATGTAAGCTGTTTTTTTGCCCAATCGAATTCGGCGTGGCCATCTTTGCTGCTGTCTTTTTCCCGCTGATGGCTGAAGCGCATTGGCTTCAAACCTTCCTTGCCGACCAGGCCGCTGCTGTTGATGAAGATTTTTTCCGGCTTGAAAGCCGCCAGCAGACCGACTGGCGTAGTAGTGCTGGATAGCGTATAGCGCTCCTTGTCACGCGTATAAATCTCCTCGATCTGGCCGACCTTCAAACTGCCCTTATAGACGTCGTAATAAGCCTGGACGTTGTGTGGCGGGGCGGCAAAGACAGAAGACAGAGGACATAAGACAGAGGACATAACCAGCCACTTGGCAATCGTTTTTGGATTGCTTAGTGGAATGGCTATAACCAATGGCTTGCCTAGCGTTCTTTGCTGGGCTAGCCAGATGGCTAGTTGTTTCACCAGTGGTTTTATCAGAAAACAGAGGAATGAAAACAGCCAAGAGACGCGGCTTAGCCGCGACAACGCTTCTGTCCTCTGTCTTCTGTCCTCTGTCATCTGTTATTCCAACCCGGGTGAAATCAGCGGATGGCTTGTATGTTTGCGGCTATTGAATAAGACTCGGCCGTTTTCACTTAGCTTGACCTCATCCTGGCATAGCCAACGGATGGCTTGCAGGTAGATACGATGCTCTTCGCGCAGCACGCGTGCAGCCAACGTTTGCGCGGTATCGTCGCACAGCACCGGCACGGCAGCCTGGATGATGATCGGGCCATGATCCAGATCGGGCGTGACGAAATGTACCGTACAGCCATGTATCCTGACCCCGTCGTGCAACGCTCGTGCATGGGTGTCGAGACCGCCATAAGCGGGTAGCAGCGATGGGTGGATATTGACCAGCCGGCCGTGATAACGCGCCACAAAGCCTGCGGTGAGTATGCGCATGAATCCGGCCAGCACGACGAAATCGGGCTGGTAGCTGTCGATCGTTTGCGCCAGTGCGGCATCGAAGCTTTCGCGATCCGCATAATCGCGATGCGACACGACGGCAGTCGGGATGCCGTGCGCCTGCGCGATGCTCAATCCTCCAGCATCGGCACGATTACTGATCACTGCCGCGATGCTGCACGGCAGCTTTGCTTTCAGCAGTGCCTGCATGTTGCTGCCGCGCCCAGAGATCAGGATGACGATTTTTTTCATATGGAAAAAATGGGAAGTGGTGAATGTGCAGTGGGAGATGTTGAGTGGTTTTCCCACTTCCTACTTTCCACCCTCCACTATCGTTTGCGCCTCATTGCCGCTACGCGCGCGTATCGTGCCGATCACGGTAGCCGTCTCTCCTGCCGCATTGAGTTGCGCCAGTGCCGTATTGGCATCGTTCTTGTCCACGATCACCACCATGCCGATGCCGCAGTTGAAGGTGCGATACATTTCCTGTTGCGCGACGTTGCCCGCCTCGCGCAGCCAGCCGAACAGTTTGGGCGTATGCCAGGTCTTGCCGTCGAGCCGGGCGACCACGTTCTGCGGCAGCACGCGCGGCACGTTTTCCAGCAGGCCGCCGCCGGTGATATGCGCCATGCCTTTGATCGTGACGGTCTGCATCAGCGCCAGCAGCGGCTTCACGTAGATGCGCGTCGGCGCCATGATGCACTCGGCCAGCGTGCGCGCGCCGTCGAACCTGGCGTTCAAGTCGGGGCGGTTACGCTCGATGATCTTGCGCACCAGCGAATAGCCGTTCGAATGCGCGCCGTTCGAGGCGAGGCCGATGATTGTGTCGCCGGCCTTGATGTCGGCGCCGGTAATGATATTGGCCTTTTCCACGACGCCGACGGCAAAGCCCGCGAGGTCATATTCGCCCACCGGGTACATGCCGGGCATCTCGGCGGTCTCGCCGCCGATCAGCGCGCAACCGGATTGTTCGCAGCCGGTCGCGATGCCCTTGATGACTTCGGTGGCGGCATCCACGTCCAGTTTGCCGCAGGCGAAATAATCGAGGAAGAACAACGGCTCCGCGCCCTGCACCAGAATGTCGTTCACGCTCATGCCGACCAGGTCGATGCCTACCGTATCGTGGCGGTTCAGCTCGAACGCAAGCTTCAGTTTTGTCCCCACGCCGTCGGTGCCGGACACCAGCACCGGCTCCCGGTATTTTTTGGAGATTTCGACCAGGCCGCCAAAGCCGCCGATGCCGCTCAAGACTTCGGGGCGCATCGTGCGTTTGGCGAACGGTTTGATGTTCTCGACCAGGCGGTCGCCCGCGTCGATGTCGACACCGGCGTCGCGGTAGGAAAGGCTGCCGCCGTTAGCGGCTGCCGGGTTGCCAGTCGGATTATTCAAGTTGAGTTCTCGCTTTCTTAAAGGTAAAGTGCAGCACAATTCTCGCCGCGAATTTTACCCGAAATGATTACGCCCCGCTTCGCTGCCGCACAATGGCTGTCTTTTGCCGCAGTGACTGTTTTGCTGCTGTATTTGCTCGGCCCGATCCTGACGCCGTTTGTCGCGGCGGCGATCCTCGCCTATATCTGCAATCCGCTGGTGCAATGGATGAGTGCCCGAAAAATCCCGCGCACATTGGCGGTAATGCTGGTGATGGGCGGATTGCTGCTGCTGATCGCCTCGCTGTTGCTGATCATGCTGCCGCTGCTGGAAAAGGAAATCAGCCTGTTCGTCGCGCGCCTGCCGGACTGGATCGATGCCGCGCGTGGGCGGCTGCTGCCGCAATTGCAGCAGTGGCTTGGCACAGAATTGCGCTGGGACAGCCAGGCGGTGAAGGATGCGTTGCTGAGCCATTGGCAAAGCGCGGGCGGGATGGCCGGAAAATTGTTGCCGTGGGTCGGCAGCGGCGGCGGGGCGATCCTCGGCGCATTGGTCAATCTGCTGCTGATTCCGGTCGTGATGTTCTACCTGCTGCGCGACTGGAATGCTCTGGCGGCGCGCATTGACCAGCTGGTGCCGCGCCATTGGCATGCCAAGGTGGCAGAGATCGCCAGCGAGGTGGATCGCGTACTGGCGGAATTCCTGCGCGGACAAATTTCGGTGATGCTGCTGATGAGCGTCTATTACACGCTGGTGTTGTGGCTGGCCGGGCTGGAGTTCGCGCTGCCGATCGGTATCCTGGCCGGCATGTTGGTGTTCGTGCCGTATCTGGGCATGATCATCGGTTTGACGCTCGCGACGCTGGCGGCAGTAATGCAATTCCCCGATTTCAGCGGCGTGCTGATCGTGTGGGCCGTGTTTGGTGCGGGGCAGTTGCTGGAAGGTATGGTCGTCACGCCCTGGCTGGTCGGCGAACGCATCGGCCTGCATCCGCTGGCGGTGATCTTTGCGTTGCTGGCCTTCGGGCAATTGTTCGGTTTCTTCGGGCTGCTGCTCGCATTGCCGCTGGCCGCGATCCTGCTGGTCGCGTTGCGCCATACCAAGGCGTGGTACTTTTCAAGCAGCATGTACCAGAAGCTATGAGGTGCCTGTGAGCCAGTTGCTGCTCGATATTGCCCCGGATAGCCAGCCGACGCTGGACAATTTCGTCGCGGGGCGCAACCTCGAATTGCTCTGTGCGTTGCGCCGCGCGCTGTCGGGCAGCGGCGAGCGGGGCTTCTATCTGTGGGGCGAAAACGGCAGCGGCAAGAGCCACCTGTTGCAGGGATGTGTCAGTGCGGCATTGGCGGCGCAATGCAGCGCGGTCTATGCATGCGGCAGTGTGCCGCGCATGGATGCCAGCACAGCAGTGGTAGCGGTGGATGATGTCGAGTCTCTCGATGACGCCGCGCAGATCGAACTGTTCAATCTCTACAACCGGATGCGCGAAAGCGGCGGCATGTTGCTGGTCAGCGGCAGGCAGGCACCGTTGCATCTCGATCTGCGCGACGACCTGCGCACCCGCCTCGGCTGGGGCTTGGTCTACCAGGTGCACTGCCTGAACGATGCAGAGAAAGCACAGGCGCTCGCGCAGCATGCGCAGTCACGCGGTTTCGCGCTGCCGCAGGAAGTGGTGCAGTACCTGTTGCGGCACGGGCGGCGTGACCTGCCGAGTCTGATGGCGGCGCTGGATGCGCTGGACGAACACTCGCTGCGCCTGCATCGCGCTCCGTCCGTGCCTCTGCTCAAGGAAGTTTTACAACGAGAACTGGAAACAAAGTGAACCTGGCTTTATTTGACCTTGATAACACCCTGCTCAACGGCGACAGCGATTTCGAATGGGCGCAATTCCTGATACGCATCGGCGTGCTCGACCGCGAACTGTTCGAGACCAAAAACCTTGCGTTCTACGAGCATTACAAGGCCGGGACGCTGGACATCCACGAGTTTCTGGATTTTCAATTGAAGCCGCTGTCGCATCATGCGCGCAAGACGCTGGATGAATGGCACCGGCAATTCATGCGCGAGAGCGTGCTGCCGATGATTGCCCAGCCAGCCCGCGATCTGGTGCGCCAGCATCGCGAACAGGGCGACGTGTGCGTCATCATCACCGCGACCAACAGTTTTGTCACCGCGCCGATTGCACGCGAATTCGGTGTCGAGCATCTGATCGCGACTGAACCGGAACACAAAGGCGGCGAATTCACCGGACGCGTCGCCGATGTGCCGTGCTTCCGCGAGGGGAAAATCACGCGCCTGGACAACTGGCTAGCGGCACGCGGCTGGAGCATGGACAGCTTCGCCGACAGCACGTTCTACAGCGATTCGCACAACGACCTGCCGCTGCTGCGCAGGGTAAAACAGCCGGTCGCCGCAAACCCGGATGACACGCTGCGCGCCCATGCCGAACGGCACGGCTGGCGCATCATCAACCTGCACTGACCATGTCTTTCAGGGTCACAATCGAGTTTTATGGAACCGAATTCTGCCATCTTTGCGATGAAGCAGAGGCTATTCTGCGCGAAGCCGGGGTTGCGGCGCATCGATACCGGCAGTGAGCTCGGATGGCCTTTCGAGGTGATGGCGGTGGAGCGGTTTCTGTCTTGATGCCGCCCTTTAGCAATCAGGTATAGTGGTTCAGGCTTGAACAACACAATATGTAACCATATGTAAATTGTGTCAACATAGTGCCGATGCCGGCGTTATTTTGCTTATGGCGATTGGCTGGCAATTGCCAAAACCAGAAACTACTCAGGAGAAATTATCATGAACCGTACAACACGTAGCATCATCTTGTTCACCGCCACCCTGTTGCTCGGCAGTATGGCTAGCAGCACCTTTGCCGCCGAAGAACAATTCAACAAGGATCACCCCCGTCGCGCACAAGTAAACAAGCGCCTGAGCAATCAGAACAAGCGCATCAACAAGGAAGTCAGGGAAGGCGAAATTACCAAGGCTCAAGCTGCCACGCTGCATAAAGAAGACCGCCAGATTCGCAAGGAAGAACGTGCGATGGCATCGCAACACGGCGGGCATATCACCAAGCAAGAGCAGAGAACGCTGAATCAAGAGGAAAATGCCGTCAGCAAACAGATTGGCAAGTAGCCGCTACAACTCAAAATCAAGGAGAAGATCATGAACAAAAGTCTTTTTGCATTACTGGTTTTAGTGCTCGCTTCATCAGCGGCATATGCGGCGGGTGACAATGTTAAGCAACAGGGTTCCGGTGACGAAGCCAAACATCAGGAAATGTTTTCAAAAATGAAGCAAGCCAGGGTTGATGGCATTCAGGGCAGAATCGCTATTCTTCAGACAGCATTGAGCTGTGTAAATGCGGCAACCAACCATGAGCAGATGAAATCCTGCGCACAGCAGGAACACCAGGCGATGGAAGCGCTCAAGCAAAAACAAGAGGCTGCGAGGGAAGCTATGAGGCCTGCTGGCGGTAGAAAATAACTATTGTCAGGAAATGACGGGCAGGGTTCAGGCCCTGCCTGTAAGTATTATTAGCTCCTCCAATAGCACCTCAAAATGAATGGCAGTTTGGCAATTTATCATTGTGAGCTGCTTGCCTGAAACCAGCCCATTGGCAGCAAAAAATTCGCTCTGCCGTGAAACCGCCAGTTGTCAACTCCCACTGGCGACACAAACCAGTCAGTGGCGCTAACATTTGACATTACCGGCGCGGCTCCCTGGGAGCTGATTGTTATGTTCATTGCCCTTCACAAAATACCGATTTGTGTACAACTGGAAAAGTTCTTGCCGGTTGTTTTTGGCGATCAGTATCGGTGCGCTCATGATGTTCGGTCAGGGTTCGTATTGGGTTAAACAGGCGGAAATGATAACATCGCGGGGATTGATTTTTGGAGAGCAATGATGGCTGGACATAGCAAGTGGGCGAACATCCAACACCGCAAGGGCAAGCAGGACGTCAAGCGCGGCAAGATATTCACGCGGCTGATCAAGGAAATAACCGTGGCGGCGCGCATGGGCGGCGGCGACCCGGGAGCCAATCCGCGCCTGCGTCTGGCGATCGAGAAGGCGCGCGAAAACAACATGCCCAAGGATACTGTCGAGAACGCGATCAAGCGCGGCAGCGGCCAGCTCGAAGGGGTGAATTACGAGGAGCTGCGCTACGAAGGCTACGGCATCAACGGCGCGGCGGTAATGGTGGACTGCATGACCGACAACAAGACGCGCACCGTCGCGGAAGTGCGCCATGCCTTCTCGAAGAATGGCGGCAACCTGGGAACGGACGGCTCGGTGGCGTTCCTGTTCACTCATTGTGGGCAGATGATCTTCGCGCCGGGCACCGACGAGAACGGCCTGATGGAAGTCGCGCTGGACGCCGGCGCGGAAGACATCTCGACCAACGACGACGGCAGCATCGAAGTGATTACCGCGCCGAATGATTTTGTCGCGGTGAAGCAGGCGCTGGAGGCGGCAGGATACAAACCGGAATTTGCCGAAGTGACGATGAAGCCGGCCAATGAAGTGTCGTTTACCGGCGACGATGCGGTGAAGATGCAGAAATTGCTCGATGCGCTGGAGAATCTGGACGATGTGCAGGAAGTGTATACGACGGCGGTGATCGAGGAATGAAGCTGGAGAAGGGTGAAGGGGGAAGGGAGAAGGGTAAAACCTGCGCGCACCGATGACCCCCCCTTCCCCCTTCCCCCTTCTCCCTTCTCCCATAAGAGTTTTAGGCATCGACCCCGGCCTGCGCGTCACGGGTTTTGGGGTGCTGGACAAGGAAGGGCAACAACTGCATTACGTCGCCAGCGGCTGCATCAAGACGCCGGACGGCGAGTTGCCGGAGCGTTTGAAAGCCATCCTGAATTCATTGGGTGAAGTGATTGCACAGCACCAGCCCGGTCAGGTGGCGGTGGAAAAGGTATTCGTCAACGTGAATCCGCAATCCACGCTGCTGCTCGGGCAAGCGCGCGGCGCGGCAATTTGTGCGGCGGTGCTGGCGAATCTGCCGGTGGCGGAATACACCGCGTTGCAGGTCAAGCAGGCGGTGGTCGGCAACGGCCATGCCGACAAGGAGCAAGTGCAGATGATGGTGCAGCGCCTGTTGAAACTGTCCGGTATGCCCAGCCCGGATGCGGCGGATGCGTTGGCCTGTGCAATCTGCCACGCGCACAGCGGCACAGGGTTGGGCGCGTTGGCAACCAAGGGCCTGCGTATGCGTAACGGCAGGTTGGGATAGCGGGAAACAGCCCTTCATGGGCATAACGATTCACATTTAGGAGGCATCATGTTGCTGACAGCTGTTCTTACTCCTGCCGAAGAAGGCGGTTATATCGCCTTGAACCCCGAAACTGGAACAACGACACAGGGAGAAACCGTGCAGGAGGCGCTAGCCAATCTGCAAGAGGCCACCGCGTTGTATCTCGAAGAG
Organism: Gallionellaceae bacterium; assembly: GCA_019753125.1. Lineage (GTDB taxonomy): Bacteria > Pseudomonadota > Gammaproteobacteria > Burkholderiales > Gallionellaceae > Gallionella. The sequence continues at coordinate 1,944 of JAIELH010000055.1, read as the reverse complement.
TTTCCATCCCATTTTGGCGCACATCCGCTGGTGACTACCTTCGAGGTGGCATGTGCCTAAGCTTCCTGTTTTGTCGGGAGCGGAAATCGTCAAGGCGCTCGTGGCGCTTGGGTTTGTAGTGATGCGGCAAAAAGGGAGTCATATCGTCCTTCGGCGTGGATCAAGCGGATGTGTCGTTCCTAATCACAAAGAAGTTAAAACAGGTACTTTGCACGGCTTGCTGCGGCAGGCTGATGTCAATGCCGATGAATTCATGCGGGGATTGGGAAAATGATCGGTCGCTTGAGCGGTATCCTGCTGGAAAAAAATCCGCCACAGATATTGCTGGATGTGCAAGGCGTAGCCTACGAGCTGGATGTGCCGATGAGCACGTTCTATAACCTGCCGGTGCTGCACGAAAAAGTGGTGCTGCACACGCAGTTGATCGTGCGCGAGGATGCGCATTTGCTATACGGTTTCTTGAGCAACGAGGAACGCCTCGCATTCCGCCAGTTGCTCAAGATCAGCGGGGTCGGTCCCAAGTTGGCCTTGTCGGTGCTGTCCGGGTTGAGCCTTGCCGATCTTGCCGCAGCGGTCGCCAACAAAGAAGCCGGGCGACTTACCAAGATACCCGGCGTCGGCAAGAAAACCGCCGAGCGCCTGCTGCTGGAGTTGCAGGGCAAATTCTTAACAACAGGCGCAAGCGCGGTACAGGGCGGGGCTGTCGCATCATCCAACAGCGATATCACCAACGCATTGCTGGCACTGGGCTACAACGAGAAGGAAGCAGATTGGGCGGCAAAACAGCTACCAAAAAATAGCAGCGTGTCGGACGGCATCCGCCAAGCCCTTAAACTTTTGTCCAAATCATGATCCATAGCGACAACCTTAGCGCCGAACCGCGCCTGATTTCGGCGGCACCCGCCTCGCAACATGAGGAGGCGTTGGAGCGCGCGTTGCGCCCGAAGCAGCTCGACGAATATGTCGGCCAGGAAAAGATACGCAGCCAGTTGGAGATATTCATCCAGGCTGCGAAACGGCGCAACGAGCCGCTCGATCATGTGCTGCTGTTCGGCCCGCCCGGCTTGGGCAAGACCACCTTGGCGCAGATCATCGCGCGCGAGATGGGCGTGAACCTGCGTCACACTTCCGGCCCGGTGCTGGAGCGCGCCGGCGACCTCGCCGCGCTGCTGACCAATCTCGAACCGAACGACGTGCTGTTCATCGACGAAATCCATCGCCTGTCGCCGGTGGTTGAGGAAATCCTGTATCCCGCGCTCGAGGATTACCAGATCGACATCATGATCGGCGAAGGTCCGGCGGCGCGCTCGGTGAAGCTCGACCTGCCGCCGTTCACGCTGGTCGGCGCGACCACGCGCGCCGGCATGCTGACCAATCCGTTGCGCGACCGCTTCGGCATCGTCGCGCGGCTGGAGTTTTACACGCCTGAAGAATTGCAGCGCATCGTCACGCGCTCGGCCTCGTTGCTGGAACTGCCAATCTCGCCCGACGGCGCGCTGGAAATCGCCAGACGCTCGCGCGGCACGCCGCGCATCGCCAACCGCCTGTTGCGCCGCGTGCGCGACTACGCCGATGTCCGCGCCGATGGTCATGCGACACGTGAAGTGGCGGACGCCGCATTGACGATGCTGGATGTCGATGCGCGCGGGCTGGATGTGATGGACCGGAAGCTGCTGCTGACCGTCATCGAAAAATTCCTCGGCGGCCCGGTCGGTGTGGACAACCTCGCCGCCGCGATCGGCGAAGAGCGCGATACGATCGAGGATGTGCTGGAGCCGTACCTGATCCAGCAGGGCTATTTGCAGCGCACCCCGCGCGGACGCATGGCCACCGCGAATGCCTATCGCCATTTCGGGTTGATAGCTGCCGGCAATCCGGGCAGCGGGGAATTGCCGCTGGAGAGCGATCTGCCAAATGAGTAAACACAGAATTTTTTCGTTGCCG
>JAIELH010000027.1 GCA_019753125.1 Gallionellaceae bacterium | reverse complement strand
GCAAATAGTTGGCCGCTATTGCGAAACGCCCGTCGCTCGATACCGCGAGATTGCGCGTGTTGATGCCGGCGCGGATTTCCGCGACCAGTTTCAGGTTCCAGATGTCGTATTTGGCGATCCAGCCGTCGCGCGAGGCAAAGTAAACATAGCGCCCGTCCGGCGAGAATTTGGGGCCTCCATGCAGCGCGTAGCGTGTCGGGAAGCGCGCGATCGGCTCGAATTTGTCGCCATCGAGTATCGTTGCGTGATGATCGCCGACCTCCACGACAACGAACAAATTCAACGGGTCCGCCTTGAACACGGGCTTGTCGGGCAAGCTGCCCGGCTGGTAATGTTCGATGCGCGACTTGCGAATCTCGTCGATACCCCACACCGGCGTCTGCGCCGGTGGCGTGTAAACCAGATCGGCCAACGCCTTGACCTGCTCCGCCGCAAGCTTGTCCGCGAAGCCCGGCATTTGCGTCGCGATGCGGCCTTCGGCAATGACCTTGACAGCATCCGCACGGCGCAGGCGCGCTAGGTTGTCCGGCAGCAGCGCCGGGCCTTCGCCGCCCAATCGGTCGGCGCCGTGGCACGAAGCGCAATGTTTCTGGTAAAGCGCACCGGCATCGCCGTCTTTATCGGCAGCGGCAACACCCTGCCAACCCGCCCCCAACAAAGAGGCAACGATCATCAACATGCGCATCTTCATGCTACTCTCACTTTGGAAGTTGGAATATACGGTGTCACCTTGAGGCGCTCGCGCGCTCCGCTAATACCGATTTCGTCATCCGACAAATAACAGGCTGGATCTTCCTGCCATGGATCGCCGGTCAGCTGCAATGCGCGCACGCGCGTGTTGCCACCGCACACATCAAAATAAGCGCATGCCCCGCAGCGGCCTTTGATTGCCCGGGGGGATGCCTTGAGGCCCGCCATCAGCGGGTCGGAGGTGTCGCGCCATATCTCAGAAAACTTCCGCTCGCGCACATTGCCGAGGTTGTGATGCCACCAGAACGTGTCGGGGTGCACATGACCGAGGTTATCGATGTTGGCGACATTCACGCCGGACGAGTTGCCGCCCCACTGCGCCAGCTTGGCGCGCAGATCGCCCTCGCGTTCGGGAAAATGGCGGCGCACCCAGCGCAGCAAATAAACGCCGTCGGCGTCATTGTTGCCGGTGACAAATTCCTTCTTTCCGCCACGTCCGATGTCGTCCCAGCAGGTGTCGAACAGCATATCCAGCGCCTTTCGCGTCGTCTCCAGAAAAGCGTCGTGTTCCCGGTTCTTGTTGCCGCGCCCGGCATAATTCAGATGCGACAAATAGAACTTGTCGATGCCTTCGTCATCGACCAGATTCAGCAGCGCGGGCAAGTCATGCGCGTTGTTCTGGGTCAGCGTAAAACGCACGCCGATCTTGATGCCGGCATCGCGGCACAAGCGCACACCGTGCAGCGAAGTATCGAAAGCCCCCGCCTTGCAGCGGAAAACATCGTGCGTCTCGCGCATGCCGTCCAGGCTGACGCCGACATAGTCGAAGCCGATAGCCGCAATCTTTTCAATATTGCTCTCATCGATCAGCGTGCCGTTGCTCGACAGGCCGACATAAAAGCCTTTTTTCTTGGCATAGCGCGCCACCTCGAAAATATCGCTGCGCAGCAACGGCTCGCCGCCGGACAGGATCAGCACCGGCACGCCGAAATCGCGCAGGTCATCCATCACCGCACACACTTCGGCAGTGCTCAGCTCGCCGGCATAGTCCTTGTCGGCAGAGATCGAATAGCAATGCTTGCAGGTAAGGTTGCAGCGCCGGATCAAATTCCAGATCACGACCGGACCGGACGGGTTGCGCTTCGGCCCGAGCGGCGTTGGATGGGCGATTTCGCGCATGTAATGACTGATACGAAACATGGTATTCCTTTATTTTTTCAGACTCGATCCGGCGAGCCGCAAACCGGTTTTCTTCAGGATGCGCGTGCTGTACAGGATATCGTGACCGAGCGCGTATTCGCCCAGCAGCCCGGCGATTTTTTCTACCTTCGCCTCGACCTCGTCGCGGCTTTTGCCATGCACCATCGCAAACAAATTATACGGCCATTGGGGCAGGCAGCGCGGCCGACGATAGCAGTGGCTGACAAAATCGAACTTGCCGACCTGCTCGCCCAGCCTGTCCACCTGCTCGTCCGGCACATTCCATACCGACATGCCGTTTGCCCGGTAACCGAGCGCATAGTGATTGGGTACGACCCCGATACGGCGGATCACACCGCTGTCCTGCATGCGCCGCAGCCGCTGCATGACCTCTTCCGCAGACAGCTGCAACTGTTCGGCAAGCACATGATAAGGGCGCGCCACCAGCGGCAGCCCCTCCTGCGTGGCGACGATGATGGCGCGATCTATTGCGTCGACGATGGGTGCATCAACGACAGGTGCATCAGGGAATTGGCTGTTTGAACCATTCATTGACGAGCCTCAAGCCTCGAATTTCAGTTCGACAAAATATTCGCGGCTTTTCGGGAAATTAAATACCTCACACCCGGTGTCGCACTCTATCCTGCCGATCACATTATCTATTTCTTCCGGCGTCTCGGTGGCCAGCACGAACCACATATTGAGGAGCTTGTGGTCGCGCGCATAATTGTGCGCCACTTCCGGCAGCGCATTGACCTTGGCAACCACCGCATCGAAGCTGTCTTGCGGCGCATGCAGCGCGGCCAGCGTAAATGCGCCGCCGATCCGCTCGATCTGGAACAATGGGCCGATGCGGGTCAGCACACCTTCGGCCAGCAACCGCGACAGGCGTGCGATCAAGTCTTCTTCGCCAATGCCGATGCGCTGCGCCGCCTCCAGATAGGGGCGCTCGCACACCGGCAGGCCGCCCTGCAGACCATTGATAATCGCGCGATCAACCTCGTCCATGCCCGGCCTCCGGTAATATTTCCGCCAACGCCATTTCCGGCGATACCGCATAACGCGCTCCGCGCTGCTTGAAGCGGCGACGGCTGAATAAAATAGCGCGCGGATACGCGCCCAGCGCACAGCTTTCGGCCAATGCGGCGATTCTTGCTTCCACTTCGGCGCGATCCTTGCCGTGCATCATGCAGAACAGGTTGTAGGGCCAGTGCGGCAATTGCCGCGGACGGCGATAACAGAGCGTGACCTGCGCGGAAGCGGCGATGCGCCGGCCGACTTCGCCCACTTCGGCATCCGGCACATCCCATACCACCATCGCGTTCGCCGTGAACCCCATCTCACGATGCCGCACGACGACGCCAAAACGTTTTACCACGCCAGTTTCCAGCCAGCGCACCAGCGTCGCAAACGCCTCCGCTTCGGTGCACCCCAATGCGGCAAAGGGCCTCGGCACAAACGCCAGCCCATCCTGCAACGCATCGACCAGCACACGCTCCGCCTCACTGATTGGCGCTGCCGGGGGAGCAGCGCAAGGTAGCGGCACAGGCGGTTTTTCAACAGCATTGCCGGAATGCCGTATCGCGTCTGCCGCCATATCGAAACCCAGATCGATGTGATAGCCCTCCAGCATCGGCAGCACCAGCATCGGCCCGCACTCGCCTGCCACCTCGATCTCCCGCAACACGGCGCGCAACCGCTCAGGCGAATGCGCGGTTGCGACAAACCACAGGTTATAGCGATGCTCACGCTCGTAATTGTGGTTAACCTCGGAATAGGCGTTGACGCGACCGGCCACTTCATCGAGCCGCTCGACCGGCACCGACAAGGCCGCCAATGCGCTCGTACCAACGGCATTCGGACGGAACACCGCGCCGACGCGGCTGATCCAACCTCGCGCCTGCATCGCCTGCAATTTTTCGATTACCGTTGCCTCATCTACCCCCAACTGCGCCCCAATCGCCGCGAACGGGCGCGCCAGCAACGGGAAGCCGTGCTGAAAACGGTTCAGCAGTTCAAATTCAAGGCCGCTGGTGAGCACATCTGGCGCAAGGTTCATTGCGTCACGCCCGAATTAGAATTGACGCGCTGTCGGGGTTGGAGCAAATAAAAACTTCCTGATGTCACTTTGATTTCCCTGTCCTGAGCAAACTTTCACACCTTTTGCAATCCTGCTTTAATTAAAATGCAATTGGATTTTATGGGACGCCTCATGCACCCTATCATTGCAGATGTTTCAGCAAATAGCTCATGACTTCGCCCTTGGTTTCTTTTTTCAGATTAAGAAATGAAACGCCAATATCATAGGAAGTATTGAAACTTTCCACACGCGTCACGACACAAGAAAAAGCAGTGGGATTTTCAACTGAAGGGAGAGGTATTTGTATCTGGAGACAGGCGCCAAGACTTATCGGAACCTTGCTTTCAAAAAGAACTCCACCCAAGCTCAGGTTCTTGGATTTTGCGTACATAACATCATCTGATTGGACAGACTCAAGAGGCTTCGTGACGATTTCACCCAGAAAGTCAACCCGAAAAAACTGCCGCTTGTTTGGTGAATATAAAGTGATGTTGTTTTTACCCTGAAACTTGGCGATGTACATCGCCTTGTCGGCATTCTGTAAAAGTTGCGATGCGTTTATTCCATCCGCAGGAAACGTGGCCAACCCACCGCTCAATGTGACACGAAACTTCTTTTTGTCAAAACACAGCTCCATTTGCTCCGCACGTGCGCGTATCCGTTCTGCTATAACCAATGCCTTTATCTTGTTGGTCTCGGGAAGAATGAGGACGAACTCTTCTCCACCATAACGCGCAGCGGTATCCTCAGAACGTTTTGCTGCCAAGATCAGATCGGCAATGCCTTGCAGGGCAATATCCCCGGCCTTGTGCCCCATTGTGTCATTGACTACTTTAAAATCGTCAAGATCGAGGAAAAGCAAGGAAAACTCCGTCCCATAGCGCTCCCCCCTGTTGATCTCCTTGGTCAGGATTTCATCGAAATATCTGCGGTTATACAACCCGGTAAGGGAATCAGTTTTGGACGACTCGACGGTTTTTTCAAAAACATCCAATTCGATGACTTTGGGGGAGTTAAAGAATTTGTTAACGGTAAAAAAATAATCGCAGATCGCTGTCAACAGATTTATCGGCCTGCCCTGACGATGTCTCATTTCCTCTTGGTGATCAAGAATTTCCAGCCAATTTTTCTTGGCATCCTCTTTTTCAAAATCCAAATCCGTCAGAAGCTTCAAAAGCACAGTGAATATCTTGTCTCCTTCTTTTGATCTGATCTTATTGAGTTCGTGCAGAAACCGCGTCTCATCATGAGAGTGTTCGCTCAAACACCGAAGCAGTGATTTTTTCAAAGTTTGCATACGAATAGCCCACTAAACTCCAACAGCCAGACCGGATTTTTAGCTTTTCAGTTTAACATTTTTTATGGCATTTATATTTTCCAGAAAAATCAATAAATTAAGCCAACAATTATTGCGCTGGCGCCACCCGCGATGATGACAATGTGGTTCAATCTCACTCTTCCAGCCAGATAAAGCTGCCCATGCGCCCGGTCACACCGTCGCGGCGATAGGAAAAAAAACGCTCGCGTTCGCGGAACGTGCAGTAATTGCCGCCATAAATTCCAGTGACACCGATCGCCTCCAGGCGCAGCCGCGCCAGCGCATAAATATCGGCGAGCCATTTGCCGGGCTGCCCGGGAATGAATGCGGATGCGGCTTGCGGATGCGCCGCGACAAATGCGGCGCGCACTTCTTCACCCACTTCAAAAGCCTCCTGGCTGATTGCCGGCCCCAGCCATGCGATCAACTGTTGCGGCGCGGCTTCCATCGCCTGCACCGTCGCCTCGATTACGCCGCCGCATAATCCGCGCCATCCGGCATGTGCCGCGCCGACCACGCTGCCCTGCCGGTCGCACAGCAGCACCGGCAGGCAATCGGCAGTCATCACGACGCATACTGCCGCACGCTGGCGCGCGATGCCGGCATCCGCCCGTACACGGCAACCGGCAGCATCGGCGCTGGCGACAGCCGTGCCATGCACCTGCTCCAGCCATGTCGGTTCGCTGGGCAGCAGCGTATTGAGCAGGTTGCGGTTGCGCGCCACGGCCAGCGGCGCATCGCCGACATGATCGCCCAGGTTCAGCGTGTCGTAAGGCGGATGGCTCACGCCGCCCTGACGTGTGGTCTGCAAGGCCATGACATTGGCGGGCGCCGGCCAATCAGGGATGATGCAGTGTTCAGGCAGCAGCATGGATTGCCTCGCGCATTTGTTGCAGCAATTGTGCGATGTCTTCCGGCAAAGGCGCCTGCCACTCGATCCGTTCGCCCGTCAGCGGGTGGTCGAGCGCCAGACGCGTGGCGTGCAAGGCCTGGCGCGGGAAGCCGTTCAGCAGGGCGCGCAACTCCGGCACGCATTTCTGCGCGCCTCTGGTGTACACGCTGTCGCCGACCAGCGGATGCTTGATATGCGCCAGATGCACGCGGATTTGATGGGTGCGCCCGGTTTCCAGGCGGCAGCGCAACAGCGTGCACCCCGGAAATTTTTCTTCGATCTGATAATGCGTGACCGCAGGCTTGCCGCTTTCGATCACGGCCATCTTGACGCGCTGACTGGGGTGGCGACCGACCGGTTCATCCACGCTGCCACTATGCTTCAATTCGCCCCACACCAGCGCCAGATATTCGCGCTTCACCGAGCGCGCCTGAAGCTGGCGCACCAGATTGGTTTGTGCAGTGAGCGTCTTGGCCACCACCAGCAGGCCGCTGGTATCTTTGTCGAGGCGGTGCACGATGCCGGCGCGCGGCACATTCTCCAGTTGCGGCGCATGGTGCAGCAACGCGTTGAGCAGCGTGCCTTCCCAGTTGCCGCTGCCGGGGTGCACCACCAGCCCGGCCGGTTTGTTGACTACCAGCAGCACATCGTCTTCATAGACAATGTCGAGCGCGATGTCTTCGGCCTGATGCGGCTGTTCTGCGGGATGCGCCTGGGGCCGCACTTCAACCATTTCGCCGCCCCATACCTTTTGTTTGGCGGTAGCCGCAGCACCGCCCAGACGTGCCTGCCCGATCGCGATCCATTCCTGCAAACGGCTGCGCGAATATTCCGGCAGCAATTTCGCCAGCATCTGATCGAAACGCATACCGGCGCACTCATCCGGCACAATAAAATGCAGCGCTTCGCGAGTGTTATAATTACACAAAATTTTACCGGATTCAGTCATGCGCCATAGTTTAGCCGTATTCCTGCTGCTTACGTTAACCGCGTGCAGCATATTCGATGCTCCGCAAGATCCTTACCAAACGATCAAGAAGATGCCGGTCAATGAACTCTATCAAGAGGCCAAGGAAGAACTGGATGGCGGAGGCTATGAACAGGCCATCAAGATTTATGATGCGCTACAGTCACGTTTTCCCTATGGCCGCTACGCGCAACAGGCCTTGCTGGACACTGCCTATGCCTACTATCGCCAGGGCGAGGCCGCATTAGCCATTTCTGCCGCCGAGCGCTTCATCAAGCAGTACCCGAATAATGCCCATGTGGATTATGCCTACTACCTGAAGGGGCTGGCCAACTTCAACGGCGAGCTTGGCATCCTCAGGGCATTGGGCGGGCAGGACCCGACCGAGCGCGACCCGAAAGCGGCGCAGGACTCATTTGCCGCCTTCAACGACCTGGTGACGCGTTTCCCGGGCAGCAAATATGCCCCCGACTCCATATTACGCATGCAATATCTGTCGAACTCGCTGGCGCAATACGAACTGCATGTCGCCCGCTATTACCTGCGCCGTGGCGCCTACATCGCCGCGACCAACCGCGCACAAGACGTTCTGTCGCAATATCCCAACAGCCCCTCGACGCGCGACGCGCTGGAAATCATGGCGCAGGCCTACGATGCAATGGGCATGACCGATCTGCGCGACGATGCGCGGCGGGTGCTGGCAAAAAACAGCGATGCTGCCGCACTCTCCACCAGCAAAAAACAACCCGAGAAATCCTGGTGGCAAATCTGGAAATAAATTTCTGCCCCTGCTGCGGCGCAACTGTCGAGCTGCGCTGCCCGGACGACGACAACCGCCCGCGCCACATTTGCACCGCCTGCGATACGATTCATTATCAGAACCCCAATCTGGTAATCGGCTCGATTCCCGAGTGGGAAGACAAGATATTGTTATGCCGCCGCGCTATCGAGCCGCGCCATGGTTTATGGACACTGCCCGGCGGCTTCATGGAGAACGGCGAAACCACCACCGGGGCCGCCATTCGCGAGACGCTGGAAGAAGCCAATGCGCATATTGAGATCGGCGAGCTATATTCGATGTACAGCCTGCCTTATATCAATCAGGTGCATCTGCTGTTTCGCGCAAGACTGCTCGACCTGAACTTTGGCCCCGGTGCGGAAAGCCTCGAAGTCAGGCTGTTTTCCGAAGCAGAAATTCCGTGGGATGAAATTGCCTTCCGTCCGGTCAAATTCAGCCTGGAACATTATTTTGCGGATCGCCGCAAAGGGAGCTTCGGTTTTCACATCGGCGAAATTGCTCCACCCCAGCCGCACCGGCAAACAAGCCGTTAAACCCAGATAATCCATTAGGACGCGAGATGATGACGAGGCGATTTGTGAGGCAGTTTTGGCGCTTGGAAGGAGTCCATGGGCATTCCATGGACGACGCGCAAGCGACGAAAATGACCGCAAAGCGTCCGTCAGCGCTCGCGTAGGCTCAAAGAGCCGCCTAATGGATTATCTGGGTTAAGGCCACTTTGCCGAAAACAGCCTGACCCTCTATAATCGCTGCAACCATATACCGTACAACGAAACATGAACGCCATCCGCATCCTGTTGATACTCACTGCCCTCGCGTTGACCAGCGGCTGCGCTTCCAACCGCGCAAACAATCCTGCCGATCCGCTGGAATCGTTCAACCGCGGCGTCTACAAATTCAACGATACGGTAGACAAGGCCGTCATCAAGCCGGTTGCACAGGGCTACGACACCGTGATGCCGGAAATTGGCAAAACGATGGTATCCAACTTTTTCTCCAACCTGGATGACGTCATCGTCACGGCAAATGACTTCCTGCAACTCAAAATGGTGCAAGGCGCTCTGGATGCCATGCGCTTTGCGGTGAACACCACTGTCGGCCTATACGGGTTAATTGACGTTGGCACTCAAGTCGGCCTGGAAAAACACAACGAGGATTTTGGCCAGACTCTGGGCAAATGGGGCATCGGCAACGGCCCCTACATCGTCCTGCCCATTCTGGGGCCGAGCACGTTACGCGACAGCGTGGGGCTCTATGCAGACAGTCGTCCAAGCAAAGTGCGCCGCGTCGAACATATGCGCACCCGCAACCAACTGTATGCCGGCAACGCCATCAGCCATCGCGCCCAGATGCTCGATCAGGAGAAAATACTGGATGAAGCGGCAGTCGACCGCTACGAGTTCACCCGCGACGCCTACTTGCTGCACCGCAAAAACCTGGTGTATGACGGCAATCCGCCACGCGAGAAATACGATGACGAGGAAAATAATGACACCAGGAACAACGGCGCCAAGAGCGAGCAAACGCCAGCTTCCCGTACCGCCTCGGTGCAAATCGGCAATCCGCCGGCAATACAGCCTGACAGCAGCATGATAAAACCGGCTTCGGCCGCAACTTCGCCGCAGCCTGATGCTAACCGGCCCAGCGTATACAGGATATGGGTAGCGCAATATGTCGGGATACGTTGACCAGCCCAAGTTTTATCGCTTGCAATTCGCACAAGCTTCAAACAGATTCTGCCGTACGCGAATTAATGCGGCTGGTTGAGGTCGCATAAAATACCCTCCTCCACCTTCAGCATCATCATTACCTCATCCGCCGGCATGCGCAACAATTCGCCGATATCCTTGTAATCATCCGGCAACGCGGCATCTTCCCAGTCGTCGGCAGAATGGCGCGCCAGCCTGACCGCCAGATTTACGTTGCGTACGCGCGGCTGGTTCGCGTTGGAGTCGTTCATCAGGGTAAACAGCAACTGCGGCAGGCTCCATTGCACTACCAGCTCTCTTTGCAAATCCATCAGCGCAAACCCCAGCACCTGTTGCTGGACATCGCGGCTGCGTAGTGTTTTGTCCTTGTGCTGAATATCGTAAATCTCCAGCATCTGCCCGGGCGCAAAACACCACATCAGCACTTCGGCGATGTCGTGCAGCAACGCGGCAATACGCACCTCTTCATAATGCAGATCGCGCAGCATCACCGCCCAGTCCCGGGCATATTCGGAAGCACGATGCAAACGGTGCACGACACGCAGCACATGGGCAAGCGCGTCAATGTTCGACCCCATCGCTTCTTCGACGGTAAAATCAAGCGGCACATGGTTATAAAGCGCATCAATACCGAGCATCAGCAAGGCCTGCTCAATCTGGACAACCTCGGTTGTTTGGTATCTGTGCTTGTGCAGCTGGAGGTAGCGCAACAGCTTGACCGTCATGATTGGATCGCGCGCAATGATCCCGGCGACGGAAGCGGCGGTCAATTTTTCTTCGTCGTCGTGCAGCGCATTCAAATCACGCGTGGTTTGTTTCAGTACCGGTAAGTTTATGCGCGAGAGGGACGCCACCCAATACCCAAGCCCCTTGGCTTCTGACATATAGCCTCCACCTTTTTGTATGCTGCTATATTAGCATGGTAATTTGTGAGTTATTGTGCCCGACCCCGTGCAAATTGTGGCGGCAGGTTTAATGCCAACGGTTACCAATCCTATGTAGCGCCCCCGGCCGCAACCGCCAGCTTGCCGACCCGCCCTTCCACCTCACGCATCACAACTTCGCGGCGCGGCAACGCACCGGCGTCCAGCCCTTGCAGATATTGCTGCAGCGATACCAGTTCATAGCCCTGCGCCTGCCAGCCTTGCAGCAACTGCTCAAACACCGGCAGCCACTTGCCGCCTTCCAGTTCGGCATGCAACGTGAATACATGCCCCATTGCCGGCGCATCCGCAGTCAAATTCAGGATGTGCTGCGCAATATTATCCAACGTGATGCCGTCACGGTTCATCAGTTCGTCCAGCGTCGGCAAAGTGGTGGGCAATTGCGGGCAGGCGATGATTTCGGCCTGCCAGGTGGGAATGAATGGCTGCGTGCCGCGCGTATCGGAGCTGTAGTCAAACCCCATGCGTTGCGTCAAACGCAGCGCATGACGGTTGGTCTGCCAGCCTGCGGCGGCATGGGCATGCGGCGCCTCGCCGAAAATTGCGGTGTAGCGATCCACGGCGCGTTGCAACTCGCGCCGCGTCCATTCGGCATCTTTGTTCGCCACGTAATCCTGCCAGCGGATATGGTCGTAGCAATGGATGCCGACTTCGAAGCCCGCATCGCGCACACCGCGCATGATGTCCGCACATTTCCTGCCGATATCCGGCGCGGGCAGCAGCGTGCCATATAGCAGGGTCTTGATGCCGTAGTGCTCCACCACCGAGGTGCGCGACACCTTGCCGATAAAACCGGGGCGGAATACGCGCTTGATGGCACGCCCGGTATGATCCGGCCCGAGCGAGAAGAAAAACGTGGCCTGTGCGTTATGGCGTTGCAGCGTTTCAACCAGGCGCGGCACGCCTTCGCGGGTGCCGCGATAGGTGTCTACATCTATTTTGAGGGCGAGCTGTTTCATTGAGGATTTGGGATTTGGGATTTGGGATTTTGGGCTGGTCTCATAATTCCCAAATCCCAGTTCCCAAATCCTGCCTAATCGACCAAACCCTTCGCCTCAGCCACCTGATCGCGGTACGCGTCAAAAATATTGCGCAGTGTGTCGGCCATATTGATGGTCGGCTTCCAATTCAAATCCTCACAGGTGTTGGTGATCTTCGGCACACGGTTCTGCACGTCCTGATAGCCCTTGCCGTAATAGGCCGCCGATGTCGTTTCGACGATCTTCACCTTCTGCGCCGAGTCGCGGTATTCGGCATATTCCTTCGCCAGCTTGAGCATCATGTCGGCAAGATCGCGAATCGCGTAGTTGTTGGCCGGGTTGCCGATGTTATAAATTTTGCCGGTTGCGACGCCATCCTTGTTTTCGATGATCTTCATCAGCGCGGAGATACCATCGTCGATGTAAGTGAACGCGCGTTTCTGGTGTCCGCCATCCACCAGGCTGATATTCTCGCCGCGCACGATGTGGCCGAGAAATTGCGTGACGACGCGCGAACTGCCTTCCTTCGGCGTATGGATCGAATCCAGACCTGCGCCGATCCAGTTGAACGGGCGGAACAGCGTGAAATTCAGCCCTTCCATGCCATAACCCCAGATCACGCGATCCATCAATTGCTTGGAGCATGAATATATCCAGCGTGGCTTGTTGATCGGGCCGCAGATCAACTCGGAGTTCTCCGGGTCAAATTCCTCGTCATGGCACATGCCATACACCTCAGAGGTGGATGGGAATACCAGATGCTTGTTGTATTTCACCGCAGCACGCACGATCGGCAGGTTGGCCTCGAAGTCCAGCTCGAACACGCGCAGCGGTTGCTTCACATACGTGGACGGAGTCGCAATCGCAACCAGCGGCAGAATCACGTCACATTTCTTGACGTGGTATTCGACCCACTCGCGGTTGATCGTGATATCGCCCTCGAAAAAATGAAACCGCTCATGCCCGATCAGGTCGCCGATGCGGTCGGTGCTCATATCCATGCCATACACTTCCCAATCGGTCGTGGCGAGAATGCGATTGGACAAGTGATGACCGATGAAGCCGTTCACACCGAGGATCAATACTTTTTTCGTTGCCATTTCCTTGAGACTCCCTAACAATTAAATTCAAATTTTTCCGTGCCATATTTCGCCGCAAATTCGGCGGCGCTCATTTCGACGCCATCCAGTTCGAAACGAACCACGCGCAAAATACCCTGTCCGCACCGCGCGTAGGCTTTGCCATCTTTCACGTAAAAAGCCAACGTCTTGCCCGACGACGGACAGCGCGTCAGCAACGTTTGCAGTATCCGCACCGGCTTGCCCAGCAGTTGCGTGATCGCCCCCGGATAAGGAGGCGCGACAGCGCGCACCAGATTGTGTATTGCCTGTGCGGATTGCGACCAGTCGATGACGCCGTCTTCCGCCTTGCGCCCGCCGAAATACCCACCCTTGCTCAAATCCTGTTTGGCCGCGCGCGCGCGCCCTGCGAGCAAATCCGGCAGGCAGGCATTCAACGCGATCTCCGCCGCGACCGTCACTTTCTGGAACACTTGCAGTGCCGTGTCGTTCGGCAGGATCGGCACCGCCTGCTGCGCCACGATGTCGCCGTTGTCCGGCTTCTCCGTCATGTAATGCAGTGTCGCGCCGGTTTCCGTCTCGCCGCGGATTATCGCCCAATTCACCGGCACGCGGCCACGGTATTTCGGCAGCAGCGAGCCGTGCATATTGAGCGCGCCCTGCTTCGGTATCTCGAGCAGCTCGCGCTTCAACATCTCGCGGTAATAGAAGGAGAAGAAAAAGTCCGGCTGCAATGCGCGAATCCGGTCAATCACTTCCGGTGTATTCGGGTTATCCGGAGTAATCACCGGAATGCCATGCAGTGCCGCCAGCTCCGCCACGCTATCAAACCAGATTGTTTCTTTCGGGTTGTCACAATGCGTCACGACCAGCGCCACCTCTACGCCATGCGCCAGCAGCACAGACAGGCAGCGCACTCCGACGTTATGGTAGGCAAAAACGACTGCGGATCGGGGATCGGGGATCGGGGATCGAGCAGGACTGTTTTTGACTCGCTCCTCGCTCCTCAATCCTCGCTCCTCTCAAGCACCGCCTCGACGAGGTAACGCGGACGATGGCGCACCTGCTGATAGATGCGCCCGACATATTCGCCGAGCAGGCCAATACCGAACAACGTGATGCCGATCAGGAAAAAGGCGATCGCGAACAGCGTGAACAGCCCTTCCGCTTCCGGCCCGACAATCAGGCGGCGCAACGCCAGGAATACCACGAAGAAGCCGGACAATACGGAGATCGCGATTCCCAGCATCGAAAACATCTGCAACGGCACCAGCGAAAAACCGGTCATCAAATCGAAGTTGAGACGGATCAGGCTGTACAGCGAATACTTCGATTCACCGACTGCACGTTCCTCATGCTCTACGATTACTTCGGCGGGGTTGCGCGCGAAAGAATAGGCCAGCGCGGGAATGAAGGTGTTCATTTCCTTGCAGCTGTTGATCGCGTCGATGATGTTACGGTCGTAAGCACGCAACATGCAGCCCTGATCGGTGATCTTGATGTGGGTGATGCGTTCGCGCAGCCCGTTCATCGCGCGCGAAGCAACATGCCGCCACCAGCTGTCGTTGCGCTGCTTGCGGATCGAGCCGACGTAATCATAACCCTCGTCCATTCTGGCGAGCAGCCTGCCGATCTCTTCCGGCGGATTCTGCAAATCCGCATCCAGCGTCACGACACGCTGCCCGCGGCAACGCTCGAAGCCGGCCATGATCGCCATATGCTGGCCGAAATTACCGTTGAACAAAACCACACGCGTGACATCGGGACGCCGCTGGAATTGTTCGCGCAAAATGGCGGGCGAACGGTCGCGGCTGCCGTCGTTGACGAACAGCACCTCATATGTAACAGCGAGTTTATCCAGCGCCGGATACAGGCGATCGAACAGCGCCTGCAGGCCCTGCTCTTCGTTATAAACGGGAATGACGACGGAAAGTTGGGTGGTATTCATGGGGCTGCAATTCTAACCCGGGCAATATTGAAAACGGATGCCCGCAACCAGTTTATCTGCAAGGCAAGCCGGCATCATTACGCGCCAAGCATGGCGATGATTTCTTTGATCTCATGGCGCAACGCAGCAGCGTTCATCGTTGCGGCAGTTGCAACGGGCGTTGCATCACCGCTCTCCGCCTGATGCAAACTTTCCAGACGGTTGCGCGCGCCGCTGATCGTAAAACCCTGCTCATACAACAGCTCGCGGATGCGCCGGATCAACAGCACCTCGTGGTGCTGGTAATAGCGGCGGTTGCCGCTGCGCTTGACCGGTTTAAGCTGGGTAAACTCCTGCTCCCAATAACGCAGCACATGCGCCTTGACCCCGCACAATTCGCTGACTTCACCGATCGTGAAATAGCGTTTGGCGGGAATCGGCGGAAGATCGGAATTAGGCTTGTGGTTTTCCATGATAGGACTTTTCCACCATGGTCTTCAGTTTCTGGCTGGGATGGAACGTCACGACGCGGCGTGCGGTAATCGGAATCTCCTCGCCGGTCTTGGGGTTGCGCCCGGGGCGCTGCGGTTTGTCGCGCAACTGGAAATTCCCGAAGCCGGATAATTTCACACTCTCGCCCTTTTCCAGTTGTGCGCGGATTTCCTCGAAGAACGCCTCCACCATATCCTTGGCTTCGCGTTTATTGAGTCCGACTTTTGCAAACAGCAAATCAGCCAATTCGGCTTTGGTCAACGTTGTTATCATTTTCTTTCCTCAGGGCTCTTACATGCGCAACTGCGCACCATATTGTTGCATTGCACCCAGCAACAATGCAGTGCTTGGTTCAACTTCAAAATCTGTGAGTGTTTTTTCAGTATCTTGCAATAACACACGGAATGCAAGGCTTTTTTTACCCTGCTCCAACCCCTTGCCGCGATACACGTCAAACAGTGTAATTTCTTTAACAAAGGGTACGGATGCTTGCTGCATCGCATCCAGCAAGGTTTGCGCGGCGACCGTTTCATCCACCAATACTGCCAGATCGCGCCGCACCGGCAGGAACCTGGCAATCTCGCTGATGCGCGGCACAGCCGCTTGCGTCAGCGCCCCGGCTTCAACTTCAAACCACACAGCGGGCTGCTGCATATCATATTGCTGCTGCCAGTGCGGGTGCAATTCGCCAAGCCAGCCGACCGCCTGTTCGCCGCAATAAATTTGCGCGGAACGTCCCGGGTGCAAAGCAGGGTGAGTTGCCGCGACAAAGCGCAGCGCCTGCGGCGCGAACAAGGCTTCGACATCCGCTTTCACATCGTAGAAATCCACAGGCTTGGCGGCGAGCCCCCATTGTTCCGGCT
Organism: Gallionellaceae bacterium; assembly: GCA_019753125.1. Lineage (GTDB taxonomy): Bacteria > Pseudomonadota > Gammaproteobacteria > Burkholderiales > Gallionellaceae > Gallionella. The sequence continues at coordinate 2,825 of JAIELH010000027.1, read as the reverse complement.
GCGTTGCACCATAAGCCAGGCCCGATAACCGCTGGGTCTGCACATAACCGTCATTCGCCTTGGCAAAACATGCGCCGGTCTCGAACAATCGTACACGTGGCTGCTTGCGGTTCAGGTTGAAACGCAACGCGCCGATCAATCCGCCGATCAGGCTGCTGCGCATCACCGCCAGATTGCTGGCTATCGGGTTTTGCAGCGCGACCGGATTGTCATTGCCGCACAATTCTCGCTCGATCTGTTCGTCGACAAACGCATAGCTGACGATCTCCTGATAGTCGCGCGCCACCAGCATTTGCTGGATGCGCTCCAGCGGACGTTGCAACTCGCTGTATGGCAACATCGTCAATGCGGCCTGCGGAGCCTGCGCGGGAATATTGTCATAGCCATGCAGGCGCGCCAGCTCTTCGATCAAATCCGCCTCGATGGACAGGTCGAAACGGAAGCTCGGCGGCGTCACACAGAAGGTATCGCCGTTTACCGTGAATTCAAATTGCAGACGTTGCAACAGGGCTGTGATCTGCGCATTATCCAGTGGAATGCCCAGCACCCGCGCCACGCGCAAACGGCGCAGCATGACGGGTTCACGCTCCGGCAACCGGCCGCATACCTCACTGATTGCACCGGCGCTGCCGCCGCAGATTTCCAATACCAACTGTGTGGCGCGCTCCAGTGCTTGGCGGGTCGCGGCAAAATCCACACCGCGTTCGAAACGGAATGAAGAATCGGTCGCCAGCCCGAAACGGCGCGCCTTGCCGGCAATCGCATCGGGATGGAAGAACGCGCTCTCCAGAAATATGTCCTGCGTGGCAGTTTCGACGCCGCTGCCCTGCCCCCCCATGATGCCCGCCAGCGCCAGCACATGAACTTCATCGGCAATAACCAGCACACTCTCGTCCAGCGCCACCGTTTGCTCATTAAGCAAGGTCAGCGATTCGCCGTTGCGTGCATGACGCACCGTAATGCCGCCCGACAACTTTGCCACATCGAAGGCATGTAATGGCTGCCCCATTTCCAGCATCACATAGTTGGTGATGTCCACCACCGCGCTGATGCCGCGCAAGCCGCTACGCTCCAGGCGGCGCAGCATCCAGTCCGGTGTAGGCGCGGCGGCATTCACGCCGCGCACCAGGCGGCCACAATACAGCGGACAAGCTTGCGCATCGGCCACATTAACCGGCAACTGCTCAGACAAAGCAACCGGCTGGGTTTGAATAGCCAGCGGCTTGAGCACACTGCCGGTCAGCGCCGCGACTTCGCGCGCGATGCCAACCATGCCGGAGCAATCGCTGCGATTCGGTGTGAGTTTCAACGTGAACAATTTGTCATCCAGCTCCAGATACTCGCGCAGCGTCTTGCCTACCGGTGCATCCACAGGCAGCAACCACAGACCATCGCTTTCCTCAGCCAAACCCAGCTCCTTTTCAGAGCACAACATGCCGAACGACTCAACGTTGCGTACTTTGGCCTGCTTGATAACAAAATTGCCGGGTAGCACTGCACCGATACGCGCGCATGGCACCTTGACACCCACTGCCACATTGGCCGCACCGCACACGATGGTCAGCGGCTGCGCTTCGCCGACGTTCACTTGGCACACGTTCAAGCGATCCGCGTTAGGATGCTTGACCACTTCCAGCACTTCGGCGACCACCACGTTATTGAATGCAGGCGCGACCGCTTCCAGCGCCTCGACTTCCAGCCCTGCCATCGTCAGCACGTGCGCCAGCTCGTCGCTGGAAAGCGCCGGATTGACCCAGGTTCTTAACCAATTTTCGGAAAATTTCATCGCCGTATTCTCAGTTGAATTGCTTAAGAAAGCGCAAATCGCTCTCGTAAAACTGGCGCAGATCGTTCACGCCATAGCGCAACATCGCCAGCCGCTCCACGCCCAACCCGAACGCGAAGCCGAGATATTTTTCGCTGTCGATGTTGACATGCTTCAGCACATTGGGATGCACCATACCGCAGCCGCCGATCTCCAGCCAGCCGCCGTTCCAGCTCATGTCCATTTCGGCCGAAGGCTCGGTGAATGGAAAAAACGATGGGCGAAAACGCACTTGCAGATCATCGCGCTCAAAGAAGCGCTGCAAGAAATTTTGCACCACGCCTTTGAGATTGGCGAAACTGATCTCTTCATCGACCCACAAGCCTTCCACCTGGTGAAACATCGGCGAATGGGTCGCATCGGAATCAACACGGTAAACACGCCCGGAAGAGATGATTTTCAACGGTGGCTGGTTTGCTTCCATATAGCGCACCTGCACCGGCGAAGTATGGGTGCGCAACACATGCTGCGGGTCGATGTAAAAGGTATCATGCATCGCGCGTGCCGGGTGATTTTCCGGGATATTCAGCGCGGTAAAATTATAGAAATCATGCTCGATTTCCGGGCCGGATGCGCTGGCAAAACCGAGTGAATGAAAAAGATGCTCGATGCGTTCCAATGTGCGTGTCACCGGATGCAAGCCACCCGTAGCCATGCCGCGCCCGGGCAGCGTCACATCCAGCGCTTCCGCCGCCAGTTTCTGCGCCAGCTTGTTTTGCTGCAACGCAGCGCGCCGTTGCTGCAACGCAGCCTCGATGCCTTGCTTGACCTGGTTGATGCGCGCACCGGCTGCGGGGCGTTCTTCGGCAGACAACTTGCCCAAACCTTTAAGCAAGCCCGTCAGACTACCTTCCTTGCCCAGGTATTTCGCCTTGACCTGCTCCAGCTCGGCCTCGTCGCCGATTGCAGCGAATTGCTGTAGAGCCTGGTCGAGAATTTGTTGTAACTCTTGCATCTATAACACCACTACCCAAAGGGAATGCCGCAAACGAAAAAGGAG
>JAIELH010000072.1 GCA_019753125.1 Gallionellaceae bacterium | reverse complement strand
GATCCGACGAGGGGCCGCCGGTGCGCAGTTTGTATTTTGGTTCCAGCCCTTCGAGGGTGTGCATCTTGATGGTCTGCTCGGTGTAGCGCTCGATACGCTTCAGCAATTGCGCATCGCGGTTCGACGCGAACGAGATCGCGATTCCGCTCGAGCCGCCGCGGCCGGTGCGGCCGATGCGGTGCACATAGTCTTCGGCGAACTTGGGCAGGTCGAAGTTGATCACGTGCGAGATGCCGCGCACGTCGAGGCCGCGCGCCGCGACGTCGGTGGCGACCAGAATGCGCACGTTGCCGTTGCGCATGTTGAGCAGCGTACGGTTGCGTTCGCGCTGGCTCATGTCGCCGTGCAATGCCGCGACCGAATGGCCTTGTGCGGAAAGCTGGTCGGCCAGGCCGTCGGCATCGCGCTTCGTGGCGGTGAACACCAGCGCCTGGTTCATGTCCACATCGGTCAGCAGATGGCTGAGCAGCTTGTTCTTGTGCGCCACATCATCGGCGAACATCATGCGCTGCTCGATATTTTCGTGCTTGTCCTTCGCCGCCGAGACATTGATGCGCTTCGGTTCCTTGAGCAGGCGCGAGGCCAGGTTGCCGACCACGCCTTCCAGCGTCGCGGAGAACAGCAGGGTCTGGCGTGCCTTGGGCGTGGCTTGGGCGATACGCTCGACATCATCGACGAAGCCCATGTCCAGCATGCGGTCCGCTTCATCCAGGATCAGCATTTCCAAACGCGAAAAATCGATGCGGCCGCGTTCCAGGTGGTCGATCAGGCGGCCCGGAGTGGCGACCAGAATATCCACATGGCCGGACAACAGGCGGTTTTGCACCGGATAGGGCATGCCGCCGAGGATGCTGATGATCTTGAAGCGCATGTTCTTGCCGTACTTGGTTGCGGCATCGCAGACTTGCTGCGCCAGTTCGCGGGTCGGTGTCAGCACCAGCACGCGCGGACCTTTGCCGGGCAGCGCGGAAGGCGAGGCCAGGCGGTTCAGTGCGGGCAGGATGAATGCGGCGGTTTTGCCGCTGCCGGTTTGCGCCGAAGCCATCAGGTCGTGGCCGGCGATGATTTCGGGGATGGCCTGCGCCTGGATCGGCGTGGGCTCGGTGTAGCCGGTATCGGCAATCGCCTTCAGAATGTTGGCGTTTAAATTCAAATTTTCAAATGACATGGTGCTTCCTTATTTTAAGATCAAAGGAAACCTGTTTCACCATGCAGGCGCAACCCGACACCCGGTCAAAAAACCGAATGCCAAATCGAATCTGGCACGACGAACTTTTAGCAGTTCCCTAAAGTGGGCGCAGGCAGAATAACAACCCGTTGAACGGGAGACGATTAACCGGCGCATAAAACATCGTTGCTAACCGGAAAACCCAGAATTTCTTGATGAGTTTTTTAGACAGGCGCGATTTGCATACGCGCGCGAGATAGGTCAGAAAACGATGAACAAAATGCCGCAATGAAACTTTTCAACTGCGACAAGGCGCGCATTATACGGATCGAAGAAATAAAAGCCAGCGCTATTTTCTGTGCAAGTGTAGGCTATGCCCCTTGAAAAAATTGAACCCGACCCAAAATGCGGTCACACCCATTTCAAACGACAGGAGCAAACATGACTGACAACGCAACGAGCAACCGCGAAACGCTGGGCTTCCAGACCGAAGTGAAGCAACTGCTGCACCTGATGATCCATTCGCTATATTCCAACCGCGAAATTTTCCTGCGCGAACTGGTTTCCAATGCTTCCGATGCATGTGACAAACTGCGCTTCGAAGGGCTGCACAATGCGGCCTTGTTCGAAAACAACTCGGACCTGAATATCGGCGTTGCTTATGACAAGGCCGCAAGAACACTGACCATCACCGACAATGGTATCGGCATGAATCGCGATGAGGTGATCAATAACCTCGGTACGATCGCCAAGTCGGGCACACGCGAATTTTTCTCGCAGATGTCCGGCGATCAGCAGAAGGATGCGCACCTGATCGGCCAGTTCGGCGTGGGTTTTTATTCCGCCTTCATCGTCGCGGACAAGGTGACGGTGCTGACGCGCCGTGCAGGCGAGAATGCGGATCAGGGTGTGTGCTGGGAGTCTGACGGTGGCGGCGAATTTTCGATCGAAATGGTAAACAAGGACACGCGCGGCACCGAGATCACGCTGCACCTGCGCGACGGGCAGGACGACCTGCTGAGCGGCTACAAGCTGCGCGAGATCATCCGCAAGTATTCCAACCACATCGTCCAGCCGATCGTGATGAAGAAGGAAGAATGGAAAGACGGCGAGCAGAAGATCACCGGCGAAGATGAAACCATCAATCAGGCGTCGGCGTTGTGGGCGCGCCCGAAGAGCGAGATCAGCGACGAGCAATACAAGGAATTCTACAAGCATGTCGGGCACGACTTCGACGATCCGCTGGCGTGGAGCCATGCGCGTGTCGAAGGCAGGCAGGAATACACGCAGTTGCTCTATGTTCCGGCACGCGCGCCGTTCGACCTGTGGGATCGCAATACCCGTCACGGCATCAAGCTGTATGTGCGCCGCGTGTTCATCATGGACGACGCCGAGCAACTGATGCCGCAATATATGCGCTTCGTGCGCGGGGTGGTCGATTCCAACGACCTGCCGCTCAATGTGTCGCGCGAGATTTTGCAGGAATCAAAAGACATCGAGGCGATTCGCGCCGGGTGCACGAAGAAGGTGCTGGCAATGCTGGAAGACATGGCCACCAACGACAAGGATAAATATGCCAAGTTCTGGGAGCAGTTCGGCAAGGTGCTGAAAGAGGGCGTCGGCGAAGATTCCGCGAACAAGGACAAGATCGCAGGCTTGCTGCGCTTCGCCTCGACCCATGCCGACACCACGGATCAGGCCGTATCCTTTGCCGATTACATCGCAAGGATGAAAGAAGGGCAGGAAAAGATTTATTACGTCACCGCCGAGACTTTCAATGCGGCGAAAAACAGCCCGCATCTGGAAGTGTTCCGCAAGAAGGGCATCGAAGTGCTGCTGCTGTCCGACCGTGTTGACGAATGGACGTTCAGCTACCTCACCGAATTCGGCGGCAAGCAACTGGCTTCGGTCGCGAAGGGCGGCCTCGACTTGGGCAAGCTGGAAGACGAGGCCGAGAAACAGGCACAGGAAAAAGAAGCCGGCGAATTCAAGGAGCTCACCGAAAAGATCGCCAAGAGTCTCGGCGAACGCGTCAAGGAAGTGCGCGTGACGCATCGCCTCACCGATTCGCCCGCCTGTCTGGTGGCCGATGAAAACGACCTGAGCGGTAATTTGGCACGGATGCTCAAGGCAGCCGGACAGCAAGCTCCGGTGTCGCAGCCGATCCTCGAGATCAACCCGCAGCACCCGGTGGTGGCGCGTTTGAAGAGCGAGGAAAAACGCTTCGACGACTGGGCGGCGGTGCTGTTCGACCAGGCGCTGCTGGCCGAAGGCGGCCAGCTCGACGACCCGGCGACCTTCGTCAAGCGCGTCAACCAGTTGATGCTGGAATTGGGCAGTTAATGCAGTTGCAGGATGGGTGGAGCGCAGCGATACCCATCGTTAAGATTCAACATAAGTGATGGGTATCGCTGCGCTCCACCCATCCTACACAACTGCGGATAACCGTTGTTTCTGCGTGTGCCAAAATCGCACGGAATGGCCGCGCCCTCTGTGATAGAATGCGCGCCCTTTTCATATAGCAAGGCAGTTTACATGTCATCACGCGAGCTCCGCAATATCGCCATCATCGCCCACGTTGACCACGGCAAGACCACACTGGTGGACAAGCTGTTGAGTCAGGCCGGCACGTTTGCCTCCCACCAGCATGTCGCCGAGCGCGTCATGGACAGCAACGATCTGGAAAAAGAACGCGGCATCACGATCCTCGCGAAGAACTGCGCGGTGGACTACGAAGGCGTGCACATCAACATCGTTGATACCCCGGGTCACGCAGACTTCGGCGGCGAGGTCGAGCGCGTATTGGGCATGGTGGACTGCGTGCTGTTGCTGGTGGATGCGGTCGAAGGCCCGATGCCGCAGACACGCTTCGTGACCAAGAAGGCGCTTGCCCTCGGCCTGCGCCCGATCGTCGTGATCAACAAGGTAGACCGGGACGGTGCGCGCCCGGACTGGGTGATCAACCAGACTTTCGATCTGTTCGACAAGCTCGGCGCAACCGAAGAACAACTGGATTTCCCGGTGGTGTACGCCTCGGCATTGAACGGCTACGCCACGCTTGATCTGGCCAAACCCAGCACAGATATGCGCCCGTTGTTCGATGCGGTGCTCAAGCATGTCCCCGCGCCGGATGCCGATGTGGATGCGCCGCTGCAATTGCAGATTTCCGCGCTGGATTATTCCAGCTTCGTCGGACGTATCGGCGTGGGCCGCGTGCGCCGCGGCCGCGTCAAACCGGGCCAGGATGTCATGGTGCTGAACGGCAACAATCCGCCGAAGCGCGCGCGCATCAACCAGGTGCTCGGCTTTCGCGGCATCGAACGCGTGCAGTTGGCCGAAGCTCTGGCCGGCGACATCGTGCTGATCAACGGCATCGAAGAAATCGGCATCGGCGTGACGCTGGCCGACGTGAATCAGCCGGAAGCGCTGCCGATGCCCAAGGTCGATGAACCGACGCTGACGATGAACCTGATGGTGAACACTTCGCCGCTGGCCGGGCAGGAAGGCAAATTTGTCACGAGCCGCCAGATCCGCGATCGTTTGAACAAGGAGCTGCTGGTCAATGTGGCGCTGCGTGTCGAAGATACCGATGAGACCGATGTGTTCTTGCTGGCCGGGCGCGGTGAGTTGCATCTGACCATCCTGCTGGAAAACATGCGCCGCGAAGGCTTTGAAATGGCCGTCGGCAAGCCGCGTGTGGTATTCCGCGAGATCAACGGTGAGAAGTGTGAGCCTTTCGAAGTGCTGACCGTCGATGTCGAAGACACCAACCAGGGTGCGGTGATGGAAGAACTGGGACGCCGTCGTGGCGACTTGCAGGACATGCAGCCGGACGGACATGGTCGTGTACGCCTGGAATACCGCATTCCGGCGCGCGGCCTGATCGGCTTTCAGTCCGAGTTCATGACCTTGACGCGCGGCACCGGCATCATGGCGCACGTATTCGATGATTATGCCCCGGTCAAGGCCGATATGCCCGGCCGCCGCAACGGCGTGCTGATCTCGCAGGACAATGGCGAGGCGGTCGCTTATGCGTTGTGGAAGCTGGAAGACCGCGGCCGCATGTTTGTGTCGCCCGGCGACAAATTGTACGAGGGCATGATCATCGGCATCCACAGCCGCGACAACGACCTGATCGTCAACCCGATCAAGGGCAAGCAACTGACCAACGTGCGCGCCTCCGGCACCGATGAAGCGGTGCGCCTGACCCCGCCGATCCGCCTGACGCTGGAATCTGCGGTCGAGTTCATCGATGACGACGAGCTGGTGGAGATCACGCCGCTTTCTGTTCGCATGCGTAAGCGTTATTTGACCGAAAACGAACGTAAACGTATGGCACGCGGCTTGTAATTCAAAGCCTCCGGGCAACGCAAGAAAGGGATGCTCAGGCATCCCTTTTGTTTGGTACGCCTCGTGGAGCTGCCGGTTGGCAAGGCGGCTGTGTTGGATTATCTGGGATAATAAATTTCATTTTTCTTCTGATGGCGACCCGCATGAATCCTTCTCCCCATATCGTCTTCCTCGATCGCGGCACACTGCCGGTCGCGGTGCGCGCTCCCGCGCTGCCGCTGCAATGGCGCGAGCATGAATCTACGCTTCCAGAATTGGTCGTGGAGCGTCTCGAATATGCCGAAGTGGCGATCTCGAACAAGGTGCCGCTGATGGCGACGGAGCTTGCGCAATTGCCCCGGCTCAGGCTGATTGCCGTGGCGGCCACCGGCGCCAACAACGTCGATCTGGATTATTGCCGCGAGCATGGCATCGCCGTGTGCAACGTCAGCGGCTATTCCACCGATTCGGTGGCGGAGCATGCCTTCGCGCTGCTGCTTGCGTTGCGCCGGCAAGTGCACAGCTATCATGCGGATATTGCCGCCGGAGCCTGGCAGCGTTCCGCGCATTTTGCGCTGCTGAGCCATCCCTTGAACGACCTGCACGGCAGCACGCTGGGCATCTTCGGTTATGGCCACATCGGCCAGGCCGTGGCGCGCATCGCCGCAGCCTTCGGCATGAGGGTGCTGGTGGCGGAACACAAGAATGCGCCGGTCATCCGCGCGGGCCGCGTGCCGTTCGAGCAGATGCTGGAACAGGCCGATGCCGTCACGCTGCATTGCCCGCTCACGCCACAGACACGCAACCTGATTGCCGGGCCGGAGTTGCGCAGCATGAAATCGACCGCGATCCTGCTCAACCTCGCGCGCGGCGGAGTAGTGGACGAGGCCGCGCTGGCGCAGGCATTACGCGAAAAATGGATCGCCGGGGCAGGGGTGGATGTGCTCACCAATGAGCCGCCGCGTGCGGGCAACCCGTTGCTGGAAATGGTTGGCCCGAACTGCATCGTCACCCCCCATGTTGCCTGGGCCAGCCAGCAATCATTGATGCGCCTCGCTGAAGAGATCGTGCTCAACATCGAAGCCTTTTATAGAAACGAGCCACGCAACCGTATCGTGTAGTCCAATTGATTTATACTGCGCGCTTCTTTTTCTCTCACTGACAGCCATGCTGGAAATTCTGTTGATCGCCATCGTGCTGGTACTGGTCATCGCTTTGCTGGTGATGCAGTTGAAGCAGCCTGCGCGCGCGGTGCAGTTGCTGGAGCAGCAGCACCGCGCGATGCTGACCGACCTGCACGACGGGCTGAACAAGCAGGGCGACCGGATGATCGCCGCACAGGCGGAACATGCGGAGCGATTGAGGGCGTCGGTGGCCGAGGAGTTGCGCGCGACGCGCGACGCGCTGCACAGCCTGCGCAATGAAATGCTCACCCAGACGCTGGCGAAATTGTCCGAACAGGCGCGCGCCGATCAGGAGCTGATCCAGAGCTCTTTTCGTAATGCAACCCAACACTTGGCGGCGAGCATCGAGACCCTGTCGAAAACGGTGGATGGGCGGCTGGAGCAGATCGGCGGCAAGGTGAACGAGCGGCTGGACGAGGGCTTCAAGAAAACCAACGAGACCTTTGTCAGCGTGATGGCGCGGCTGGCGACGATAGACGAGGCGCAGAAAAAGATCGACGGCCTGACCACCAACATGGTGAGCCTGCAGGAGTTGCTGGGCGACAAGCGCTCGCGCGGCGCATTCGGCGAGGTGCAACTGGAGGGGCTGGTGCGCAATATCCTGCCTTCCAGCGCCTACGAGTTTCAGTACACGCTGCCTAACGGCAGCCGCGCCGATTGTGTGCTCAAGCTGCCGGAGCCAACCGGTATGGTGGCGGTAGATTCAAAATTCCCGCTGGAAAATTATCACCGGATGTTTGATGGCAGCGATGCGGAGCGCGCTGTGGCGGCGCGCCAGTTCAAGGCGGACATCAGGAAGCACGTGGACGATATCGGCAGCAAGTACATCATCCCCGAGGTGACCTCGGACGGCGCGGTGATGTTTGTGCCCGCCGAGGCGGTGTTTGCCGAGATCCACGCGCACCACCCCGATGTGGTGGACTACGCGATGCAGCGGCGCGTGTGGGTGGTGTCGCCGACCACGCTGATGGCGGTGCTGAATACCGCGCGCGCGGTGATGAAAGACGTCGAGACGCGCAAGCAGGTGCATATCATCAAGGACGAGCTGGGCAAGCTCGGCAAGGAATTTGGCCGCTTCGACGAGCGCATGAAGAAGCTTGCGGATCATATCCGCCAGGCGCACGAAGATGCGCAGGAAGTCCGCACCACCAGCCAGAAGATTTCAAAGCGCTTTATCAGCATCGAGCAGGTGGAACTGGAGCACCCGGCGGCACTGCCGCAAGCTGATGCGGAATAATTGAACATCCGGCCTGGCATTGTTTTTCTGCAACAAGAAGAATCTGCCCGCGATACTGATGTAAAATCCTGACATTCAATTGTGGTTACTTTATAAGGAGAGAAAAATGAAACAAACCGGCATCAGTATTGCATTGACAGCAGCATTGTTCAGCATGACTGCGGCACAGGCTGGCGAATTCGACGGCAGCTGGCTGGGCGGCAAGATCGGCTCGAATCGCTCCAATGTGACCACGCTGGACACCAAGAGCGCAACCACTTATGGCCTGGAAGGCGGTCATAACTGGAACATGGGCAATGTCCTGCTGGGTGTGGATGGCTTCTACGACTGGAACGACAAGAAGACCCATAATCCGGGTTCGGTGAATTACGGCAGCGATGCCTACGGTTTGGACGTCAAGCTGGGCCTGCCTGCCGGAAAATGGCTGCCTTATGCCAAGCTGGGTTACGTGCACACCGATAGCCGTGGTTTGGCTGCTGCGATCAGGGATGAAGACACCCATCTTGGTTTGGGCGTGGAATACAAGTTTGCCCCTCAGTGGAGCGTCGCGGGCGAATACACCGATTACAGCGCCAGCAATGCCGGACAGAAACTGAATAACCGCAATCTGGCGATCGGGCTGAATTACTACTTTGGCAAACCTGCGCCTGCCGTGGTTGCGGCGGCGCCGGCGGTTGTGAAAGAAGAGCCCAAAGCCGCACCGGCGCCCGCTCCTGCGCCAGCGCCAACACCGGAAACCTGGAAGACCCTGCTGGAAAACAAGCCGGTGTGCATCGAGGGCGCCAACTTCGAGTTCGATTCGGCGAAGTTGCGCAGCCAGGAAATCAAGAAGCTCGATGAGGTGGCGGCCTTTGCCGAAAAATACAAGGATGCCCAACTGGAATCGAGCGGGCACACCTGCAACATCGGCACCGAAGCCTATAACCTGAAGCTGTCCAAGCGCCGCGCCGAGACAGTCAAGGCTTATCTGGTCAAGAAAGGCGTGGCAGCGCAGCGCATCGATACGGTTGGCTATGGTGAAGCCAAGCCGGTAGCGGACAACAAGACACGCGAAGGCCGCGAATTGAATCGCCGTGTCGAAATCTGCACCGTGATCAAGGTGGAAAAGAAGGTGCGTGTGACCGAGTAATTTTTGCGCTCATCATGCAAAGCGGGCTCTCACCAGCCCGCTTTTTTGTTGCCTGCAATTATCTGCATGCCACTCATGCGACTGGTATTTGCTGCCTGCCGATAACGTTTATTTTTCAAAGCGGCGCCAATCCCGCGCGTATCGCCGCTTCATCCAGCTTCGGAGAACACAGTTCGATAAAACGATAGGCGAAGCTGCGCAAGTAGTGGCCGCGCCGTAGCGCGATGTAGGTCGTATTCGCGTCAAACAAGTACTCGCATTTTAGCAAGCGCAGATCGGTATCCTTGGCCTGGTTGAACGCCATTGATGCGATAATACCGATACCCATACCGAGCTCCACATAGGTTTTGATCACGTCCGCATCGAGTGCAGACATCACGATATCCGGCGCAAGTCCGGCTTTGGCGAACGACTGGTCGATTTTCGCGCGACCGGTCAGGCCTTCGTGATAGGTGACGATGGAATAGTCGGCAAGCGCCTGCAAAGTCAACGGCTGCACTTGCTCCAGCGGATGCCCGGCGGGTACGACCACCGCGTGATGCCACGAATAATATGGGAACGAATCGAGCTTGGTCACATCGGCCAGCGCTTCGGTTGCCACACCGATGTCCGCTTCGCCGGAAAGCAGCATGGATACGATCTCGCCTGGCCCGGCTTGGTGCAGCTTGAGGTGCACCTTTGGGAACGCCTTCTTGAATTCGGTGATGACCTTCGGCAGGGAGTAGCGCGCCTGCGTATGCGTGGCAACCACGGTGAGCTGGCCTTCGTCGCGTTTGCTGTATTGCTCGACCAGATTTTTGATGTTGTTCGCGTCCAGCAGGATACGCTCGACGATCTCCAGCAACTCGCGCCCCGGGTCGGTTAAGTCGAGCAGACGCTTGCCCTTGCGCACAAACAACTCCACGCCCAGCTCGTCTTCGAGATCCTTGATGTGCTTGGACACGCCGGACTGCGAGGTGAACAGCGCATTGCCGACCTCGGTGAGGTTGAAGTTGCAGCGCGCCGCCTCGCGGATGATTCTAAGCTGCTGAAAGTTCATTTTTTACTCCTGTCTCAAACACCCGGAACTGGCGCGGCCGGATGAACACCTTATCGCCACTTGCCAGCGGCGCGGCGTCGAAACGCTCGCGGCTCAACTCAATCTCGATGAATTCGCTGCTGCCGTCCGCCGCCACTTCCACGCGCACTATCGAACCGATAGTGCGCACCAGTTTAACCTCAACCGGCAACGCGGTGCCATCCTGCGGCGTGGCGCTGATGTCGATGTCGTGCGGGCGCACATAGGCCACCGCGTCGCCGTGCTGCTCAGACCACGGCGCATGGTCGCGGCTGTGAAACAGGTTCACGTTGCCGATGAACTGGTAAACGAACGGCGTGACAGGAGCAGCATACACTTCATCCGGCGTACCCACCTGCTCGATCTTGCCCTTATTCATCACTACCACGCGGTCGGCCACTTCCAGCGCCTCTTCCTGGTCATGCGTGACGAACACGCTGGTGACGTGCAATTCGTCGTGCAGGCGGCGCAGCCAGCGGCGCAATTCCTTGCGAACTTGGGCATCGAGCGCACCGAACGGCTCGTCCAACAGCAATATCTTCGGCTCGACAGCGAGAGCACGCGCCAGGGCGATACGCTGCCGCTGCCCGCCAGAAAGCTGTGCCGGGTAACGGTCATGCAGCCAGTCGAGCTGCACCAGATCAAGCAATTCATGCACGCGGTGCTTGATCTCAGCTTCGTTGTGTCGCTCCTTCTTCGGTTTCACGCGCAGGCCGAACGCCACGTTTTCGAACACCGTCATGTGGCGAAACAGCGCGTAATGCTGGAACACGAAGCCGACGTTGCGTTCGCGCGCATCGCGCTGCTCGACGTCTTCGCCGTGGAACAGCAGCCTGCCGGAATTCGCCAGTTCCATGCCGCCGATGATGCGCAGCAGCGTCGTCTTGCCGCAGCCGGACGGGCCGAGCAGCGCGAGCAGTTCTCCGCTGTTCACTTCCAGGTTGATGTTATCCAGTGCCCTGTGGTCGCCGAATTGCTTGCTCAGGTTTTCGATAGTGATGCTCATTGTTACGCTCCGCTTTTCGTAGGTTGGGTTAGCGGCTTCATCGCGTAACCCAACCTACGTGATTGCCATTCGACCAGTGACTTGATTACCAGCGTGACCAGCGCCAGCAAAGCCAGCAGCGAGGCCACGGCAAAGGCCGCGACAAAGTTGTATTCGTTGTAAAGAATCTCGACGTGCAACGGCATGGTGTTGGTCATGCCGCGGATGTGGCCGGACACCACCGATACCGCGCCGAATTCGCCCATCGCCCGCGCGTTGCACAGGATCACGCCGTACAGCAGTCCCCACTTGATGTTGGGCAGGGTGACGCGCCAGAAGGCCTGCCAGCCGGACGCGCCGAGCGACACCGCCGCCTCTTCCTCTTCCTTGCCCTGCGCCTGCATCAGCGGAATCAGTTCGCGCGCAATGAACGGAAAGGTGACGAAGACGGTGGCCAGCACGATGCCCGGCACGGCGAAGATCAGCTTGATGTCGTGCGCCTGCAACCACTGGCCTAACCAGCCCTGCGCGCCGAACAGCAGCACGAAGACCAGACCGGACACCACCGGGCTGACCGCGAACGGCAGATCGATCAGCGTGATCAGCAGGCTCTTGCCGCGAAACTCGAACTTGGCAATTGCCCACGCGGCTGCCACGCCGAACACCAGATTCGCGGGCACCGCAATCGCCGCGGTGAGCAGGGTAAGCTCGATTGCCGACCATGCATCCGGTTCCTGCAACGCAGCCCAGTACAGCCCCCAGCCCTTGCTGAAAGCCTCGTAAAACACCGCGAACAGTGGCAGGCCGAGAAACAGCAGCAGGTAAATCAGCGCCACGCTGATCAGCAGCAGCGTCACGTTTCTGGATTCGTGTGTGGAGATTCTTCTTTGCGTTTGAGTTGCCATCAACGTACTCCCCTTCTTGAACTCCACCATTGCAGCCCATTGATGGACAACAGCAGCGCGAACGAGATCAGCAGCATCACCACCGCAATCGCTGTCGCGCCCGCATAGTCGTATTGCTCCAGCTTGGCGACAATCAGTAACGGCGCAATCTCCGAGATGTACGGCATGTTGCCCGCGATGAAGATCACCGAACCGTATTCGCCGATGGCGCGCGCGAAGGCCAGCGCAAAGCCGGTCAACAAGGCCGGATAGAGCGCGGGAAAGATCACGCGGCGGAACACATCCCAGCGTCCGGCGCCGAGGCTCGCTGCCGCCTCTTCCACATCGGCCTCGACATCCGCCAGCACCGGCTGCACCGTGCGCACCACGAACGGCAGGCCGATGAAAGTCAACGCGACTACGATGCCCAGCGGCGTGTAGGCAATCTTGATGTCGTGCGCGGCAAAGTAATGGCCAAGCCAGCCGTTCGGCGCATACAGCATCGCCAGCGTGATGCCTGCTACGGCGGTCGGCAGCGCGAACGGCAAGTCCACCAGCGCATCGACGATGCGTTTGCCGGGAAAGCTGTAGCGCACCAGCACCCAGGCCACGACCAGACCGAAAAAGGCATTCAGCACCGCAGCCGCGAAAGAAGTAACAAAGGTCACGCGCAACGAAGCCAGCACGCGCTCGCCGGTCGCGACCTCCCAGAAGCCCCCCCAGCCCAGCGTCGCGGCCTTGAGGAACAGCGATGACAGCGGGATCAACACGATCAGCGAGAGGTAGAGCAGCGTGAAACCCAGCGCCAGATTGAAACCAGGCAGCATGCTATGAGCACGAAACTGAGACATTGCTTATTCCTGTTATTGGATAAGCGTGCAGTCTAGCGATGCGTTATCGCGCAGGAAAATAATAAATTCTTCATTGGTTATCTGTTTTTTGAATAAGCATTGGCGCGGAGCGTTACGCGGTTGCCCCCATAGTTCTGAGCGAAAAAATAGGGGCAGTCGCCTGCCCCTGAAACCCAAGTGTTGTACATAGGAAGAGAGAAGAAAAATCTATGCAGCTAACTGGTCATTTCGGCAAAGCCGCTTCCGTACATCCCCCGAAAATTCCGGGCAGCCCAGGTAATGACCTTGCAACAGATCGGCTCCAGCGTTGCGTGCAATGCCGAGCTGTTCACGAGTTTCGATGCCGGCGATGATGACTTGTGCGCCTGCGCTGTGAAAAGCGTTCACCAACCTGTAAATCGTGCCCGTTGCGTGAAGCAGCGCACCGTCCAGTTTGACGATGTCGGGTCGCAGCTTGAGCACTCTGTCAAAACTATCTGGCTGTAGATTGAATGCCTTGTCCGAGCTGGAATAGGCGTTCCCAAAATTATCTACCGCGATTTTGTAACCCAGGCTGCGGTAATTGTTCACCGCCTCCTCCAAACGCGTGTTGTCCTCAGTCGCAAACCCCTTGATTTCGATTACTACCCGCGAGGTCGGCACCGAGTAGTAGTGCAGTATCTGCTCAAAGATTCGCCCGTGGTCGCTGACGCTGGTCAACAGCCGTGGATGTACATGCAGGAACAGCAGCTCATGCTCATCAAAATTGTTTGAGTGGTTCAGCAGATGGATGGTGCGCACCAAGCGGTCAAACTGCACCAGTCTGCGTGCGTCCACAGCATTATTAAAAGCGGCATCCGGCGCAAGTTCACCAAGACCAGGAGTGGTAGCACGCAGCAATGCCTCGCGCCCCGCCACTTTGCCGTCTGCACGCAGCACGGGTTGAAACACGCTGGATAAACGCATACCCATGAAACTGCACACCAGACCCTGTTGCTTTATATTGGTCAGGGTATATTCGTCGAGATCGAGAAACAGGTTGTTGCGAAGCAGCAGCTTCAGGTAAAGATACTGTTGGTGTTCCATGATGGCTCCTATTTCTTGCCGTAGATTTGATCGAACACGCCGCCATCGGCGAAGTGTTCTTTCTGAGTCTTGGTCCAGCCGCTGAACACCTTGTCGATGGTAATCAACTCAACCTTGGGGAACTGCTTCACATACTTTGCCGCTACCGTGACATCGGTCGGGCGATAGTAGTTTTTCGCGGCGATTTCCTGGCCTTCCGGCGAATACAGGTATTCCAGATAGGCTTCCGCCACCTTGCGTGTGCCGTGTTTATCCACATTTTTGTCCACCACGGTCACGGGCGGTTCGGCCAAGATGGACAGCGACGGCACCACAACATCGAACTTGTCCGTGCCAAGTTCTTTAACCGCAAGAAAGGCTTCGTTTTCCCAAGTCAGCAACACGTCGCCGATGCCGCGCTCGACGAAAGTTGTAGTCGAACCGCGCGCGCCGGAATCCAGCACCGGCACATTGGCAAACAGCTTGCCTACAAATTCCTTGGCTTTGGCCTGATCGTTGCCGTTGTTCTTCAGTGCGTAACCCCAAGCCGCGAGGTAGTTCCAACGTGCGCCGCCGGAGGTTTTCGGGTTTGGTGTTATCACTGACACGCCGGTTTTAACCAGATCGTTCCAATCCTTGATGCCCTTTGGATTACCCTTGCGCACCAGAAACACGATGGTTGATGTATAAGGTGAGTTGTTGTGTTCAAGGCGAGTCTGCCAGTTAGCCGGGATCAGGTTGCCATTGGCTGCCAGCGCGTCGATGTCGGCAGCCAAGGCGAGTGTCGCCACATCGGCCTCCAGCCCGTCAATAATGGCGCGTGCCTGTTTGCCCGATCCGCCGTGCGATTGTTTTACCACCACGTTGTTGCCGGTCTTGGCTTTCCAGTATTTGCTAAAAGCAGCGTTGTAGTCCTGATACAACTCGCGGGTCGGATCATAGGATACGTTGAGCAGCCTGATTTCTGCAGCCAGCACAGAAGAAGCCGCTGCCGCAAGAAATGCAGCCAGCAGCGATGAAACGATAAATTTCTTTTGCATGATGAAGCTCCTTTGGTGTTTTTTTCAGATTAATCACGAACTAAAATTCGCAATGAGCGCATCCTAGTGAGGTTCATTTACGCCGTGAAATAATTAGTTCTTGATTGGTTATCTATTTTTTGAATATATGGATGAGCAAACTACCTGTCAGATCAAGTATGGGTTAGTAATAAGCGCATGCAGCGATGGTAAGATACGCGCTCCCAACATTTTTCAAGAATGACAATGAGACTGGCGATTGCACAAATCAACTGTATGCTTGGCGATCTGGCCGGGAATGCCGCAAAGATTCTGCAATACGCCGGGCAGGCCAGACAGCAGGGCGTGCAGCTTCTGTTGACCCCGGAACTCGGCCTGTGCGGCTACCCGCCGGAAGACCTGCTGCTGCGCGACGGGTTTTACCGGGCGTGCGCGCAGACATTGTCCGAACTCGCCGCGAATATCTCCGGCATCGCCGTCGTGGTGGGGCATCCGCACCAGCAGGACGGCAAGCGCTACAACGCGGCTTCACTGCTGCGTAACGGCAGAATCGCCGCAACCTATCTCAAATATGAGTTGCCGAACTATGCGGTGTTCGATGAAGAACGCTATTTTGACCACGGCAGCGAGCCCTGCGTGTTCGAGCTGGAAGGCATCAATTTTGCACTGAACATCTGTGCCGACATCTGGCAGCCGGAAGCGGCGCGGCGCGCGCGCGCTGCCGACGCGCAAGTGCTGTTGGTGCTGAACGCGTCGCCTTACGCGATGGGCAAACAGGCGGCACGCTATCACGCGATCCGTAAACGCATTACCGAAACCGGCATGGCGATGGTTTATGCCAACCTGTGCGGCGGGCAGGATGAACTGGTATTCGACGGCGGCTCGTTCGCGATGGATAGCCGTGGTGCATTGAGCGCGCAGGCCGCGCATTTCGATGAAGAGCTGTTGCTGCTGGAAATGCAGGAAGATTTGCGCCCGGCAGGCAAGAAGGCCGCGCCGCTGGATGAAGAAGCCGGCGTGTATCGCGCGCTGTGCCTCGGGGTGCGCGACTACATCGAAAAAAACCGCTTCCCCGGCGTATTGCTGGGTTTGTCCGGCGGGATCGATTCCGCATTGACGCTGGCGGTGGCGGTGGATGCGCTGGGCGCGGATAAAGTCCATGCGGTGATGATGCCATCGCCCTATACCGCGCAGATCAGCCTGGATGACTCGCGCGAGATGATCAAGATTCTCGGTGTGCGCTACGACGAATTTCCGATCGAGCCGATGTTTCATAGCTATCTGGATACGCTGGGCAACACGTTTGCCGGACGCGCGGCGGACACCACCGAAGAGAACTTGCAGGCGCGCATCCGCGGCAACCTGCTGATGGCGCTGTCCAACAAATTCGGCGCGCTGGTACTGACCACCGGCAACAAGTCGGAAATGACCGTCGGCTATGCCACGCTGTACGGCGACATGGCGGGCGGCTTCGCGGTGCTGAAGGATGTCAGCAAGATGCTGGTGTACCGCCTGGCGCGCTACCGCAACACGCTGGGGCAGGTGATCCCCGAGCGCATCATCACGCGCGCCCCGAGCGCCGAATTGCGCGCCGACCAAACCGACCAGGACAGCCTGCCGCCCTACGATATTCTGGACGCGATCATGGAATGCTATGTCGAAAAAAATCTGGCGATCCCGCAAATCATCGCGCGCGGCTATCCGGAAGCCGACGTGCGCCGCGTCGTGCACCTGATCCGCATCAGCGAATACAAACGCCGCCAGTCCGCGGTGGGCATCCGCATCACCGAACGCAGCTACGGCAAGGACTGGCGCTATCCGATCACCGCGCGCTATCAGGACGGGTTTTAATCCTGGAAAATCCGCGTTGCTGTTAGGCAAAGCGGTTGTTTGTGAGGGGGTGGTAGATGCCAAGAAGCCAGCAGGCCTTCAAGGGCGAATTGGATTTGTCGCGCGCGCCCTTTCCACCCACAAAAGTTTGTAGCCACGAAATACACGAAATGGAGCAGGCATGAGTTCTATTCAGGTAGAAATTAAAAATTGCAACAACATTGGTTCGGCTGCCATCTCGCTTGCACAGCAGAAATTGAATATCAAATTTGCGCCTAATGGAACAGGAAAAAGCACAATTGCAAAAGCGATATTGCTCGGCGCAAAAGGAGACCAAAACCTTCTGAACGAGCTTATGCCGTTCAAGCTCAGAAAAGAAAATCCTGAGAACAAGCAGCCGCAAATTAAGGGGGCAGAAGCGCTCAAAAATATCATGTGCTTCAATGAGGAGTATGTCAGTCAGTTTGTTTTCAAGCCGAACGAGCTACTCAGCAACAGCTTCGACATTTTCATCAGAACCGATGCCTACAAACAGAGAGAGCAAGAAATAGAGGCGCTAGTCCGAAATATCAAACAACTGTTTTCCGGAAATCTGGAATTAGAAACCTTGATAGCCAATCTCAAGGAAATGGGGGATGCCTTTAAGTTGAGCAAATCCGGCTTGTCCAAATCGTCGACCGGGATGAAGGGGTTATCCGCAGGCAACAAAATTCAACACGTACCGGCCGGACTGGAGTCATATACACCGTTCATTCAGTGTCAAAATAGCGTTAACTGGATTGACTGGCAAACCAAGGGATATGTTTTTTCTGAATTGTCAGACAACTGCCCTTTTTGTACTTCACCTGCGGCCGATAAAAAGGAACAGATAACAAAAGTCGGGCAGGAGTATGACAAAAGCACCATCAAGAACCTGATTGCCATAATTGCAGTGATTGAAAAGCTGGGCGATTACTTTTCTGATGAAGCCAAAGGCAAGCTGACAGCAATCACGGTCTTGAAGGATGGGATTGAAAAAGAGCACGAGGCATTTCTTGCCACAGTGAAAACGCAGATCGACAACTTTACCGAAAAGCTTGAGAGGCTCAGAACGCTTTCAGCATTCCAGTTCAAGGACGGTGAAAAAGTTGCCGAAAAACTGCCTGCATACAAACTGGATTTGCAGTTTTTCTCCGAACTTAACTCAAACAAAATACGGGGTGCCATCGCTCCGATTAACGCCTCCATAGATGCAGTTGTCGAGCAAGCAGGGCAGCTACAGGGCAAGATCAATCAACAACGAAGCGAAATGAAGAAGGCCGTCGAGCGGCATCAGAAAGACATCAATGAATTTCTTGAATATGCCGGATACCGCTATGTAGTTGAGATTGCCGGTGAAGGCGAACAAGCTCAACTAAAACTGCGGCACATCGACCACGAAGAACATCTTAGCGGTGGCAATCAGCACCTTAGCTTTGGTGAAAGGAATGCGTTTGCCATTGTTCTTTTCATGTATGAGTGTCTGGCCAAAAAACCAGACCTGATAATTCTGGATGATCCGATATCCTCATTCGACAAAAACAAGAAATACGCCATCCTGGAAATGCTCTTCCGCCGAGATGCGGATTCATGTTTGAAGAGCAAAACCGTTCTGATGCTGACTCATGATGTGGAGCCCATCATCGACACCATCAGGTCACTTGAGAAAAAATTCAGCAATCAGACTTCGGCGGCTTTCCTGAAGTTGGCAGCAGGACAAATAAGTGAATCAGGCATTTGCAAGGACGATGTTCAGACCTTTTCTCAGATTTGTAAGAGAGCCGTCGCCTCTGAAAAGCATGATGTCATCAAATTGATTTACATGAGGCGTCATTGTGAAATTGCTGACAACAAAGGGGATGCTTATCAGGTGCTCTCCAACGTTTTCCACAAGAGAGAACGTGCAATAGACACCAGAGAGCCAAAAGGATCAGATGACAACCACCCTGAAATGGAGTCTGCCAAGTTCGCAAGCGGATGCGCTGAAATATCGAATCATCTGAATGGCTTTTCATACCCTGATCTGTTGAATCAGGTCGCTGACATCAGTGCTTTGAAGGCGCTGTATGGCACTTCCGCGAATGGGTATGAAAAACTTCAGGTTTTCCGTCTGTTAGGGCTTGATGTTGGGAATTCTGTTATTCAGAAGTTCATCAATGAAACCTACCATATCGAGAATGAATTCATTTGTCAGCTTGATCCCGCCAAATTTGACACCATTCCTGAATATGTAATTTTGGACACTAGTGTCCGGTTAAAAGTCGAACAAATTTAGTTGGTTAGAAAAATCTGCCTGTTCTGGGAATTGCCCACAGCCTGCGAGGGCTTGAGATAGCTGGGTTTTCTCAAAAACAGACACCGATAATATCTGTAGCAAAGAGTATAGA
>JAIELH010000052.1 GCA_019753125.1 Gallionellaceae bacterium | reverse complement strand
CAGTTATTTCCCGCAATTGGCAAAAGCGGTGAGCGGTTCAAGGTTCTAATTTGCCGTGGTTCATGTCGTTCTTGCAAGAATCCAGAATGACGGCATTTCGCGTGGACTATGGAAATAGCCGCACGCTACGTATTCGCCTTGATGATAATCAATATTCCAGATGTATCCGTGCGCCGATGAAACGAACCGGGCCACGGTCTGCATTGTAGGCAGGATTGTCGATGTGCTGGTAGTCTAATGATGCCCATGTATTTTTGGCCAACCCCAAGTTATAAAATAATTCAATAATCGCCTCTGGCCGATAGTTGATATTACCGTCGCCGATAAAAAACCCCAGGCCGCCATTGGCCAGGTATTGGCGATGCACCGGAGAAAGGCTGTTCTGCGCATAAGCAATGCCGATGGCGTCATCGGGACGGCTCCAAGAGCTGCCTTTTGCAAGGATGCCGCCAGAGAGCGACCGTTCGATTTCTGTGAATGCGTAGGTTTCCTCACCGCCATCGTTGCGGCTTGCACGGACGAAAATGCCCGTACCATGAGCAATGCTCTGCTCGATGTTGACGCCAAACCCGACCTTGGATTGATCCTTGCGCACGTTGCCGACATCGGGCACACCTACCCGGCCGTGTGCGTTCCAAAAGTCGAGGGCGTCCTGAAAGCTTCCCATGCGAGCCATGTTACGAAAAGCCAGCAGGCGCAACTTGCCCGGCTGGCCGGAGATTTCATGCGCATGTTCAATCTCTACCTGATCGCCATGATGCGTAAATATCCGCGAATCGAGCGGCAGGCCATTGGATTGTATCGGTTGCTCGAAGCGCCCGGCACGGAAGATCCAATCGTCATGGTAGTACTCCAGCGCCGCTCCCACCGAATAGCCGCGCTGGTCTGCCGCGTAGTCGAAAGCGCCGTGGGTCATCAGCGACCAGTTGAGGAACTGGGTGCGCGGATCATGGGAGAAGCTGTTGTTGTCGAAAATATCGATCAAGCTAAGCTTTCCTGCGGTCAGCACCAGCCGGCGCTTGTCCGCTTCGCCGGCGAGCTGGTTGGGAGCGGACTCGATCCTGTCCTTATCTCCGCCAAAGCCCCAGGTATGGCGGACAAACAGACGGGCCGCGTAGAAAGTGGGGTTTGGTCCGCCGCCCTTTTGGTTCTCGCCATTGGTGAGTCCTCCCAAGCCAGTGAGATTGGAAAGAGACTGGCTCATGATCACTTCGGGGTTGAAGTACAGTTCCCCGCCCTGCCATGTCCGGGTGCCCAGGAAGGCGGTTGCCGACAGGGTGTAACTCCTCTTTTCCAGCTCTGGCGCCAGGCTGTTGGCGCCGGAGTAGGCGGCCGGAAAGGATGGCTTGCGCTGCCAGATGTAAGTGGTCTGGAATTTCGCCTGCGTCATCTCTTCGGTTTCTGCGGCCTGGGCAGAGCAAATAGCCGGAATGGACAGCATGGCGAGGCTGCCGGATACCCGGCCAATCCATCGCAACAGGCTCATTGGCGTCCGGCTACGAATCGGGGATGCCTTTCTCTCGCCGGATTTGGCGCGAACGGGCGCGGGCGCGATACGCTGTTTGAAATTCATGGTGTTTTCGATTTCGTAATTTTTCATTTTTTGGTCCATTTCATAAAGTGCTTCAGTTCGTTGACATATCTTTCGAATGATAATGATAACTGTTCTCATTTGCAAGAGCATTCAGGCAAGATAGCCAAAACGACAGGGGCATTAGTCGCTTACGATTTTAAAATTTTTCATTTTTGGGCACGTTGCATAAAGTGCTTCAGAACGCCAGCAGGGCGACCTTGTAGGCGACCATGACGATGGCAATCACGAGGTAAGCGCGCAGCACGCCCAGCCAGATTCGCGTCGCGGACGAAAAGCGGGGCGGCTTCAGCTCGTCCAGCGGAGGCATTCTCCAATTGATGGCATCCACGGTAGCGGCTGTATTCGAGGCGTCGTCTCCGACACACTGGCCTTCAGCAACCTCATGCGTGCGCAGCGCCCGCATGGCGATCGCCACGAGCAGGGCAACAATGCCGCAACCGACGAGAATCAGGATGATCAAATCGCCGGAGATATCCGGCAGCGCCACAGAGGCTGTCAGGATCAAGGACAGCGCCACGAGAACCCCGCAGACAATGGCGGTAAAGAGATTAGTGACCTTGTTGTTGACCCAGGGGCCGAGCACTTCCCTGTCATTGCAAAGCAGAAGCAGGAACACCGAAGCACTGGGCAGCAGGATGCCTGCAAATGTTTGCACTGCGTTCGTCAGCAGCCCAAGTGGCACACCCGGTATGACCACCAATGCCGCCGCAACCACGATCAATGCCGCATAGACCGCGTAAAACCCTTTGGCCTCTGTCGGTTTGCGATGGAGCGAATGGTTCAGCGACAGGACATCGCCGATGGCGTAGGCCGTAGATAGAGAAACGGCTGCGGCTCCGATGATGCAAGCATCGATTAATGCAATGGCAAACAGGGTTCCCGTCAGCTTGCCGTTATAGTTGGCAAGCCCTGTGGCGACACCCGCTGCGTCGGTGAAATTGCCGAATTCGGGTCGTCCCGAAAAGGCCTGTGAAGTGAACGCGATCATGGCCGCTGCACCGACAATCACGATGATGATCCCCAGCCAGAGATCGATACGCCCGTATTTGATGAAACGCGGCGTGATTCGCTTGTCGATCACGTAGCTTTGCTGGAAGAAAAGCTGCCAGGGAGCGACTGTCGTTCCGATAATGGCGATGATCAGCAGCATGACATCGCTGAGTTTGGCGCCATTTGGCATTTGCGGCACCACAAAGTCATGGAGAACCTGGGTCATGGGCGGGTGCACCATGACGAAGATCGGCACAAGCAATAAACTGCCCGCCACCAGTATCAGCGAGAAGCGTTCAAAGCGGCGAAAGTCACCGGTTCCCGCCGCGAGGACGATAAGCGCCGCCGCAATGGCTACGCCGCCGAATTTCGGTACGCCAAGAAATTCAAGGCCGAGGCTGATACCGATGAACTCGGTGACGATGGTCAGCGCGTTAAGAATGAACAAGTCAATGACGCTGAATGCCCCCCAGAATTTGCCGAACCGTTCGAGAATCAGCCGTGCATGGCCGACGCCCGTGACTGCGCCGAGGCGCAAAACCATTTCCTGATTCACGTAAAGAACCGGAATCAACAGGGCGAGCACCCAGAGCAGGCTCGTGCCGTAGTTCTGGCCAGCCTGGGAATAGGTTCCGAATGCGCCGGCATCATTGTCGCCGACCATCACAATGAGGCCCGGGCCAAGTATCGCCAGCAGCGTTTTAAAGCGATGCACCAAACCGGCCCTGGGGCCTACATCGCCGTGCCGAATCGTGCCCAGGGCGCCCCGGATGTCGCCGACATGAGCGCTGTCAAGCGCGGCAGTGCGCGTATTTTTTGTTGTCATGTTTAGAATCCTTTCTTTTAAGATTTCAGGGCTCGAAGAGGCGGCAAGTTGTCGCCTCAGATACCATTTTTAGAGCCAGCGCCCTCGCGTGGCATCGTTGGAAACCAGCAGGCCGAACATGCTGCTGCCCGCCTGAGCTTCCAAGTGATTCGGGTCGGCAGGAACGGCCTTGCCAGAATTGCGCATAGTGGCAAGCCAGCCGAAAATCGGACGGCCTCGTCCAGTGACAAGAGGTATTGCTTTGGTAAGACTGAAAATCATGATGACACCTCGCACGAATGCGCCCGCCACAAAAAGCGGACAAGCAATGAGTAATCGATATGCCGTGCCGTTGCCTGGGTGATCTCGGGCAACATGGCAACGCCAGCACACAGCATGCGGCGACGCCGAGGCGGCACGACGGGTTATAAACGACCGGTGGAGGTGCTCAGGGCAACCCGCGTTGATGCGGGTTAAGAGATTTGCTGCTGGCGCACCGTCCCGCTGAATCAGCGAGACGGCGGCGGGAGTCAAAGACAGTGCCTGCGATTTCGCTGATTAGCTGACGCGGTTCAAGCTACTGGGGCAACTGTCCATGAAACCTCCCTAAGGAATGAGATCCGAAAATTATCCGGCTTTTACTTGCAAGTGTCAAGTACTACTTACCGGCTACTGCAATATACCTCGCAGCAGCCAACAGCAACTTGGTGCGGCGCTACTTGCTAATGGCTGTGCTCGTCGAGCTGCCATAATTGATGCGCATCCAGCATCAGGCGGTAGCGCGCTTCGTTTGCGTCGAGCCGCGCGATGGCCTCCGCCAGCGAGGATTCCTGCGCAAGACGGCGTGCGGTGAGGCTGTCCGGCAAACTGTTTTCACCAAGGCTGTAGGCCTTGCTGACCAGTTCGGCATTACTGCGTATCGCCTGTGCGGCCTCACGCGCTTGTTGCCAGATGGCGAAACTGTTTACCGCCTGTTCGTAGGCCGCGTAAATATCGCCTTCCAGGCGGCGTCTGACGAAGGCTTCCTGGTCGGCAGCGATAACGGCTTGGTGCTTGGCGCCTTCTGCAATCGCGCTGCGCTGCCCAAACGAGAGCGGCACGGTGACATACACGCCGGTCACTTTTTCGTTGCCACCAATTTCATTCGCATAGCGCAAACCGACGGTCGGGTCGGGCACGCGATCCGCATGGCTGCGCTGCGCCAGCAGTTGCTGCACCCGGTGTTGCGCTTGCGCCACGCCGAGTTCGTGGTTGTGCCCGAACACACGCGATCTCCAGAAGGCCGCATCATGTTCAATGGCTTGCGGCATCGCAAATGACGGCTTTTCCGGCAACTGGATCGCGGGGAACTGGCGCGCCAGATCGTTGCCGGCAAGTTGTGCGCGCAATCGTGCTTGATGCGCCGACACGTTGGCTTGCGCGGCAGCGGCCTGCGCCTGGTTCATGTCCAGTTTTGGCGCATCGCCGGCCTTGACGCGCTTCTCGGCCATCCTTGCCTGCTGGCTGAAAATATCCAGCTGCTGCTGCCATAATATGGCCTGCGCCTGTTCGCGTTGCCACGTGAACCACAGGCGTAGCAGCGTGCGCCCCGCTTCGTGGCGCGCGTTGCCAACAGCATATTCGGCGCGGGCGACACTGGCCGTGCCGATATCCCGGTCGATGCCAACCTTGTTGAACAGGCGCAGCGGGCGCTCCAGTGCGACATCCCATTCCTTCAGGTTCTTTCCAGTATCGGCAATATTACGTTGCGACGAACCGGCGCGCAGATTGAATTCGTAATTGCCGCTGTTCCACTTGCGCTGGTTGGCCTGTTCTATTTTCAGGTTGCTGCTGGCGTTCAGCACCTGCAGATGATTGTTCAGAGCGCGTTCGACCTGCACGGCGGGCGGCAGGTCGGGGTAGTTGATTTCTTCGGCGCTGGCGAAGCTGCTGAATAAGGCCAGCCCCAACAGAGGGCACACCACACGCAACCCGCCACTTTCCAATCCCCATTTCATGCCAACCTCCCGAATTCGATTACCGGCGTTATCCAATATGCAATCTCCGGGTTGGCTTCATGGTGCTTGAGGTGCGCAATCAGCTTGCGGGCGTCATCTTCATCCATCACTGCGGCGATTTGCACACGCTGCGAACGCCCACGCACCTGCTCCATCATGCTGGGCAATTTCTCCTGCTGGCTGCCGCCCTCGATGTGTGTCACGGAAAACCCCTGCACCCATTCCGGGTGTTCAAGCAAATGGTCGACCATGCGCTCTTCCAGCGAGCGATGACAGATCAGTGTCAAACAACAATTCATTTCTTTCATTTGTTTTTCCCTGCGCTTTCAAGGCCGAAACGGCGATACAGGATCGGCAGCATGAACAGCGTCAGCATCGTCGAACTGAGCAGCCCTCCGGTAACGACAACGGCAAGTGGTTTTTGTATCTCGGAGCCGGGGCCGGTGGCGAACAGCACCGGCAGTAAACCGAAAGCCGTGATGTTGGCCGTCATCAGGACCGGGCGCAGCCGGCGTTTCGCGCCTTCAAACACGACCTGATTGATGTCCATGCCTTCGGCGTGCAGCTGGTTGAAGTAGGAGACCATCACCACGCCATTGAGCACGGCGATGCCCAGCAGTGCGATGAAACCAACCGAGGCCGGAACCGACATGTATTCGCCGCTGATCCACAGCGCCCATATCCCGCCGATCAATGCGAACGGGATATTGGTCAATACCAATACCGCCTGCCTGACCGAGCCAAAGGTGGCGAACAGCAGCATGAAGATCATGCCAAGCGCGACCGGTACAACGACGGCAAGCCGCGCCGCAGCGCGTTGCTGGTTCTCGAACTGGCCGCCCCAGGTCAACCGGTAACCCTCCGGCAACTTGATCTTTTCTGCGACGACCGCCTTGGCCTCATCGACGAACCCGACCAGATCCCGTCCGCGCACATTGCTTTGCACCACCACCATGCGCTGGCCATTTTCCCGGCCCACTTTCACCGGCCCATCCATACGCTCCAGTCTCGCGACCACCGACAATGGCACGTTTTGCCCGCTGGGCAGCGGCAGCGTGAGCGCGCTAAACAATGCCGGCGACTGCTGCACGTCGGCTTCACCGCGCATGATGAACGGCGTGCGCCGGCCATTTTCGATTACCGTGCCGAGCTGTTGCCCCTCGATCTGGCCGCGCAACGCATTGCCGACGTCATCCACGTTCAAGCCGAGGCGGCCGGCAGCGAGACGGTCGATCTCGACGCGAAAATATTGTACGCCGCTGTTCTTCACCGTGAACACATCCTCGCTGCCCTTGATGCCCTGCAACACCTTGACCATATGCTCGGCGGTTTCGTTGAGCCTGTTCAGGTCGGCGCCGAATATCTTGATCGCGATGTCGCCGCGCGCACCGGTGAGCATTTCCGATACGCGCATCGCGATCGGCTGGGTGAAGCTGTACCCTATGCCCGGGAAATCCGCCATCACCTTGCGGATGGCGTCCATGATCGCGGTCTTGTCCTTGTTGCGCCATTCTGCCTGCGGCTTGAGCACCAGGAAGTTGTCCGTCTCGTTCAAGCCCATCGGATCGAGGCCGAGTTCATCGGCGCCGGCACGCGACACGATACCCTTGACCTCCGGCACCTCCCTGAGAATGGCTTGCTGGATACGCGTATCCAGTGCAGCGGTTTGCGCGAGGTTGATAGAAGGCAATTTAGACACCTGCATGATCAGGTCGCCCTCATCCATTTCCGGCATGAAAGCCTTGCCGATCAGCATATATATGCCGCCGCTGACCAGTAGCATCGCCAACGCCACGACGACCACGATACGCTCGCTGTCCAGCGCACGCTGCAGCAGTGGTGTATAGACCGCCATCACCTTGCGCACCAGCCATGGCTCACCATGCCCGGCCTCCTTGAGCAGGAACGAGGACAGCATCGGCACGATCGTCAGCGACAGCAACAGCGATGCAGCCAGTGCAAACACGATGGTCAGCGCGACCGGGATGAACAGCTTGCCTTCCAACCCCTGTAGCGTCAATAACGGCAGGAACACGATGATGATGATCGCCACTCCCGCCGCCACCGGCGTGATGACCTCCTTCACGGCACGGTAGATGACATGCAGATGCGGGATGTGCGGGCGCCTGTTGGCGAGGTGGTTGATGATATTTTCGACGACGACGACCGAACCGTCCACCAGCATGCCGATCGCGATCGCCAGCCCGCCCAGGCTCATCAGGTTGGCGGACATGCCGAACTTCTGCATCAGGATAAAAGTGATCAGCACCGCAAGCGGCAGCGTGAGCGCTACGACGATCGCGGCGCGCAGATTGCCGAGAAACAGCACCAGCAGGATGACAACGAGCACGATGGCCTCGGTCAACGCTTTTGAAACCGTGCCCACCGCACGATTGACC
Source organism: Gallionellaceae bacterium (assembly GCA_019753125.1). Classification (GTDB taxonomy): domain Bacteria; phylum Pseudomonadota; class Gammaproteobacteria; order Burkholderiales; family Gallionellaceae; genus Gallionella. The sequence goes on along the minus strand of JAIELH010000052.1, from coordinate 11,673 downwards.
AGGCTGCCGCGATCATAGAAGACCTTCGTCGTGACGCCTTGCGGCAGCGCCGGCGCAAGCTCCTGCAATTTGGCTTGCACGACGGCGACCACCTTCTGTGCATTCGCGCCGCGCAGTCCAAGCACCAGCCCCTCCACCGCCTCGCCCTTGCCGTCTTTGGTGACGACGCCATAGCGGGTCAGGCTGCCGATACGCACCACCGCGACATCGCTGACGCGGACCGGATTGCCGCCGGGGCTGGCGATGACGATATTGCGGACATCCTGCAGGTTCCTGATGCTGCCTTCTGCGCGCACCAGCAGCGCCTCGTCGCCGTCGCTGATGCGCCCCGCGCCATCGTTGCGGTTGTTGGCCTGTATTGCCTGCTGCAACATCGCGAACGAAATGCCATGCGCGGCAAGCGCATTATGGTCGGGTGTGACCTCGAAGCTGCGTGCCAGCCCGCCCAGCGAATTGACATCTGCCACGCCGGGCAGTGTGCGCAACGCGGGGCGTATCACCCAATCCAGCAGCGTGCGGCGTTCTTCCAGCGAAACACTGTCGCCTTCGACGGTGAACATGAACATCTCGCCGAGCGGAGTCGTGATCGGCGCGAGGCCGCCGGAAGCCGAAGAAGGCAGATCGCGCAGTGCGTTGTTCAGCCGCTCGGCGACCTGCTGCCGCGCCCAGTAAATATCGGTGCCATCATTAAAATCGATCGTGATATCGGCGATCGCGTATTTGGAGATCGAGCGCATGATGCGCTGATTCGGGATGCCGAGCATCTCCAGTTCGATCGGCGTGACGATGCGCGCCTCGATCTCTTCCGGGGTCATGCCCGGCGCCTTCATGATCAGCTTGACCTGTGTCGATGAGACATCGGGGAACGCATCGATCGGCAAGTCTCGAAAAGCCGCGACCCCTGCACCGATCAGCAGCAATGTCAGCGCTGCCACCAACAATCGCTGTGTCAGTGCGAATTCGACCAGTCTGGAGAACATTATTCGCCCCCGCCGATACCCATCACGCTTGCCTTGAGCGATGAGACGCCACGCACGGCGATCTTTTCATCGCCTTTCAGCGCGCCGCTGATGACGCTGTTTTGCGCCCCCTCATTGAGCACGTTGATGTCCTGCGCACGAAAACCCTTTGCGGTTTCGACGAATACCACCGCCTTGCCGGAGATCCGCGAGATCGCGCTGTTGGGCACATCCCACTGTGCGCCGTTGCTTGCACTGATGCCGATGCTGGCCTCGACGAACTGCCCCGGATGCAGGTTTTCGGCGCCTTGCTGGATTATCGCGCGCAGCAGGACGGTTTGATTACCCCCGGACAGGCTGCGCCCGATCGCGGTGAGCTTGCCGCTGGCGGCATAAGCCGGGACAGTGACGGTCGCTCCGATCTTGAGGTTGCGGGTGTAGGCCGGCGGCGCCTGGATCTCCAGCGCAAGCTGATCGAGCCTGGCGATCCTGAACATCGGCACGGCCGCGTCGAGACGCTGGCCCGCACTGGCCGATTTTTCGAGCACCACACCGTCGATCGGAGCAGCAATGACAAGCAGGCTGTCCGTACTGCTGCCGGATTGCAGTTGTGCGATCGCTCCATCGGACAACCCCGCAAGGCGCAACACCTGCCTGCGTTCCGACAATGCCGCCTGCGCCTCGAGCGCCGCGCCTTTGGCGGAGCGATAGCGGCTCTCGGCAATGATGCCGTCTTTCCACAGCGCTTCATCGCGAATCAGGTTTTCCCTGGCCAGCTGGCTCTGCACGTTGGCCTGCAGCAGGCCGCGCTGCGCTTCCGCGAGCGCCGGGCTTTGCAGCCGTGCGATTGTCTGGCCTTTCCTGACACTATCGCCGACGCCGGCCAATGTCTGCTCGACCATCGCCGGAAGCGGCGTGCTGACCACCACCATTTGATTGGCGGGAATGACGACCTGTGCCGGCAATCCTGAAACGTCTCCGGATTGTTTTGCAGGCAAGGCGGCTGTCGTGATGCCGAGCGCCTGCGCCTGCTTTGCGCTGAGCGCGACCTCAGCGCCCGACCACGCGAATTGCGTGATAGACAGCGCAATGAGTCCGAAGATACGGGATGCTGTTTTCATCGTAAACTCCACGATTGCGCAGATGGGCGCAATCTCAATTTGTTGCTAAAGAGAAACTGACTGCTTAAGCAAAAAAACCAATACGTGGAGGCGCTTGTGGCCAAGGAGATGAATAGCCGGAACCGGCAATGTCGGAACCAGGCGGCTCTGGCAAGCCGGGGGAGACAGCACCTGTAGCAGGCGTGAAATAGTTGGGCGCCTGTGTGGCTGGCGGCTGGCTTGGTGATGGCGTATCGCTGATTGTGCAGGCCTGTGGCATCGAAATGACCGCACCCTCATGGCGCTCTACATGCGTGTAGCCTGCCAACGATAGCGGGTGCACGTCGGCTTCATGTGCGTGGATGGCATGGCCGATGCCCGATCCGCCGATATGTGCATGCGCGAGCGGCGCGACACACTGCAACAGCGCGAACAGGAACAGCAGGAATTGTTGGATATATCGTTTCATCACGGCTGCGATTCTAGCATATAGCCCTTGCGCCGGGAGAGCCAAACAGAAAAAAAGAAATGCGCCTAAGGCGAAGTGGCGTTTCATGATTTGCTCCCGGTAGTTTCGTAGGGTGGGTTGAGCGCAGCGATACCCATTGTTTAACGGAAATATATTGATGGGTATCGCTGCGCTCAACCCACCCTACACATCTCAACCCATCTTGCACACCGATCACTTCCACAACTTTTTGAAATCCCACCCCTGCTTGCCGCCGATCGCGCGCAGCTGCTCGTACAGTTCACGCTCTTCGTGGGAAAGTTTTTCCGGGACATGCACCTCGATGCGCAAGTACAGTTCGCCATGATGCCTGTTGCCGAACTCGGGCAAACCTTTCCCCTTCAGGCGCAACACCGCGCCGGGCTGGGTGCCTGGCGGAATCGTCACGCTGACCGAGCCGTCCAGCGTCGGCACTTGCAGCGTAGCGCCGAGCACGGCGTCGGTCAGCGCGATGGTTTCCTGGCGCAGCAGGTCGGCTCCGGCACGCTCGAAACGCGGGTCGGGGCGCGAGCGCACCACGACAAACAGATCCCCGATCACGCCGCCCGCTTCCGGGCTCGGCATACCCTTGCCGGGAATGCGCAGCGCCATGCCTTCTTCGACCCCTTGCGGGATCTTCACCGTCAGGTCTTCTTCCTGCTCCACTTCGCCGCTGCCATGGCATTTCGGGCAGGGATGTTCGATGATGCTGCCGCGCCCATGACAGGCGGGACAGGTGCTGACCTGCTGGATCAGCAGATGTTCTTTTTCCTTGCGGCGGCTGCGGGTGATGCGCCCGGTGCCTTGGCATGTGCCGCACGCCTTCGGTGCGGCTCCACCCTCGGCGCCCGTGCCGCGACAGGCAGAACAGGCGACCGGGCGGTTCAGGCGGATTTTTTCCTCGCCACCCTTCGCCACACGTTCCAGCGGAATATGCAGCTCCACTTCGATATTCGCGCCGCGTGCCGGCCCCGTGCGGCGGCGGTGGAAGAACCCCTCGAACGGGCTGCCGCCGCCGAAGTCGAAATTGAGTCCGCCGAAGATATCATCGAAATTGATGCCGCCGAACAAATCCTCGCGGCTGAAGCCCTCGACGCCGGCAAAACCGCGCGCATCGTATTCGCTGCGTTTTTTCGGGTCGGACAGGATCGCGTAGGCCTCGGCGATTTCCTTGAAGCGTTCCTCGGCGCCCGGCTCCTTGTTGCGGTCGGGGTGATATTTCAGCGCGAGGCTGCGGAACGCATCCTTGATCGCCTTCTGGTCGGCATCCTTGGCAACGCCGAGCACTTCGTAGTAATCACGTTGGGCAGAAATGACCGTTCCCCTTGCATATACAAGTTTTCATTGCCACGAAAATAACAAGGCGAATGAACCAAAAAACATAAACCTGTCCACGAAAAACACGAAAAGCACGAAACAAATCAATATACCAAAGCAATCAAACTTCTCACTCTTTGGGTAGCGATCAGCAGCTTGATGTCTCTATGAATCTTTTCGTGGCTTTCGTATTTTTCGTGGGCCAGGTTTTTCTCAAGATCAATTCAATCCGGGTTCTTCTCCGCTCCGGTTTTTTCACCGGGTTGCTTCGTGAACGACTGCCTGATCTTGGTCAGTTCGGCCAAGCGCGCCGCCACACGACGATTGACGCTACCCTCCGGATATTCGCCGTTGGCGTCGGCTTCCCCGGCAGGCAGGCCAGTCAAGATCGCGATGGCCTGATCGATATTTTCGATGGCGTAAATGCTGAAACGGCCTGCTTCGGCGGCGGCTACCACGTCGCTGCGCAGCATCAGGTGCTTGATGTTGGCGGCGGGAACCAGCACACCCTGTTCCCCGGTCAATCCGCGTGCCGCGCAGATATCGAAGAAACCCTCGATCTTTTCGTTGACCGCGCCGATTGCCTGCGCCTGCCCGAGCTGGTTCACCGATCCGGTGATCGCCAGCGACTGCTTGATCGGCGCATCCGCCAGATTGGAAAGCAGCGCACACAGTTCGGCCAGCGAGGCGCTGTCGCCTTCGACCATGCCGTAGGATTGCTCGAATACCAGGCTGGCGGAAAGCGCCAGCGGCTGGTTTTTCGCATAGCGCGCGGCGAGGAAAGAAGAGAGGATCAGCACGCCTTTGGAGTGGATCGCGCCGGACAGTTTCACTTCGCGCTCGATGTTGATCAGCGCGCCTTCGCCGAGCCGGGTCGTGGCGGTGATCCGCGTCGGCTGGGCAAACGCGAAGTTGCCGAGATCGATTACCGACAATCCGTTGATCTGGCCAGTCACCGCGCCTTGAGTCGCGATCATCAGCGTATCGCGCAGGATCGCCTCATGCAGCCGGTCTCGCAACCGGTCCTGGCGCCGGATCTGCGCGTCGATCGCGCGTTGCACATCGGCGGCCTGCACCACCCCGTGTTTGGCCTCGCGCGCCCAATAATCGGCCTCGTGCAGCAAATCCGCGATGCTGCGCATGTGGGTGGAAAGCCGTTCCGCATCACCGACCAGGCGCGCGCTGTGCTCGATCACCCTGGCGACCGCGGTGCAGTCGAACGGCAGCAACGCTTCCTTGCGCGCCAGTGTGGCGATCAGGCGCGCATAGAGCAGGTGCGTATCATCGTTGCGCTCAATGCGCTCTTCGAAATCCGCCGCGACCTTGAACAGCTCTCCGAATTCCGGGTCGTATTGCTGCAACAGGTAATAGAACAAACGGTCGCCGAACAGCACCACCTTGGCGTCCAGCGGGATCGGTTCCGGTTCCAGCGACACGGTGCTGACCAGACTGTACATCTGCCCCAGCGATTCGATGCGGATCTCGCGCGTTTGCAGCGCGCGTTTCAGCGCCTCCCAGGCAAACGGCTGCATCAGCACCTTGCGGATGTCCAGCAGCAAATAGCCGCCGTTCGCCCGGTGCAGCGCACCCGGCTTGATCAGCGTGAAATCGGTGACCAGCGCGCCGAGTTGGGCGATATGCTCGACCCGCCCGACCAGATTGCTGTAGGTCGGGTTGTCTTCGCTGACGATCGGCGCGCCGGACTCCTTGCCGTTCGTCACCAGCGCGTTCACCTGATAGCGGTGAAAACTCTGATGCGTGACCATCGTCACGCCGCCGAAAGAGACGGTTTCGTCCTGCTTGCGGAAATCGTCGGCGTTGTCGACCATGTCCTGCTGCACCATGTCGAGGTACTTCAACACTTCGGTCAGATCGGCGTAGCTTTCTTTCAGCTCGTTCACCGAGTGCTCAACGGCAGACAGCGTGGTTTCGCGGTCGAGCTGTTTGACCCGCTCGTGCCGCTCCTTGCGCCATTGCGGTATCTGGCGCAGGACTTTTTCCAGCCGCTCCTGCAACCCGGCGATCGCCGCCTCCACGCGCTTTTTTTCCTCGTCGTGCAGCTTCTCGTATTCTTCGGGCGGGATCACTTCATGGTTGCGGGTCGGCGCGAAAGCGAACCCATCCGGGGTGCGCAACAGAATGATCTCCTGCTTGCCGGCATCCTCGCCCAGCTCCTTGAACGCCTGTTCCTCGCGCTTTCTGAACTCCTCCTGGATCGCTTCCGCCTTGGAACGGTATTCGTCGCTCTCGAACAACGCGGGAATCGCGGCGCGCAAATAATCCACCAGTTTTTCCATGCGGCCGCGCAGTTCCGCCCCCCTGCCGGAAGGCAGTCTGAGCGCCTGGGGCTTGTGCGGCTGGGTGAAGTTGTTCAGATAGCACCAGTCATCCGGCTCGTGCTCGCCTTGCGCCTTTTTCTCGAGAAACTGCCGCACCATGCTGCTCTTGCCGATGCCGGAAGGGCCGAGCACGAAAAGGTTGTAGCCTTCATGGCGGATGCCTGCGCCGAAATGCACGGCGTCCATCGCGCGCGCCTGGCCGATGATCTCGGTCAGATCTGCGATATCCGCCGTGGTCTGGAACCGGAATTGTTCCGGGTCGCAGCGATGGTAGAGCTGTTGCGGCTGCAAAGGTGAGGTCATTTTTTCTCCGCACGAGTAGTTGGGCACAGTGTACCAAACATCCAATCCTTATCCATACCGTCACGTTGCGACGCTGTTTTCGCAATATCCGGGCCCTGCTGTTTTATAATTGCATACAGTTACGGCGCATCCGATGCGTACAAAAATAATTCGCAATTTCAACCGAACAGGAGCCTTGAATGAGCAAGCCAATTAAGCACGTACTCGTCTGCACACAATCCCGCCCGGAGGGTCATCCGCGCGGCTCATGCGCGGAGAAAGGCAGCATGGACGTGTTGCAGGAATTCAAAACGCAATTCGAGCAGCGCCAATTATGGGGGCGCTATGCGGTGTCCAGCAGCGGCTGCCTCGGTACCTGCGGCACCGGCCCCAGCGTGCTGGTTTATCCGGAAGGCGTGATGTACGGCGGAGTAAAAAAAGAAGATGTGACCGCGATCATCGAAGAACATCTGCTGGGCGACAAACCGGTGGAAAGACTGAAAGTTCCCGCCGAGGTCTGGGGCTGACAGCAGCCGTTAAACGTTGGCCGTTGCAATCACTGGCGATGATCGGCAATCTCACGCAAGAGACGGTCAATTTTTTCCAAAGCGGCACTTCAGTGTTTGATAAACCTTGCTGGAGCTGTGTCAGCTTAAGTGAATTGTTAGGGTCTAACCTAAAGTGACTATTGGAAGCTGGATTGACAATAAAATTAGCCCCGGCCGACGCGACTATAAGAAAAGTATTGCTTAAGTAGTTGTATTTTTCGGCATGAAAAAAACGGGAGCATTGGGTCCGGTGCCGGCAAACTTTGCCAATTGCCCTGTTTGAAACGCGCTGCTTTCCCCATTTTTAACCGCTGAATCGCCAATAGTCAGGCTATCGCCCCCCGCTCCGTGTATGTGCGCGCCTATGGCATCTTCCGCAGCCAAATATGCGTTAATTAATCTGGAGACACATAGGCGATTTTGCTTGACAGGGCTACCACCACATTGCTTGCCCAAGCTCGAGAGAAAAAGCTTCGCCCTGCTATTCGCGCGGGCCAAAACCATGATTAACTGCTCATGCTTGGCTTCTGCAATGTTGCCTACATCTGCAATATGTTCCGAAATGATATATTCAGACATCAGGTTATGAGGGAGTCGGCCAATTGCAATGATCGGTAAAATGACCATCAGAAACAGCGCAATGATGAGGCGGGTTTTTAGTGAGTTGAATCTGATTTTCATTGTCCTTGAATCGCCCTTTACGGATAATTGAGCGTGGCATGAAACCTGCTGAAGCAGGCTCTAAGCCAATAGCCTGCTGCAAGTAATTGGCGGTCAGCCATCGTCCCGGTTTGACAGGGTCATATTAGCGTAGGCAAAGAATCGTTGTCAGAAATATTGAGGTTCGGTGCGAGCCTGCAAAACCGGTGGAACCGAAATACGATCATGATTGAGTGTTATGCGGCTCATATTGAAGCATCTCTTATGGACTATCAAGCAAAGTTAAAAGCGCCGTTCGGCGTGCTCGGCATACGTTGCACCGGGGATGCGCTGACGGGCATCGATTTTCTGCCGGCAAGCGAAAAGCCGCAGCGTGCGGTCAATGCGTTTGCCGAAACTGTGTGCGAACAGTTGTTGCGTTATCTGGAAGATCCGGACGCGCAGTTTTCCGTGCCGCTCAAATTAAACGGAACAACCCACCAGCAAAAAGTCTGGCAGGCCATGCTGGCGATCCCGCGCGGAAAAACACACAGTTATGGCGAGCTGGCTGCCGAGCTGAAATCGTGCGCGCAAGCTGTTGGCCAGGCCTGCGGCGCCAACCCGATCCCGATCATCATTCCCTGTCATCGCGTCGTGGGCAAGGCTGGCCTCGGTGGTTTTGCCCATCATGCGAGCGGCGGTCCGCTGGACATCAAGCGTTGGTTGCTGGCGCATGAACAACGCTGAGCTGCTCGACGAGTTCTGCGACAACCTGTGGCTGGAGGATGGCCTGTCGCGCAATACGCTGGACAGCTATCGGCGCGACCTGGCCAAGTTTGCCGCATGGCTGCAACAGCAGCGCGACGCCTCGATTCTGCAAGCCACGCATGGCGACATACAGGGTTATCTCGCCCATCTGGTAACCGTACAAAAAGCCAAATCCAGCAGCACCGGGCGCAACATTTCCAGCCTCAAGCGGTTGTTCCGCTACCTGTTGCGGCAAGGAAAGGTTAGTGTCGATCCGACGCTACAGATCGACACGCCCAAGCTGCCGCGCAACCTGCCCAAGAGCCTGACGGAACAGGATGTCGAACAACTGCTCAATGCGCCGGATACCCAGACTCCGCTCGGGTTACGCGACCGCACCATGTTCGAGGTGCTGTACGCCACCGGCCTGCGCGTATCGGAACTGGTGACGCTGCTTATCACGCAGGTGAGCATGGACATGGGCGTGGTGCGGGTGATGGGCAAGGGCAGCAAGGAGAGATTGGTGCCGCTCGGAGAAGAAGCGCTGGACTGGCTGCGCCGCTATCAGGCGGATGGACGCGGCGTGTTGCTGGCCGGCAAGGTTAGCGATGCGCTGTTTGTGACGGCCAGGGGCGAAGGCATGACGCGGCAGATGTTCTGGTATCTCGTCAAGAAACACGCCCGCCACGGCGGGTTGAACAAGCCGCTGTCGCCGCACACGTTGCGCCACGCCTTTGCCACGCACTTGTTGAACCACGGCGCAGACCTGCGCGTGGTGCAGATGCTGCTCGGTCATGCCGACATTTCCACGACGCAGATTTATACCCATGTCGCACGGGAGCGGCTCAAGGTCTTGCATGCGCAGCACCACCCGCGGGGGAAGATGTAGGGTGGGCACGTTTCTGTGCCCACGCGGTACGTAATACGGAGAACAGTGTGGGCACAGAAATGTGCCGAACAACCGTTCGTGGAACGCCGCCAGCGCGGCGCCGTTGCGCCGGATGGGACGAAGCTGGTTAATGACAGATGAGGGGAGGCAGATGAATGAAGTGAAACTGGGGGAAGTTGCGTTGACGTGGAATTGTATGACAGACTCCGGTTATCCATAAAGGAACTTACTATGACTTTGGCCGAAACCATTTATCAGCACAGTCTGAACCTGCCCGAGCCCGCCGCACGCGAGGCACTGGATTTTATCCGGTTCCTGGAGTCGCGGCACGGCATAGCCGACGAGACAAAGCGTGCGGCGGCATTAAAAAAACTCTCCGGGATCAGGCTGCATTTTGACGGCAAGCCTATCCCCAGCCGCGACGAGTTGTATGACGGTGCACGAGGCTGACATGCCGGTCTTTCTCGATAGCAATATCGTACTGTACGCACTCGGAGATGATGAAGTTAAACGACAGGTGGCTGCGGGATTGCTTGCTGCCTAGCAGCCTGTCTGACTTAAAGGAAATCGGCTGCAAATCCGCCTGGCCGGCGCATATTTCGCCGCTTTTTTGGTCAATAGAATAACTATTGACCTGCAAAATCGTCAAAATCTGCCCTCGCCCAGCCGAATTTTCGCTTCGATTCTTCAAGTCAGACAGGCTGCTAGCCGACTACTTCCACGCAGGTCATCAATGAGTGCAGCCATGTTCTGCGCCGCAAGTTGAAGATTTCTCCTGTACAGGTGGCGGAAGAAATGGAAAGCGTGATTGATGCCGTGCAATTGGTTGATGTCGGTTTGTACGAAATTCGAAATGCATGGACGCTTGCCGCACGTTATGGTTTCAGCCATTACGACAGCCTGATTATTGCTGCTTCCTTGTCTGCCGGTTGCACCACGCTGTACACGGAAGATATGCAGCATGGCCAAGTAATAGATGATCGGTTGAAGCTGATTAACCCATTTCTACCGGCGACCGAGCAATGATTATGGTTTTCAGCATTCTGTAAGCATCCTTTATGCTATGAGATGGAGGGCGGATGCGCCGTTCATGCCTACGTGCTCGCCTGCTACCGCTACATCGAACTCAACCCGGTACGCGCGGGCATGGTCACTCGGCCCGAGGACTGCCGTTGGACCAGCTTAACGCCGTGTCATGGCCGCCATCCCGCACAATCTGGTGAGATATCCGGGCTAGCCGGCAAGCTGCTTGAGCAACTCGCTTTGCGCGCATTTCGGCGCGGCGCGGCGTGTTTTCCGTCGCTGATAATGTCCGTCGCTGTCCATGTCCCATGCCTGGCAATTGTCTTGCAGGTAAATTTTTAACCCTTCGTCGATCACGCGCTTCTTGAGTTTCTTGTCGAGGATCGGGAAGCACACCTCGATGCGGCGGAAGAAGTTCCGGTCCATCCAGTCTGCGCTGGCGAGATAGACGTCATGCTTCAAATCATTGCAGAAATAGAAGATGCGCGTGTGCTCCAGAAAGCGCCCGACGATCGAACGCACGCGGATATTTTCCGACAATCCTTTTACACCCGGGCGTAGCGCGCATACGCCGCGCACGATCAAATCCACTTTTACGCCGGCGCAGGAGGCTTCATAGAGCGCGCCGATGGTTTCCGGTTCGAGCAGCGCGTTCATCTTGGCGATGATGTGGGCGCGCTTGCCCGCCCTGGCGAGGCGCGACTCGTTCTGGATCGCGCGCAACACCTCGGTGTGCAGCGAGAATGGCGATTGCCACAGGTGGTTGAGTTTGCGCACCTTGCCCAGGCCGGTGAGCTGCACGAACACCTCGTTCACATCCATGCAGACTTCCTCGTTGCAGGTGAACAGCCCGAAGTCGGTGTACAGGCGCGCGGTGCGCGGATGGTAGTTGCCGGTGCCGAGATGCACGTAACGGCGCAGCTTGCCGCCCTCGCGGCGCACCACCATCAGCATCTTGGCGTGGGTCTTGTGGCCGACCACGCCGTACACCACATGCGCGCCGACCTGCTCCAGGCGGGTCGCCCAATTGATGTTGGCTTCTTCGTCGAAGCGCGCCATCAGTTCCACCACCACCGTCACTTCCTTGCCGCGCTGCGCCGCGCCGATCAGCGCCTCCATCAGCGCGGAGTCGGCGCCGGTGCGGTACACGGTCTGCTTGATCGCGACCACGTCCGGATCGCTGGTAGCCTGCTGGATGAAATCGATCACCGGCTTGAACGACTGGTAGGGGTGGTGCAGCAGGATGTCGCCCTTGCGGATCGCTTCGAACATGTCCGCACCCTTTTTGCGGATCACCGTCGGCACGCCGGGCGCAAAGACGGGGAATTTCAGGTCGTCGCGCG
>JAIELH010000006.1 GCA_019753125.1 Gallionellaceae bacterium | reverse complement strand
TCTGTCCTCTGTCATCTGCCCTCTGTCGTCTGACAAGGAGAAAGAAATGACATACACAGAAGACATGGTGGCGAATAGCCAGGATAACTTGCTGGATCATGTTGATGCGCGCACCAATCTGGCCGGCACCAACAAGATGGAAATCCTGTTGTTCAGCCTGGGCAGCGGCGAGAAATTCGGCATTAATGTGTTCAAGGTGAAGGAGGTCAGCAATGCAGGGAAAATTACCCGCACACCGAATATGCCGAACGGGGTGGATGGCATCATCAGTCTGCGCGGGCACGTGATGCCGGTGTTGAACCTCGCGAAATTCATGAATCTGGAGCCTGCGGAAAAGCACCAGACGATGATGGTGGCGGAATACAGCACTCATACGCTCGGCTTTCTGGTGGAAAGCGTGGACCGCATCATTCGTGTGGACTGGGACAAGGTGCGCGCGACCGAAGGCATGCTTTCCGACAAGGGGGCATTGATTACGGCGATTACCGAATTGCCGGATGGCACGCTGGTTTCGATTCTGGATGTCGAGCAGATTTTAGCCAATGCATTTGGCGAAGATGTTGTGGGTAACGTCGAGCGGGTTGAATCGGAGCACAATCTGAGCATTTTCTTTGTCGATGATTCGATGGTGGCGCGCAGGAAGATTGCCGAGGTGCTGGATAAAATGGGCGTCAAATATATTCAGGCCACCAATGGGAACGAGGCATGGGAACGGCTCAGGGCGATGGCGGATACAGCGCAGGCCGGCGGGGCAAGCCTGCATGATCAGATACAGGTTATTCTGACCGACGCGGAAATGCCGGAAATGGACGGCTATGTGCTGACCCAGAATATCAAGGCGGACAGGCGTTTTGACGGCATTCCAGTGGTGATGCATTCCTCGTTGTCTTCGGATGCCAATCGCGCAATGGGGCAACGTGTCGGCGTGGATTATTATGTGTCGAAATTTGATTCAATAGTATTGTCGTCAACGTTGCGGCCGTTGTTGACGTGATGGCGGGCAGGGAAGCGCAGGTCGGTTTTAGGAGATTGTAATGGGTATTGAAGAAACAAAATTTTTGGTGGTGGATGATTTTTCCACAATGCGCCGCATCGTGCGCAACCTGCTCAAGGAGCTGGGGTTCACCAATGTGCAGGAAGCGGAAGATGGCGTGGAAGCGCTAAAGAAATTACACGCCGATCCTTTCGATTTTGTTGTGTCTGACTGGAATATGCCGAATATGACCGGGATCGAGTTGCTGCGTGCGATCCGCAAGGATGACAAGCTCAAGCACTTGCCGGTGTTGATGGTGACGGCGGAAGCGAAGAAGGAGAATATTATCGAGGCGGCGCAGGCGGGGGCGAGCGGCTACGTGGTGAAGCCGTTTACGGCAGCCACGCTGGATGAAAAGTTGAAGAAGATATTTCAGAACTTTCCCAACTTACAAAAGTGAGCGATGCCATGACAAGTAACACTGCAAGTGGAGATTCCGACGACCTCGAATCGTTGTTCGATAGCATCGTGGCGGCTCATGTCGCCGAAGCTGCCGCTCCCGCGAGCAACGTAGCGCACGGCGGCGAGGGCGACGCCAGCAAGGTGCTGAATCATGTTGGCCATATGGCGCGGACGCTGCACGATACGTTGCGCGAGTTGGGTCTGAACAAGGAAATCGAAAAAGCTGCATCGAGCATTCCCGATGCGCAAGACCGTTTGAATTATGTCGCCACGATGACGCAGCAAGCCGCCGAGCGGGTCTTGAATGCAACCGAAGCGGCGCAGCCTATCGTGGAAACCATAGGGGTTGAGGCGAAGCGGTTGTCCGGCCAATGGCATCTGTTGTTCGATAAAAAACTCGATGTGGAACAATTCAGGAATCTGGTTACGCAAACGCTGGCCTTTCTGGAGGGCACACCGAAACAAACCAAGGCCACCAATGCCTATCTGATGGAAATTACGATGGCCCAGGATTTTCAGGACCTGACCGGACAGGTGATCAAGAAGATTACTGAGGTGACAAAAACCCTGGAGCGGCAATTGTTGTCCGTGCTGCTGGAGAATGCGCCGGCTGCTGTTAAAGCCGAATATGACGCAGGGTTGTTGAATGGGCCGGTCGTCAATCCGGCGGGCCGTACCGATGTGGTGACCAGCCAGGATCAGGTGGATGATTTGCTGGAAAGTTTGGGGTTTTGAGTGGAGAAGAGAGAAGGGGCAAGGGAGAAGGGTAACAGCGGTGCGAAGGTTTTCTCTTCTCCCTTCCCTCTTTCCCCTTCGCTTGCTAGGAGAAAAACATGAATGACTTTGCTGGCATGGAAGAGTTGTTGAGCGATTTCCTGACGGAAGCGGGCGAGATGCTGTCCGATGTCGATAGCAAGTTGATGGACTTGGAAAAACGCCCCAACGACAGCGGCTTGCTCAATGAGATATTTCGCGGTTTTCACACGATCAAGGGCGGCGCGGGGTTTCTCAATGCGACCGAGTTGGTGACGCTATGCCACCTTACCGAAAACCTGTTCGACAAGTTGCGCAACCGTGAATTGACGTTGAGCGCCGAACTGATGGACGTGATTTTTGCGGCAACCGCCGAGGTGCGCAAGATGTTTGGCGCGTTGCAGCAAAGCCTGCAGCCGGGCGCAGCCCCCGCAAATATTCTGGCTAACCTGAAAGCGGCATTAAGCGGCGAGGCGATTGCTGCGGCGAAAACGAACGAAGCGGGTTCCGCCCAAAGCCAGCCAGCTGCTCTTGCAGAAGCAGGCAGCGCGCCATCCGGGCAGGCAATGGATAGCGTGGATTGGAACGCGTTGTATAGCGCGCTGACAGGCACGGATATCGTCGCCAAGACAGGCGTGGTTCGCGACCCGGAGAAGATTGCCGAGGCAATTTCGGAGGAGCAATCCACAAAAGAGGCATTTGGCCGGCGCGCTACTGATGTTCCGGGCGCCACGGTTGGCCGGCGCGATGGGGATGTGCCGGCCAAGGAGGCCAAGGAATCCACGATACGCGTCGATACAGTCCGTCTCGATCAGGTGCTCAATCTGTCCGGTGAAATCGGACTGACCAAAAACCGTCTGACACACTTGCGTTCCGACATCATGCAGGGGCGCAACGATGCGGATACCTTGCGTGAGCTCGATCAGTCTGTCACGCAATTGGATATGCTGGTGGTGAATTTGCAGAACGCGGTGATGAAGACGCGCATGCAGCCGATAGGCCGCTTATTCAAGAAATACCCGCGCTTGGCGCGCGATCTGGCGCGGCAGTTGGGTAAGGATGTCGAGTTGGTGCTGTCCGGGGAAGAGACTGAAATGGACAAGACCATGATCGAAGATCTGAATGATCCACTGGTGCATCTGGTGCGTAATGCGGTGGATCATGGTGTGGAGACTATCGAAGGGCGCATTGCCGCAGGTAAGCCGGAAAAAAGCATCGTCGAATTAGGCGCGCGTCAGGAAGGCGACCATATCCTGATTACCATTGCGGATGATGGTCGCGGCATGCGCCCCGAAGTGATCCGCAACAAGGCCGTCGAGAAAGGATTGATTACCAATGAGGTGGCTAATACGCTGGACGAAAATCAGTGCCTGGAACTGATTTTTCTGCCGGGCTTTTCAACCAAGGATGAAATTTCCAGTGTGTCGGGGCGCGGTGTAGGCATGGATGTGGTGAAAACCAATATCCAGAAGCTTAGCGGTACAGTCAGTATCCAGTCCGAGCCAGGCAGGGGAACCTTGTTGACCATTTCATTGCCGCTTACGCTGGCGATTTTGCCGGTGCTGATTCTGCGCTTGGGCGATCAATCTTTTGCCGTACCGCTGTCGATGGTGCGGGAAATCCTGTCCATCACGCCCGATCAATTGCAGCAGGTTTCCGGGCGGGCAACCATGGTGGTGCGCGGCGAAGTACTGCCGGTGTTGCCGCTGGCGCAATTGATCGGCTGGGAGCAAAGCGTTGCGCCGGAAGTTGGCGTGCTGATGCAGTTTGGTAATAACAGCTTCATTCTTTCTGCAGACGGATTTGCCGGGCACGACGATGTGGTGATCAAGTCGCTGGACACTTTCCGCCCCAAAGGCGTCGCAGGTGTGACCATGTCCAGCGAGGGCGACATTGTGCTGATTCTGGATATCAAGGAACTGCTTAGCGACGTGCGGGGACATTAGAGAATCATGAAGTAGCGAGTGAGAAGCGGAGTAATCACACTTGCTGCTCACTGTTTACCGCAGCCCAAGCTGGTTACGCCTCGGATTGCTGAAAACGCCGATGTGACGAGCCTTTCAGGTTTGCGGATGTCATATTTGTCGATGGGGTATGGCATAAGAATGGATGTTGAACACACCCGTGAGTTTCATTTTACCGAGCAGGATTTTCAGTGCATCCGCAAACTGATCCACGAGCATGCCGGTATTTCTCTGGGCGAGAGCAAGCGGGAG
Organism: Gallionellaceae bacterium; assembly: GCA_019753125.1. Classification (GTDB taxonomy): domain Bacteria; phylum Pseudomonadota; class Gammaproteobacteria; order Burkholderiales; family Gallionellaceae; genus Gallionella. The sequence continues at coordinate 15,466 of JAIELH010000006.1, read as the reverse complement.
TTGGTGTATAGCCGTCTGGTGAGGCGGCTGCGCGCTACCGGCGCTAAAACTTTCGCGGAATATCTGAATCGCCTGCAGCACGGCGATAAGGCCGAGTGGGAAGCCTTCACCAATTCGTTGACTACCAATATGACCTCGTTTTTTCGCGAGGCGCATCATTTTCCCTTGCTTGCCGATCATTTGCGCAAATTGGGTACGGCACAGCAGATCGTATTGTGGTGTTCGGCCTGTTCTACCGGTGAAGAGGCATATTCCATCGCAATGACCGCAGTAGACACGTTTGGCGGCTTCGATATTCCGGTCAGGATCGTCGCATCCGACCTGGATACCGAGGTGCTGAAAGCCGCGTGTGACGGCCGCTACAAACTGGAGTCGGTTGCCGGTATGCCAGCGCAGCAGGTCGATAAATTCTTTCTGCACGGCAAAGGCGAGGAGGTGGGCTGCGTGCGGGTGCGCCCCGAGTTGCAGCGGCTGATCAGCTTCCGGCGCATCAACCTGCTGGATGCGGGTTGGCCGATACACGGGCCACTGGATGTGATTTTTTGCCGCAACGTAATGATCTACTTCGGCAAGGATACGCAACTGGCGATCCTGAAAAAATTTGCGCCGCTGCTGCGCAAAGATGGCCTGTTATTCGCCGGGCATTCTGAAAGTTTTCATCATGCCGGCGCCTGGTTCAGGTTGCGTGAGCATACCGTGTATGAGTTGGCTAATAAATCCGGTGCTGAATATGCCTGATGACCGGAAGTGCGCCTTGCAGTGTATGCTCTTGGTGTTGGATATTCTACGGGTGGCGGGCAGACCAAAATTTGCCAGGCAGATGCAAGAGTGCCGCAAAGGTCTCTGAATAGACAGCAAATACCCCCGCTATTTGTCTGATTGAACTTTACAAAGTTATCGATAATCGCCATGACTCGCAAAATCCATCATGGCAGAAGACAGCGACCTAGAAAAAACCGAACAGCCCTCACAGCGGCGACTTGACCAGGCAAGAGAAAAAGGTCAGGTCGCGCGTTCGCGTGAGCTATCCACGTTCATTGTGTTGTTGGCGGGCGGTGGCGTGCTGTGGTTCATGGGCGCGTCGTTTACCCGGCAGATGGTCGGGATGCTGCGCAACGGCCTGACGCTAAGCCGTGACATGGCGTTCAATACCGGCCTGATGATGCCGCGTCTGTATGATCTTTCGCTGGATATGCTCATCACTTTTTTTCCTTTGTTGCTTGCGGTGTTGGCGGCAGCGGTGTTCTCGCCGATGTTGCTGAATGGCTGGCTGTTCAGCGTTGAAGCGTTGCAGCCCCAATTTTCCAAGCTGAACCCTATTTCCGGTATCTCCCGTATGTTCTCCGGAAGCGCGCTGGTGGAGCTGTCCAAGGCAATAGGCAAGTCTATTCTGGTCGGCGGCACTGCGGCATGGGTGATCTGGCACAACAAGGATGCGGTGATGGCGCTCAGCACACAGGCCGTTGTGGCGTCCATTCCGCAAATGGGGCATCTGGTCGGCGCAAGCTTCATGGCCATTGTCGGTGCGATGTTGTTGATCGTGCTGATCGATGTGCCTTTCCAGTTGTGGGATCACAACAAGAAGCTGATGATGACCAAGGAAGAGGTGCGCCAGGAAGCCAAAGAAACCGAGGGTGATCCGATGGTCAAGGGGCGCATCCGCCAGTTGCAGCGCGAAGCGGCGCGCCGTCGCATGATGGCGGCGATTCCGACCGCGGATGTGGTGGTTACCAACCCGACGCATTATGCGGTGGCGTTGAAATATGGCGAGACAGGCATGCGCGCTCCGGTCGTGGTGGCCAAAGGTTCGCATCTGACCGCGTTGCGTATCCGCGAAATTGCGGAAGAAAATCATGTGCCGGTTCTGGAAGCGCCGCCGCTGGCGCGCGCGCTGCACAAGCATGCCGAACTGGGCGAATCCATCCCGGAAGCGCTATATACCGCCGTCGCCGAAGTGCTGGCTTATGTTTATCAACTGCGCCGTTACGAAAAACAGGGTGGGACGCGCCCGCAGGAACCCGATAAGTTGCCGGTGCCGGTCGAGCTTGATCCGGCGGCGGGTGACAGCGACCTTGTCGCGGCGCTGCCGCATTGATTGCCGCATGAAGAATAATAAACCATGAATTTACTCCTGCTCATACAAAACTTCATCAAGCGCACTGGGCTAATGGGTATGGCCGGGCCGGTGCTTATCGTGCTGATTCTGGCGATGATGGTGTTGCCGTTGCCGCCGATCCTGCTGGACATCCTGTTTACTTTCAACATCGCGATTTCGATCATGGTGCTGCTGGTCAGCATGAATACCAACAAGGCGCTGGATTTTGCGATATTCCCGACCGTGCTGCTGATTACCACCTTGCTGCGATTGTCGCTGAACGTGGCTTCGACGCGTATCGTGTTGCTGGAAGGGCATACCGGCCCGGATGCGGCAGGCAAGGTGATCGAATCGTTCGGGCACTTTCTGGTGGGCGGCAACTACGCCGTGGGGCTGGTGGTGTTTGCGATTCTGGTGGTTATAAACTTTGTCGTGATTACCAAGGGCGCCGGGCGCATCGCCGAAGTGGGCGCGCGCTTTACTCTGGATGCGATGCCGGGCAAGCAAATGGCGATTGACGCCGATTTGAACGCCGGGCTGATCGGCGAAGACGTGGCGCGCAAACGCCGCGCCGAGATTGCCCAGGAGGCGGACTTTTATGGCGCGATGGACGGCGCCAGCAAATTTGTGCGTGGCGATGCGGTGGCCGGCATCATCATCCTGTTCATCAATATCATCGGCGGCCTGATCGTCGGCGTGTTGCAGCACAACCTTGATATTGCCGTGGCGGCGAAAAACTATACCTTGCTGACCATCGGCGACGGCCTGGTGGCGCAAATTCCGGCGCTGGTGATTTCCACGGCTGCCGGCCTGGTGGTGAGCCGCGTCGCCAGCGACGAAAATATCGGGCAGCAGTTGATCGGCCAGTTATTCAAGCAGCCACAAATTTTGATACTGACTGCGGCAATTGTCGGCGCGATGGGGCTGATCCCGGGAATGCCGCACTTCGCCTTTTTGCTGCTGGCCGCCGCGATGGGTTGGCTGGCCTATTACCTGTCGCGCACCGAGGAGAGAAAGCAGAGGGAAGAGGCGAGCATTGTCGCCGAGACGCCGGTTATCGTCGAGGCGCCGGAGGCAAGCTGGGAGGATGTCGCGCAGGTTGATATGTTGGGGCTGGAAGTAGGTTACCGGCTGATCTCGCTGGTGGATAAGGCGCAGGATGGCGATTTGCTGCGCCGCATCAAAGGCATTCGCAAAAAATTTACCCAGGATATCGGTTTTTTGCCGCCGGCGGTACATATCCGGGATAACCTGGATTTACGCCCTAACGCTTACCGCATTGCGCTCAAGGGGGTGGATATCGGTAGCGGCGAGGCCTATCCAAATCTGTTGCTGGCCATTAACCCGGGCAATGTGACGGGCGAATTGGCGGGTACACGGACACGCGACCCGGCCTTTGATTTACCGGCTGTGTGGATTGAGCCGGCATTGCGCGAGCAGGCGCAGGTGATGGGTTATACCGTGGTTGACCCCGGGACGGTGGTGGCGACACACTTGAGCCATTTGATCAGCGCCCGCGCCGCAGAGTTGCTCGGACGCCAGGAGGTGCAGCAATTGCTGGATCACCTCGGCAAAACTTATCCCAAGCTGGTCGAAGATCTGGTGCCCAAGGCGCTGCCGTTGGGAACGGTACAAAAGATACTGCAAAACCTGCTGGAGGAGGGTATGCATATTCGCGATATGCGCACTATCGTGGAAACGCTGGCGGAAAATGCACCGCGCACCCAGGATCCATATCACCTTACCGCGCTGGTGCGCGTGGCCTTGGGTCCAGCCATCGTGCAGCAGCTTTATCAGGGGGCGCAGGAGTTGCAGGTGATCGGTATAGACAAGGAATTGGAATATGTTTTGATACAAGCGATGCAAGCTGGGCAGGGCGGCGCCGGCATTGAGCCGGGATTGGCGGATACCGTGTTGCGCGAAACGCGTGCCGCTGCGGAAACACAAGAGCAAATGGGCTTGCCGGCGGTGATGTTGGTGCCGTCGCAGTTGCGCGATTTGCTGGCGCGCTTCCTGAGGCGCGCGGTGCCGGGCGTCAAAGTAATTTCACAAGATGAAGTGCCAGATTTTAAAACGATCCGCGTCACCGCCATGGTGGGAGGTAGAGTATGAACATCAGAAAATTTATCGCGCCGACAGCACGTCAGGCATTGAGGGATATTCGCAGCGAGCTGGGCGATGAGGCGGTGATTTTGTCCAATCGTAAGGTTGTGCAGGGAGTGGAAATCATTGCCTTGGCAAATGAGGAAATTATCCAGATATCGGTTTCGTCGGATGCCAAGGAAAAAAAAGCCGGACCACAGGAGCGGAGATTCGATGCGCTTGCCCGAGGGGAGGCGGTAGATACGCCGCTGCTTCGCAGTGCCGCTTCCGGAACTCGCATTGCGGCGCCCGCACCGGAAGAAAATGCCGCATCTGCCATAACGCCCGCATCGGCAAACGGGGGACGCGAAGGGTTCGCGACATTGCTGGCGGGCAATAAGACCCGCAAATCTGGTATGCAGGATAAATCTTCCGGTTATCTGCGGCAGGATAATCAGACGCCAGATACACCGGCGCCGAATATCGAGCCTCAGGTTTCATCCGGTGCGCAATGCCCGATACTTGCTCCCGAGTCATCGGCAAATAACATTCTTGGCGAGATCAAATCGATGCATGCGATGTTGCAGCAACAGATCACCGCCTTGTTCTGGAACGGTATGCAGCAGCGCGATCCGCAACGCGCAAGCTTGCTGCGCAGAATGATCAGCGCCGGATTCAGCACACTCCTGGCGCGCAAACTGATAGACAAAATGCCTGGTGGCAAAGAGGTGGAAGGCGAGCGCTGGGTCAAGCAGGTGTTGAAGCGTAATCTGCGTGTCGCCGGCGAGGCGGACGATATCGTCGTAAATGGCGGCGTGTATGCGTTAATCGGGCCGACCGGTGTGGGCAAAACGACCACTACCGCCAAACTGGCGGCGCGTGCCGTAGTGCGTTATGGCGCGGACAAGGTGGCATTGCTGACCACGGACAGCTACCGGATCGGGGCTTATGAGCAACTCAAGATTTACGGCAAGATCCTCGGTGTGGCCGTTCATGCGGTCAAGGATACCGACGATTTGCGACTGACCCTTTCCGCTTTGCGGCACAAGCATCTGGTATTGATCGATACGGTAGGCATGGGGCAGCGTGACGAGCGTGTCGGCGACCAGAGCGAGATGTTCGATGCAACCGGCGTGCAGCGTTTGCTGCTGCTGAATGCCACCAGCAGCGGCGATACGCTGGATGATGTGGTGCGCATGTATAACGGCAACAAGGTTATCGGTTGTATTCCTACCAAGCTGGACGAGGCGGCCAGCCTCGGCACTGTGCTGGATGTGGCGGTGCGCCATCGGCTGGTGTTGCACTACATCACCAACGGGCAACGGGTCCCGGAAAATCTGCATCCGGTTAATGTGGATTATCTGTTGCACCGCGCGCTTAAACCGATTTCCGATAAATCGCCATTTGCGCTGAATGAGGCGGAGTTTTCGTTGATGATGGCAGGCGGGCGCGCACAGGAGGCGTCGTATGCGCAATAACCGCGGCATCGATCAGGCAGAGGGCTTGCGCCGCTTGCTGGTGCGCAATCAAACGCAGATCGTTACCGTGGTGTCCGGCAAGGCGGGAGTGGGGTGTTCCAGCGTAGTCATCAATCTTGCCGCAGCGCTGGCACGTTCCGGCAAGGACGTATTGGTGCTGGATGAAAATCATGCGCCGAATAACTTGCTGAATAATCTGGCCTTGCCCGCCAGATATGATTTGCTGGATGTCGCACAGCAAAGATGCATGATGGGCGATGCGCTGTTGTCTGCCAAGGAGTTCGCCGTATTGCCGACAGCTCGTGCGATGTATGCGCTGGCGACATTGAGGGCAGATGAATTAAAGCGTTTGCAGGATGCCTTGACCGAGGCGAGCGGGAGTGTGGATTTGATGCTGGTAGACGCCGTGACGTTGACCGGCAAAGCCAATGCTTCCGTCATGTCGTCCGGCATGGCGAACGGCGCTGCATTGCTGGTAGTAGTGGATGCTACTGCCAGCGGTATCACCGAGAGTTATGCCTTGATCAAGCGGCTGGCCACCGACAATGCGCGTTCGCAATTCGAGATCGTCGTGAACAGAGCCACCGATGAGCAGGCGGCGATGACAGTGTTCGAGAATATGGCCAAAGTGGCGCGACGCAATCTCGCGGCACGCCTCGAATATCTGGGTTACATACCACATGACAACAAGTTGAAGCGCGCCACACTGCTGGGCAAGCCGGTACTTGAAGCTTTCCCTGCGTCGGCAGCGGCAAAATCCTACCTGGAATTGTCGCAAAAATTATTGTGCCTGCCGATGCGGCAAGATGCGGAGGAAAGCGGCATTTCCGCGATCATACAGAGCCTGATGAGGCAAGTTGCGCAACCGTTGGCAACCACCGGCTGGTAATCCCGCCTCTCCGAATTTCATACCAACACAGCAAGAAAATCGCACACGTTGTAAACTTGCAACATGTACACGCCAAGCGGATTGAATGATAAAGACCAGTGCCTGAGGGAATATGCGCCGCTGGTGAAACGGATTGCGCATCAGCTGATGACCAGGTTGCCTCACAGCGTGCAAATCGATGACATTATCCAGGCAGGCATGATCGGGTTGCTGGATGCGGCAAACCGCTATGACGAGTTGCATGGCGCGCAGTTTGAAACCTATGCTTCGCAGCGCATACGCGGCGCAATGCTGGACGAATTGCGCGCCGCAGATTGGTTGCCGCGCAGCCTGCGCCGTGAAATGCGCGGCATTGAAACGGCTATCAGCCACTTGCAGCAGCGTTTGGGCAGGCCGCCCAATGAAACCGAAATTGCCGGTGAGCTGGAAGTGCCGCTCGCCGAGTACCAGCAAATGCTGAGCGAATCGCGTGGCGCACAGTTGGTGTATTACGAAGATTTTCAGGATGACGATGAGCATGATGATTTTTTTGAACGGTTTGAGTTCAGCGACAACGCCAATCCGATGGAATTGCTGGCGGATGATCGATTCAAGACCGAGCTGGCGCGCGCGATTGACAACCTGCCGGAGCGCGAACGGATGTTGATGGGTATGATTTATGAGCAAGAAATGAATTTGCGCGAAATCGGCGAAGTATTGGGTGTTGGCGAGTCGCGGGTTTCACAGTTGCATAGCCAGGCAGTAGCGAGATTGCGCGGCTGGATGAAGGGCTACTGATGGATATCAGAAGGCTGGTAGCTGCAATGGATAAACTCACGATACTGGGTCTCGTGATCGGCCTGACCGGCGTCATGACCGGCCAGATGCTGGAGGGCGGCAGCCTTTCCATTCTGTTTCAGGGGGCGGCTTTCATGATCGTGTTTGGCGGCACGCTCGGCGCGGTGATGGTGCAATGCCCGATGCTGGTGTTCATTACGGCCATCAAAATGGGCAAATGGGCGTTCATTGAGCCGGCATTGAATGGCAGGTGGCTGGTCGGACAACTGACCGATTGGAGTATTTTGGCGCGCAAGGAAGGAATCTTGGCGCTGGATACACGTGTTTCTTCCGTCAGCGACCCATTCCTGAAGAAAGGCTTGCAACTATTGGTGGACGGCAATAGCGCCGAGAAAATCCGTGAAGTGCTGGACGTGGATATTCACAAGTGGGAACAGTTGCGCTGGCAGTCGGCGCGCGTGTGGGAAGCGGCGGGCGGATATTCTCCTACTATAGGCATCATCGGTGCGGTATTGGGATTGATGCATGTCATGCAGAATCTTGCCGATCCAAGCAAATTGGGGGCGGGCATTGCCGTGGCATTTGTCGCGACAATTTATGGCGTGGCTTTTGCCAATCTTTTTTTTCTGCCGATAGCCAATAAATTAAAAACCATCATCATGCGGCAGGCGGATATATACGAGATGATTGTGGACGGATTGATGGGGATCGCCAATGGGGACAACCCCAGGCTGATCGAGATCAAGTTGCAAGGGTATATCGAATAACATGGCGCGCCGAAGAAAGCGCACCGAGCATGATAATCACGATCGCTGGCTGGTTTCCTATGCCGATTTTGTCACGCTGTTGTTTGCCTTCTTTGTGGTGATGTATTCCATTTCTTCGGTGAACGAGGGGAAGTACAAGACCTTCAGCGATTCGCTGAGTCTGGCATTTGCCACTCGACCTGCCTCAACTGCGCCATTGCAAAGCCAGCAGGAGCAGATGCTCAAGGCATTGGTGGACAGGCGCAATGCACGCCTGGGTGAGCAACAGATCAAAATCCAGGAGCGCATGAAGGCGCTCACAAATAACGTCGGCCAGGTCATGCTTCCAATGATTAATCAGGGTTTGGTCAGTGTCAGCCAGAGCAAGCGCGGTGTGGTTATCGATATTAGCGCCAGTTCATTGTTTAAAACGGGGGATGCTTCATTGCAGCCGGAAGTGCTGGATGTATTGCGGCAAGTGGCTGTGGTGTTAAGCAAGGAAGAGCAGCCTATTGAGGTGGAAGGGCATACGGACGATGTCCCGATCAAGACAGCGCAATTTCCTTCGAATTGGGAATTGTCTTCGGCACGCGCCAGCAGTGTGGCCAGAATGCTTATTGATAATGGAGTGCAGGCCAACCGGTTGGCTGTTGTGGGTCTGGCAGACAATCAGCCGCTGTTGCCAAACAATTCTCCGGAGAATCGCGCTAAAAACCGGCGTGTCACGATTACGATCTTGTCGCCCAATGTGGAGTAGGTTTTTTCATGGTTCGTGAACCGACGAGCAGCTTTTACCCGCTACCCAGCGATCTTCCACTGCCGGGAGAAAAGCTGGTTTGTCCATCGGGGCCGTAAAGATTCGCTTTGTTCACGGCATTACTCAATACGGTAAGTGTTTGCTGGTTGTGGCGCAGCTTGATTTGAATCAGCTCGCCATTGGTGTTGTTTAGTTGTTTGGCACGACCAACCAAGGTGAGAATTTCCTGCCAAACAGGCAGGCATTCCGGATTGTGCATTTGCAGCCAGGCGCGAACTGTGTCTGCGCTGCGATTGGTCGAAAGCTGCGCCCCCTGCGGGTCACCTTTCGCGGCATCAATATCAAGCTGGGGAATATTTTTCTGCAACAGGCTGCGGCGTGTTCCGGCGAGTTCATTAAGGCTAATCGCATCGGACGATTTTTGCTCGGATAGCTCAAGTAATTGATCGGTGCTATTTTCCACCAGCATTGCCTGTTCGCGTTCCAGTAATGCCGTGAAGTTCAGCAATGCGGCGCGCTCGGCAGTCAAGGCGGCAAGTAATTTTGTGTCGATATCCTGATTCAACAGCATATCCCTGAATTAAGCTTTACTGTCGATCAGGTCGCGCACTGTTTCAAGCAGGCGGTCCGCCACAACCCCCGAGTTGACTTTGAAGCGTCCCTCGCTGATGGCTTGTTTTATTTCCGTCACTTTTGCCATGTCAACAACGGGGCTACCTGCCATGCTACCCTCCATGCTGTGCAATTGCGCCGCAGTGGAGCCGAGTGAAACGCTGGTACCAGCTGGTTGCTGGGAAGCAGCCGACGGGCTGGATTTGTCTTTGGCCGCGATATGCGCAATACCCTCTGTTAGCGGGCTGGCAGGCAGCGGTCTGCTGGGTTTGTCGATTTTCACGGTTATCCTTTCAATCTGGCGATACTTGATTTTACGGTTGTTGGCTTTATCATCGGTAAAATTCCGGAAAACTTTAGTGTTTTTCGGAAATTATGTTCATTGAGTGCACTGTCAGCACGGAACATGAAGTCTGTTATGAGGTTCAAGGTACGACTTCCGCCAAGCCAGCGCGTGCAATCCCGCTAATTACACGGCCTGATTTGACGCGAACTTGTACGGTTTGCCCTTCGCTGGCGTTGTTCAGGGCAACTCCCTCGCTGCGTATGCTGAAACCGCTGCCTTGCGTGGCGAGTTGCACGGTTTGGCCTTGCGTTATGCTGTAAGGCTGGCGCAGCATGTCCTCGCGCAATATCTGCCCGGCGGTGATGCCGTAGCGTAGCACCTTCCCAGCTACTTGTTTTGGATCAGTGAATCCGCTCGCTCCGGCAGTCTCTGTGGTTTGAGCAATCATATCCTGTTCTTGCAGCAGATGCCCCATTGGTAGTTGGCGCGCGCTAACCAATAAATTCAGGCTGATTTTGATTTGCACCGGAACAAAAATACTCCAGCCATTTGTCTCATTGCAACGTACCCCGACCGAGGTTTTGCCGATGAGTTGGCTACCCTGCGGCAGGAATGCCTCAAGTTTTGCGCAGCCAGGCAGTGCGATTCGGCGATCGATTTCATCAACCCGGTAGCTGACTTTGCCTGGCAGCGCGGCAGTTTGTTGCTGCACAAAGGCGGAAACGGTGTTTTTTATTTGCGCATGATCTTGCGATGCCTTTTGTGTGTCGGCCAATGCGCTATTCATGAATGTGATTGCTGCGATGACGGGTAGCAGCGATAAAAGGGATTTATTCATGGAGCGCATTGTGCGTGTCACGAGTGTTTAAGGGAAGAGCCGGATAAGCCGGAATTGAGGCAGAAATTTATCGTTAATCGGCAGATGGTGGGGTGTGCGGACGAGTAGGATGCATGCTAGGTAAGAGTCTGTATGCAGACGGGAGGTTGTGATGGTCAGTAAATTGGATGATTCGCTACGTTTTCAGCAAGTTGCGTTGAGCTTGCGTGCGGCGCGGCAAGAGTTGCTTGCGTCCAACATTGCCAATGCGGATACACCGAATTATAAGGCAAGAGATATCGATTTTGCCAGCGCCTTGCAAACTGCGCTGGCCGGTACATCGGCCGCTGTGCCGATGACAAAGACATCGCCGGTGCATCTGGAAGGAAATTCCGGCGCTTCCGTTATGGGTGCGCCAGTGATGTATCGCAAGCCGGCACAGCCGAGCGCGGACGGCAATACGGTGGATATGGATGTGGAGCGTGCCCAGTTTGCCGACAATGCATTGCGTTATGAGGCCAGCGTCAGGTTTGTCAGCGAAGAAATGAAGATGATGTTAGCCGCGATACAGGGGTGATCATGTCGCTATTTAATATTTTTAGTGTGGCAGGCTCTGGGATGGCGGCGCAGGCGCAACGCCTGAACGTGGTTGCCAGCAATCTGGCGAATGCCGATAGCACTACCAGCGCCAATGGCCAGCCATACAAGGCCAAGCAGGTTGTTTTTAGTGTGGCGCCGGTAAATGGGAGCGCGGCGCAGGGCGTAAAAGTGACAGCGGTGGTCGAGGATAATTCGCCGATGAAAATGGTCTATGACCCCAAGCATCCGATGGCCAATGATCGGGGTTATGTCACGATGCCCAATGTGAATGTGGTGGATGAAATGGTCAACATGATTTCCGCGTCGCGCGCTTACCAGAATAACGTGGAAGTGATGAATACTTCGAAGACGTTGCTGCTCAAAACGCTGACTATTGGCCAGTAAGCTGAGTGAGGGAGGGGTTATTTTGCTAACAAGAAAGGAACATTATGATTGATACCACACAAAATGCCAACTCAGCGGCTGCGCTGTTTGCGTCGATGAATGCAAATTCCGGTTCTGCCGCAAAAACTTCAAAAGCGGCCGAGACGCAAGATCGTTTTCTGAAGCTGCTGGTGACGCAGATGAAAAATCAGGATCCGCTGAACCCTATGGATAATGCGCAAGTGACATCGCAGATGGCGCAGCTCAGCACCGTCACCGGTATCGACAAGTTGAATGTTACGTTGCAGGCTTTGAGCGACAGCATGGTCGGCAATCAGTCGCTGCAGGCGGCAAGCATGATAGGCCGTGGGGTGCTGGTGGACGGAAAGGGTGTTGATTTGTCCGGTGGCAAGGGTTATGGCGGATTTGAGCTGGAGCAGTCTGTAAAGAATGCGCGGGTTTCTATTTACGACAAGGCGGGAGCATTAGTGCGCAATATTGATCTGGGTGCGCAGCCCGCCGGTATCGCCAAATGGGCGTGGGATGGCAAGAGCAATACGGGCGCCGTTATGGCTGATGGCAGTTATACATTTGATGTGAGCGCTAATTACGGCAAAGATACTGCGGCTTCAACGCTGCAATTTGGCGTGGTAAGCAGCGTCACGCAGGGTAAGCAAGGAGTTGCGTTGAGTATCGGGCAGCTGGACGGTATCGCGCTCTCGCAAGTCAGGCAAATTCTTTGAAATGCGGCAAGCAAGTAGATGCGGGGCGCGCCAGGCGCGCTAGCGCGTTAATCACAAGGAGAACATCATGAGCTTTCAGCAAGGATTAAGCGGTCTGAATACCGCAGCTAAACAGCTGGATACGATAGGTAATAACGTGTCGAATGCCAGTACGGTCGGTTACAAAGAATCGCAGGCGCAATTTGCCGATCTGTATGCCGCCTCTCTTTCCGGCGGAGGCGGGGTGCAGACAGGCACGGGCGTCAAACTGGTAGCCGTTGCGCAGCAGTTTACCCAGGGGAATATCACCAATACCAGCAACGCAATGGATACGGCCATCAACGGGCCGGGTTTCTTTCAGGTGACCAATCAGAATGGCGCCATTCTGTACACTCGCAATGGCCAATTTCAGGTGGACAAAAACGGCGGTATCGTTACTAACCAAGGGCATAAGGTGATGGGCTACCTGGCTAAGGCGGGGGTTCTTGGTGCGGCGCAGGGGGCTTTGACGGTTAGTACTGTCGATTTGTCACCCCGTGCGACAGCCAGTGTGAGCGCCACGGCGAATCTTGATTCGCGTGAGGTGGTGCCGATTAACGCTTTATTTAATCCCACCGACGCAAATTCCTATAACAAGTCGACCTCGTTGGCGGTGTATGACAGCTTGGGCGTCAGTCATATGGCTTCGCTGTACTTCCAGCGGCAGCCCATTACTACGTTGACCCCTGGCTCCATTCCTGCCGCATCGAATACGATGACGGTTGCCAATACGGCTGGCTTGGCTATTGGTAACACCGTTACGCTGGGAGGGGTGACTTATACGATTACTGCCGTTGTTAACGGCACTACGCTGACCGTTACGCCGGCTTCTGGACCTGCCGCTGCCGGCGCAGTTACTACCAATGCGGGGGCTGCCGTCTGGAAAACTTACCTGACAATGGATGGCTCGCTGGTGCCGCTTGTTGCCGCTCCTTTGGCGACACTGACTTTTAATACGTCGGGCGCCTTGTTGACCGCTGTGCCTACTGCTCCGGCGACAGCCGGCCCCGGCGGGACGGTTAACTCTGACCCAACTTATACACCGCTAAATGCAGCCCCGCAGTCAATCAATTTTGACTTTAACAAGATGTCGCAATACGGAAGCAATTTTGGCGTTAGCAGCTTGGCGCAGGATGGCTACACCTCCGGTCGCCTGAACGGGTTTAGCGCAGGTTCGGATGGCACTATTCAAGGGCGATATTCAAATGGCCAGACTCAAACATTGGGGCGGCTGTTATTGGCTAATTTCGTCAACCCGCAAGGCTTGCAGCCAATGGGCAGCAACGAGTGGGTTGAGACAGTGGCATCTGGCGGGCCTCTGGTTGGCGCGCCGGGCTCTGGCAATTTGGGCGTGGTGCAGTCCTCTGCGGTAGAAGAATCCAATGTGGATTTGACCGCAGAACTGGTGAATATGATTACCGCGCAGCGCGTATATCAGGCGAACGCGCAAACGATCAAGGCGCAAGACTCGATTTTGCAAACCATAACGAACTTGCGTTGATGGTAGGGAGTAAGGCTTACCGCTTACCGGATCGGGAGAGGGCATGGACAAGCTGATTTATACCGCAATGACCGGCGCTTCGCAGGTGCTGCAACAACAGGCAGCGGTATCGGAGAACCTGGCGAATGCCAGCACCCCGGGGTTTCGCGCCGTGCTGGCTACGTTCCGTGCCGTTCCTCTGGTGGGTGAAGGTTTGCCGACACGCACTTTTGTGGTCGATTCCACCCCGGGGGCTGACTTTTCTCCGGGCGCTTTTCAGCAGACCGGGCGCGCTCTCGATGTGGCGGTAAATGGGGCGGGCTGGATTGCGGTGCAGGGGGCGGATGGCAAAGAGGCTTATACGCGCAATGGCAGCCTTCAGGTTTCGCCCAACGGCCTGTTGCAAACGCGTACCGGTTTGACGGTGGCGGGCGATGGCGGTCCCATCACGATTCCGCCCGATACTGAAATCACGTTTGCCAAGGACGGTACGCTTTCCACGGTTCCGAGCGGCTCTAAACCTTCGCAAGTAGTCGTGGTTGGCAGGTTGAAGCTGGTGAACCCGCCACCCGATAAATTGGAGCGTGGCGGGGATGGGTTGTTCCGTTTGAAAGATGGAGCGGCGGCTGTCGCGGATGCAAATGTGAGCATATTCCCCGGCAGTCTGGAGGGCAGTAATGTGAATACCGTTGAGGCGATGGTGAGCATGATCTCGCTGGCGCGCAAGTTTGATATGCAGATGAAGATGTTGCAAAGCGCGGATAATAATGCGCGGCAGGCCAGCCAGATAATGAATATTTCGGGCTAAGCAGAAAGTAGGACGGGATTTTCCCGCTTACCGCTTCCCATATGAAAGGATAGCAATCATGATACGTTCCCTGTGGATTTCCAAGACCGGCCTGGATGCGCAACAAACCCAGATGGATGTTATCGCCAATAATCTGGCCAACGTCAGCACCAGCGGCTTCAAGCGTTCACGCGCGGTGTTTGAAGATCTGTTGTATCAAACCATCCGCCAACCCGGCGCGCAATCTTCGCAGCAAACCCAGATTCCGTCAGGTTCGCAGATTGGCACCGGGGTGCGCCCGGTGGCTGTCGAACGTATCCATACCCAGGGAAATTTACAACAAACCAGCAACCAACTGGATGTGGCAGTTCAGGGCGCCGGGTTCTTTCAGGTGCTGATGCCGGATGGCACGACGGCTTATACGCGTGACGGTTCGTTTCAGCGCGATAGCCAGGGGCAGATAGTGACATCCAGCGGTTTCCCAATTCAGCCGGCGCTCACGATACCTGCAAATGCCACGACGGTTACGATAGGGCGCGATGGAGTGGTATCGGTCAACCAGCCCGGTGTGGTTGCGCTGGTACAAATTGGCAGCTTGCAACTGGCAACTTTTGTCAACCCGGCTGGTTTGCAAAGCATGGGCGAAAATTTCTATCAGGAAACGGTTTCCTCCGGCACGCCGAGCACCAATGTGCCGGGCACCAATGGCGCGGGGTTGCTGGTCCAGAATTATGTGGAAACTTCCAATGTGAACGTGGTAGAGGAGTTGGTGAATATGATTCAGACGCAGCGTGCCTATGAGATCAATTCCAAAGCCATTACCGTGTCCGACCAGATGCTGCAAAAGCTGTCGCAGATATAATTTCGTGGTGCAGGGGTATGTTTCATGCCTGCTGCCATGAGCAAAAATAAAATGCCATTTAGAATACTTTTGAT
>JAIELH010000075.1 GCA_019753125.1 Gallionellaceae bacterium | reverse complement strand
ATATATCAAGGAAATTCTGGCGGACGACAAAGCCTATATTGCCGCGCACGACTCGGCATTCTTCAAGAAATTGTCCGAAGGCCAGCACCCGCGCGCAACCGTGGTGACCTGCTCAGACTCGCGCGTGCACACCAACATGCTCGACAGGACACCGGAAGGCGACCTGTTCATGATCCGCAACATCGGCAATCAACTGGCGACCGCCAAGGGTTCGGTGCAATACGGTGTGAACCATCTCGGTTCCTCGCTGCTGCTGTTCATCGGCCACTCTTCCTGCGGCGCGATCAAGGCCGCCGGCGGCGATTATTCGACGCTGGAAGAACCGATCAAGAAAGAGCTCGACACGATCAACATCACCAAAGGCAGCGCCAATATTGACGGCGTGAAAACCAACGTGAACAACCAGATTGCCGCCGCGCTCAAGGAATGGGCCGACAAGGTGAAGAATGGCGAGTTGCTGGTGGTAGGCGCGGTGTATGACTTTGCCGATGACATGAAGAAAGGCGCGGGCAAGCTCAATATCATCAATATCAACGGTGAAACCGACCCGGCCAAGCTGCGCGATCTCCCGGCTGCGCCAGCCAAAGCCAAAGCTGCAAGCCACTAACCTCGTACGCTGAACAAGATAAAACCGGCGCAAGCCGGTTTTATCGCTTGTATAACAAACTTTCCGGCTCGATTCTGCTGCCGCTTATCGATACCACCTTGTGGCGTGACTGCGCACCCAGCTTGAGCGTTACCTGGCGTACCGGTACACCGAATAACTCTGCGACGAATTTCAATAACGCCTCGTTGGCGCGGCCTTCGATCGGTGGCGCTGCCAATTTTATTTTGAGCGCCTCGCCGTGCAACCCGGCAATCTCGCTGTGTTTGGCACCCGGCTGCACATGCAGCGTCAGCATGACAACATCGCCATCGCGACGATACCAATCCGCCACGTCAGAACAATCCAAATGCGAGGCGTTCCAGCATGCCGACGGGCACGATGACGATCAGCTGGCAGATGATGAACAACAGCAGCGGCGACAGATCCACATTACCCAGCAACGGCACGATACGGCGCAACGGCAACAGGAAGCGCCGCGTGACCGCGTTCAATAACGACATGGCCGATGTGTGAGGGTTTACCCAGGACAAGATCGCCTGTGCGAATACCGCTGCCATCAGCAGATACAGGCTGATCTTGAGCAGCTTGACCGCCGCCAACACCAGCAGGCCGGGAAACGGAAAGCCATGGGACAGTTGGCCTTGTGCCCACAACACGCCGGTCAGGTAAAGCATCTCGACCAGCAGCGCGAGCAGCAGCGTCGCGCTGTCCAATCCGCGTACGGAAGGAATAAAACGGCGCGCGCGCAACACCAGAAAATCGGTGAGCACCATGATGAATTCTCCGGCGGGATTGCGCAGCGGCGCACGCAGCCATTGCAGGTGGAAACGCAGCAACAGGATTGCCGCAAACGGCTGCAGCAGCATGTCGAGCAGGAACAGCAGTGCTTCATTCAGCATGTCAATTTTTCCCCAGTTCGTCGCCCAACTCTTTGGAGCGCGTGGCAGCAGCCTTTGCCGCCTCGACGATATGCTGCTTCACATGGTTTGCTTCCATGCTCAATAGTGCACGTTCGGTCGTGCCATTTTTCGAGGTGACACGCGCGCGCAGCACGCTGGCGTCTTCTGCGCTTGAACAGGCAAGTTTGCCGGCTCCGAGAAAAGTCGCCAAACTTAGCCGGCGCGCATCTCCGGTGTTAAAGCCCAGCTCCTGGGCCGCCTGTTGCAGCGCCTCGATGAAGTAAAACACATAAGCCGGGCCGCTGCCGGAAATCGCCGTCACCGCATCCAGCAGCGCCTCTTCCTGCACCCATAGAATTTCGCCTACCGTTCCCAGAATATGCTGTGCCTGTTCGCGTTGCGCGGCGCTCACCTGCGGCATCGCATACAGGCCGGTCATGCCGCTTTGCACCAGCGCCGGGGTGTTGGGCATCGCGCGCACGATGGCCTGGCTGCCCGACCAGCGCGCCAGATCGGACGCGCGTATTCCGGCGGCGATGGAAATCAGCAATTGGCCGTCAAGATGAGCAGCAAGCTGCCGGGCCACCTCGCGCAATTGCTGCGGCTTGACCGCTAACACGACAATGTCGCTGCCCGTTACGCCCTCGGCAAGGCTATCTGTGGTGCGCACACCGAACTGTGCATGCAACCGGGTGCGGTTGTCCGCGTTGATTTCCACCACGCTGATCTGCTGTATGGAAAACCACTTACCGAGCATGCCGCCGATCAGCGCGGTCGCCATGTTGCCGCCGCCAATGAAACAGATATTCATACCTTATCCCCGTAATGTCTTGTGCCAAAAATGGCCGTTCCGATGCGCACGATGGTCGCTCCTTCGGCGATCGCTGCCGCGAAGTCATGCGACATGCCCATCGACAGCGTGTCCAGCCCCAATCCTTGCCGGTTGAGCTGATCGAACAACTCGCGCACACGCGCAAAAGCCGCACGCTGTACGGCAATTTCTTCGCTGGGCGCCGGGATCGCCATCAGCCCGCGCAGACGCAGATTCGGCAGTTCCGCGACGGCCTCGGCCAGCGCGCCCGTTTCATCGGCAGATGCGCCGCTCTTGCTGTCTTCCCCGCTGATATTCACTTGCAGGCATACCTGCAACGGCGGCAGCCGCGCCGGGCGTTGCACGGACAGGCGCTCGGCAATTTTCAATCGGTCCACGCTGTGTACCCAGGCGAAGTGCTCCACAACCGGGCGCGTCTTGTTGCTTTGCAGCGGCCCGATGTAGTGCCACTCTATCGGCAAATCGCGCAATGCCTCAATCTTGTGTAACGCCTCCTGCACATAGCTTTCCGCAAAGCGTGTCTGCCCGGCGTGGTAGGCTGCGCGTATCGCCTCCGCTGTAAAAGTCTTGCTGACCGCCAATAAGCCGATGCCATGCGGGTCGCGGCCTGCCGCAACGGCGGCTGCGGCCATCGCGGCGCGCACTGCTTGCAAGTTGGAAGCGATTGTTGTCATAATCCCGCGCGCTGTCTATGCGGATACCGAGCCGTTTCATCAAACGAGGAAGATTATAATGGATATCACCGAACTGCTTGCCTTTGGTGTCAAGAACAAAGCATCCGACCTGCATCTTTCCGCCGGCCTGCCGCCGATGATCCGCGTGCATGGCGATATGCGCCGCATCAATCTGCCGGCGATGGAGCACAAGGACGTGCATGCGATGGTGTATGACATCATGAACGACCAGCAGCGCAAATTCTACGAGGAGAACAAAGAGGTCGATTTCTCGTTTGAGGTTCCGGGGCTGGCGCGTTTCCGCGTCAATGCGTTCATCCAGAACCGTGGCGCGGGCGCGGTAATGCGCACGATCCCGTCCAAGATATTGTCGCTGGCCGACCTCAAGGCGCCGAAGAGCTTCGAAACCATTTCGGATTATCCGCGCGGCATGGTGCTGGTCACCGGGCCGACCGGCTCCGGCAAATCCACGACGCTGGCCGCGATGATCAACCACCGCAACGAAAACGAAATGGGGCACATCCTGACGGTGGAAGACCCGATCGAATTCGTGCACGAAAGCAAGAAATGCCTGATCAACCAGCGCGAAGTCGGGCGCGATACGCTATCGTTCCAGAATGCGTTGCGCTCGGCGTTGCGCGAAGACCCGGACATCATCCTGGTCGGCGAAATGCGCGACCTGGAAACGATACGCCTGGCGATGTCCGCGGCGGAAACCGGGCACCTGGTATTCGGCACGCTGCACACCAGTTCGGCGGCCAAGACCATCGACCGTATCATCGACGTGTTTCCCGCCGACGAAAAGGAAATGGTGCGCGCGATGCTGTCCGAATCGCTGCGCGCGGTGATTTCGCAGGCGCTGCTCAAGACCAAGGACGGTTCCGGGCGGGTGGCGGCGCACGAAATCATGGTTTGCACCCCGGCGATCCGCAACCTGATCCGCGAGGCCAAGGTGCCGCAGATGTACTCCGCGATCCAGACCGGCCAGAGCCTCGGGATGCAGACGCTGGATCAATGCCTGTCAAACTTGGTCAAGAACAACATCATCACGCCTGCGGAAGCGCGCAGCAAGGCAATGAACAAGGATATGTTCCCGGGTTGAATCAGAGGACAGAAGACAGACGACAGATTGTTGTTGTGTGCCGCAAAGCGGCACGGTCATGCAAATGACGCGGCGTAGCCGCTGCAACCCTTCTGCCATCTGTCATCTGTCTTCTAACGAAGGAGTTTTACATGGAAAGAGACCAGGCCACCGAACTGATACACAACTTGCTGCGCGGCATGATCGCGAAAAAGGCGTCGGATCTGTTCATCACCGTCGGCTATCCGCCCGCGTTCAAGATCGACGGCAAAATGACGCCGGTTTCCGAACAGAAACTCACGCAACAGCAGACCAAGGAACTGGTGCGCAGCATCATGAACGACCGCCAGGCGGCGGAATTCGAGGCTACCCATGAGTGCAACTTTGCGGTCGGGCTGACCGACGTGGCGCGCTTCCGGGTCAACGCCTTCGTGCAGCGCGGTTCGCCCGGCCTGGTATTCCGCACCATCACCAGCAAGATCCCGACGCTGGAAGAGCTCGGCCTGCCGGACGTGCTCAAGGATATCGTGATGACCAAGCGCGGCCTGGTGATCGTGGTCGGCGGCACCGGCTCCGGCAAATCCACGACGCTGGCGGCGATGGTCGGCCACCGCAACCAGAACAGCCATGGCCACATCATCACGATCGAAGACCCGATCGAGTTTGTGCACGACCATCGAAATTGCATGATCACCCAGCGCGAAGTGGGCGTGGATACCGACAACTGGTTCGCTGCGCTGAAGAACACGTTGCGCCAGGCGCCGGACGTGATCCTGATCGGCGAGATACGCGACCGCGAGACGATGGATTACGCCGTCGCGTTTGCCGAAACCGGCCATCTATGCCTGGCGACACTGCACGCCAACAGCACCAACCAGGCGCTCGACCGCATCATCAACTTCTTCCCCGAAGAGCGGCGCAACCAGTTGCTGATGGACCTCTCTCTCAACGTGAAGGCGTTCATCTCGCAGCGGCTGGTTCAGAAAAAAGGGAAAGATGGGCGGGTTGCCGCAATCGAGATCATGCTGAACTCGCCGCTGATCTCCGACCTGATCCTGAAGGGCGAGGTGCATGCGATCAAGGAAATCATCAGCAAGTCGCGCGAGCTGGGCATGCAGACTTTCGACCAGTCGCTATTCGACCTGTTCGAGGCCGGCGCGATTTCTTATGAGGAAGCGCTGAGGAACGCCGACTCGGTAAACGACCTGCGCCTGCGCATCAAGCTGGAGAGCAAGAGCGCCCAGGATCGCGATGTGATGAGCGGACTGCAAAACCTGAAAATGACTTAAGGGCGCTTCTAAAAATCCACATTCATCCCAACTGCTGCGTTACAGAGCGCCTACAGTTCTTTTTTTCCGGCAAATTGCCGCCAATACATATCTATCGACATCATCAGCGCAAGATAAACAACACTCCACCCCAGCAGCAGATAACCCTGCCCCGCGTTACCGGCACCGATGCCCCACAACGCCGATATGCCCGCCAGCAGCATCAGCGCGTATTCCGCCAGCGCGGTGTTGCGATGTCCCCAGCCCATTTGCACCAGGCGCTGGTAATAATGGCCGCGATGCGCCTGCGACAGCTTTTCGCCGCGCCGCGCGCGCTTGAGCAAGGTCACCGTCGCGTCGGCCACGAACGGCGAAAACACCAGCAGCGGAAACCAGCACGGCCAATATCCGGCCTGCCAGCCCGACACGCCGAACGCGGCGGCGAGAAAGCCCAGCGGGATCGAACCGGCGTCGCCCATGAATATCTTTGCGGGGTGGAAGTTGAACAACAAAAATCCCGCCGCCGCCGCTGCCACCGAAAAATTCAGCAGCGCAAATCCCTCGTCTCCGGCCAGCCATGCGCCGATGCCGTAGCCGCCAAAGCCCAGCAGCGCCATGCCGCCCGCCAGCCCGTCCGAGCCATCCATGAAGTTATACAGATTGGTCATCCACACAACAAACAACAACACCGGAACGAACCACGGCAACGACACCCCGGCGCCGATGACAGCGGCCAGCGCGGCGATGAAATGACCGGCTAGGCGCGTTGCTGCCGGCAGGCCGCGCAGGTCATCCAGCAACGACAGCGCAAACAGCCCCAACACTGGCATCAATATCCACCAAACCAAAGATTGAGTCAGCAACGCCCAGCCGCACAGCACCCCAGCCATCAGCGCGACGCCACCGCTGCGCGGCACGGGCTTGTCGTGCAACGAGCGTTCGTTGGGAATATCCTGCGCGATGGCGCCAACCCTGCCCGTTGCCAAAGCAAACGTCAGCACCAGCGTTACCAGTGCGCTAAGCAGCGGTGCGTAATGCGCTGACACCTGCATCACCTGCCCGCTCCCGGCAGGCCATCCAGCCGGATGATCTGGTTCAACCGTTCGCATACCTGCGCAAACAGGCCATCCGACAAGCTGCCGAGCGGGTGTGCCTTGGCACCGCGCAAACGCCAGTCGAAGGATTTTGGCTGGTGGCAAAGCACGTAACTTACCTGCCCCGCCTTGCGCCCTCTGGCTGTCCCGGCCGCCACCGCAAACGGATTGTCCGCGTTGTATTCTGCGGTAGTCATCGGCAAACCGATTACCAGCGAGGTTTTCGAATTAAAGATGCGCGGCGAAAGCACCAGGAATGGATGGGTGTCACGCATCTCCTGACCAACCTGGGGATTACAGTCGATCCAGATGATGTCGCGGCGATCCGGTATCCAGGCAACACGCTTGCCGGATGTGGGCAACTTTTTGGCTACCAACGCTCGGCCCCGACAATCTGGCTTGCCATGGCCTCACCACCGTGCCGTACCGGGTCGAAGCGTGCCAGACGCTGCTCCAGCGTAAGCACGGTATCGTCGGTGAGCGGCGTGATAACCACATGCCCGCTCTCCACCGAAACACGTACCCGCTGATCGGCATGCAGGTGCGCCTCGCGCGCTACCGCAGCAGGCAGGCGCACGCCCAGATTATTGCCCCACTGCTTGATATCGAGAACCGCTTCCGCCATTTTTTCCTCCGAAGCAAAAATGTATAGACATCAGTTTATACATTTCAACAAGGCGCGTCAATGTGTATTGCCGGCGTTCTCCTCCAATAACTGCTGACATTGCCGGAACACCCGTTGCGCGGTGATCGCCAGTTGGCAGGGCGGATCGCCTTGCCGCCCATCGAGCTTGGGGCAGTCGCGCTTGAAGCACGGCGAACAGTCCAGCCCGCCAACGATGTGGCGGCATGGCTTGCCGAGGATGCCGCTATAGTCCGGATCGGTCGGACCGTGCAGCATCAGGCCGGGAACATCGAGCGCCGCCGCCAAGTGCCCGATGCCGCTTTCCACGCTGACGAAGGCGCGCGCGTGCAGCAGGACGCCCATCAATCCGGTCAGCGACAGCCTGGGCAACACCGTTGCCTTCCCGCCCCCGGCCGCCTGCAAGCGCTGCGCGCGCAGGCGCTCGTCCTCGTTGCCCCACGGCAACACGCAGCGCCAGCCGTGCCGTGCCAGCAGGCAGGCCAGCTCCGCCCACGCCGCCTCCGGCCAGTATTTGCTGCTCCACGTCGTGCCGTGCAGCAGCACGACATACGGCTGGCCGGCGATCTCGCCGAGCGCGGCCGGAAGCGCGGCCTGCATCCGCTCACGACGAAACTCAGCCAGACCGAAATCGACGGGCTGCGAGATGCTGGCACCGAAAATACCCGCCACCAGCCGCCGGTTCTTGTCGATCACATGCAGGCCGTCCGGCGCCTTGACGGCGTTCCGGTAAAACAGCGCCGCCAGCGGCTCGCGCGCGCTGCCGGCAGCGAAACCGGTCACAGGCGCCCCCGTAAGCAGCGCCAGCAGCGCGCTCTTGAGCAACCCCTGCGCGTCCAGCACGATGTCGTAATGCTCCGCCCGCAACTGCCGGCGCAGGCCGCCCAGCAATGCCGGCAGCCTCCACCAGGCTTTCTTGTGGGCGCGCAACGGCACGGCGATCACCTTGCCCACCGCGACATGCCAGCCCGCCACCTCGGCGAAGGCCGGCTCGGCCAGCCAGTGAATTTCGGCCTCCGGAAAGCGGCGGCGCAGATCGCTGATGGCCGGGAACAGGTGCAGGATATCGCCCAGCGAAGAAAGTTTTACGACGAGAATTTTCATTTTGCGTTACCGGATACAGACGCCTCTCGCGTTGCCTGCGCAACAGGCAATGCCAAGCAAGATGTCGGCACCGCACTGACACCTTCCGCCAGCGGCCAAGGCTCCCCTGCACCGTGGCATACCACATACAAATGATCCAGCCCCAGCAACTCGCGCGATGAGCGCATTGAAGCCGTTACTTTTGGCGACTGCGTCAACTTGATTTCAAAACCCATACGGCGGCCATCCCGAATAACCAACAGGTCCAATTCAGCGCCGGCATGCACCCCCCAGAAAAACGCTTCACCGCGCCGTGCGCCGGTGCGACGGATTATTTCATGCACGATAAACCCTTCCCATGAGGCTCCACATTTGGGGTGTGCCAGCAAATCATCCTGCCCGCCTATCCCCAACAGGCTATGCAGCACGCCGGTATCCGCCACATAAACCTTGGACGCTTTCACCTCCCGCTTACCGGTGTTCGCATGCCACGGTGGAAGGCGAAATGCCATGAACGTGCCCTCCAGAATATCCAGGTAACGCGATACGGTCTTGTCGCTCACCCCCAACGCACGCGCCAGCTCGCTGCCGTTCCAGGTTTGCCCGTGATAGTGTGCCAGCATCGTCCAGAAGCGTCGCAAGGTCAGTGCGGGAAGGTGAATGCCCAGCTGTGGTAAATCGCGCTCGAGATAAGTGCGGATAAACGCCTCGCGCCACTCCCGGCTGGCATGGATGTCTTCCGCCAGAAAGGCTCGCGGAAACCCGCCGCGCAGCCAGCGCACATCCAGCCAGTCGCTGCCGGACGCAACCGGCGCAATCTCATCCAGCGCCAAGCCATCCAGTTCATGAAAAGCCACCCGGCCCGCAAGGCTCTCGGCGGTATGTTTGAGCAATTCCGGCGCGGCGCTGCCGAGAATCAGGAATCGCGCCGGCGCATCAGGCCGGTCGGCCAGCACCCGCAACAGCGGAAAGATATCCGGCCGGAGCTGTAT
The DNA here is from genome assembly GCA_019753125.1 of Gallionellaceae bacterium. Classification (GTDB taxonomy): domain Bacteria; phylum Pseudomonadota; class Gammaproteobacteria; order Burkholderiales; family Gallionellaceae; genus Gallionella. Next base: position 11,559 of record JAIELH010000075.1, on the reverse strand, counting down.
TTCATCCAGCACCACCAACCCCTTGAGTTGCCGCAGCACGAAAGCCGGATCCGCGAGGCGCGCCTGGTCATCCGGGTCTTCCAGATCGAAATGCCGCACCGGGCCTTTCCATTCCGCCTCCAGTTGCCGGGCAAGCGTCGTCTTGCCGGCCTGTCTGGGGCCAAGCATCGCCACAACCGGGAAATTTGCCAACCGCCACTTGAGCAGGTTGAGATGAGAGGTTCGTGCGATCATCCGGGAATAATACATGAAAATTCGGCATTCATATCCGAATTTTCATGCATTTCAAAACCCGGGAGCCAACCGGACGCAAGCCCGGACAAATCAAAAACTCGCGACATTGCCAACATTATGAAAACACCCCATCAGATGTGATATTATAAGGCACACCTGAAAAACACATGCCAAAACCTCAAAAAGAAATTCTGCTGGAGCAAGAACGCTTCGAGATTAAGCCGAAGTCCGGCGGTGGCGTTCTCAGTTATGAGGTATGGGGTTACACCGACAAGAGCAAGGTTGTGATAACGAGATATAACCTTGCCTATATCAACCATGCCATATACCGGGGCGACAACAGTCGCGTTCTTGGATTTGATAATGCTCATGACTTTCATCATCGGCACTACATGGGTAAAGTAGAAACAGTCGAATTCGTTAGCTATGAAACCACCTTGGAGCGGTTTCAGAAAGAGTGGCGGGAAATAGCCCACAAACAAAGGAAATCGAAAAAATGACCAAGCAAATAGTTCGTACTGGAGATGTTGCCGAGTTTTTTGATCGGGCGCGTAATGCTGCGCGCCGCGCCGACCAAGGCGGAAAATTTGAAGGGACAGTGACACTCTCGTTTGAAGACCCTCAACGGATGTTCACCGTTCTATCGGAAGCGCGCCGTCGCTTGATGGCGGAGGTTATCCGCGAGCCAAAAACAATCAGCGAACTGTCGAGCAGCCTTCACCGCAATCGCTCGGCAATAACCAAAGATGTCAGTCTGCTCGAAAGCATGGGGCTGGTCATTTCTCAACGGCTGGTGAATCCGGGACACGGAATTCAAAAAAGTGTCCGTTCAGTTGCGCCCAGAATCGAGATGGTCGCCACGCTCGGATAGTTCCTAGTGTAGTGCGCCATTCTGTTTGGAACTTATACCAATGGCAGGCGCCGCGTTGATCGTGTTTCAACCCGGCATGCCGGGTTAAAGCCCGGCACACTGCTGGCGAAAAGACAGCAAGGATGGGTCGAGTAGCAAAGTAGGATGGGTTGAGCGTAGCGATACCCATCACCGGGCAATTTGAACAAAATGATGGGTATCGCTGCGCTCAACCCATCCTACGCTTGCTACCGCATCGGCGATTACCGGCTGGTGTGCGAAATCAAGGATCGTGAACTGATTGTCTGGATAATCCGGGTGGGGCACCGGCGTGAGGTATACAAATGACCTGCGGGAACCGCGTGGGCACATAGCGTGGTTGTTGACGGCTAGCAGCCTCCCACTTGCGGTGAAAAACGTACCCACTCTTGCCGCAGCAAAGTAGGATGGGTTGAGCGTAGCGATACCCATCACCGGGCAATTTGAACAAAATGATGGGTATCGCTACGCTCAACCCATCCTACGCGAACTGCCCAGAAAATTTATTTTGTGATTATCGTGTTTACGATCAAGCCGATGATGGCCATGTTTAGCGCAATCACAATACCTACCATCATTTTTAATGCTGACAGCTCGCCCTTGATTGTGCCTAACTCTGCTTCGATCTTATTGAAACGGTTGTCGTAGTCGGCAATCGCCTTGGCGGCCGCTGTTGCTTTTTCTTCTGACGCCCCTGCTGATTTGAACGCATCATATACTTCGATAATCATTGTGCTCATGATCTTTGTCCTTTCAGAGTTAGCCTAGTTTAAGCTGTTTCCTTTGATGTTTGCAATTTAGTAGCCTGGTTTGGCCGAGTTGAGCATTTGCGCATGTTGCAAAAAAACAACACTCCACCCGCAAAACTTTGACAGCGCCTTGCCCGTTTCTATACAGTCCGCTCCCAGTGATAGCAATGCAATGCCGTCGCTGCAAGTTGTTTACGTAACCAACTTTAAATTTTTCCAACTCTCAGGAGCAAACACAATGCAAAAGAAACTCATCGCACTCGCAATCGCCGCCGCTTTCGCGCCGGCTGTAGCAATGGCTGACACCAGCAACGTAACCGTGTACGGCGTCGCCGACGCGTCGTTGGACAACGTCAAGAACGGCGGCACCGCAGCTAGCGCCACTTCCGTCACCGAAAACAAAGTGTCGAGCAACGTCTCGCGCCTCGGCCTGAAAGGTTCCGAAGATCTGGGTGGCGGCCTGAAAGCTATCTGGCAAATCGAAACCGCAATCACCCTGGACGGCCGTAATAACGCCACTGGTAACCCTTCTGCTGACACATTGGCTACCCGCAACACCTTCGTCGGCCTGGCTGGCGACGCTTGGGGTTCCTTGACTTTGGGCCGCAACGACACCCCATACAAGACTTCCACCCGCGCCCTGGACGTGTTTTACGACCATATCGCCGACAACCGCAGCCTGATGGGCATTAGCTCGAGCCAGATCGCAGGCTTGGCTGGAGCCGCTGCTTTTGACGGCCGCTTTACCGATACGGTCCGTTACGACAGCCCATCCTTCAGCGGCTTCAAGGTGGCGGGTTCTTATACCCTCAGCGCCGAAGGCAACAACAATCCTGCCGCCAACTCCAAGGGCAGGGCTGTGTCGCTGTCCGGCAACTACGAAACCGGCCCGTTCAGCGCTGCCGCCGCTTACCAGAAGCACAATCTTGGCAGCACTGCGGGCGCCATTCCAGCGATGGGGGCGGGCCTGACCAGTGAAAGAGCCTGGAAATTGGGCGCTGGCTACAAGGTCTCCCAGTTCGCGGTGAATGGCGTGTATGAAAAGACGACCGACAATCTGGGCGTGAATGGCGGTGGCCATAAGGCCTTCTACCTGGCCGGCGCATTCAACGCGACCGCGAACGACGCGATCAAGCTGGCCTACACCAAGGCGAAACAGACAGGCGATGGCAGCCAGGCTAACAGCGGCGCGAAGCAATGGGCGCTGGGCGTTGACCACAACATGAGCAAGCGCACCACCGTGTACGCGATGTACACCAAGCTGGACAACGACGGCAACACCACTACTGGCGGCGCGACATATGGGCTGTTCAATAGTGGCGTAACCGGCGCTTCTGGCGCCGCTCCTGCACAAGGCGGCGATCCTTCCGCGTTCTCGTTCGGCATGAAGCACGTATTCTAATCACCGTCCTCCTCGCGAGGATGTGGTTTAGAAAACTTGACGGGCATCTTCGGATGCCCGTTTTTTATGTCGCGGAGTTTTTATTGACTACAGGTTGCCGGATGCCGTCTAATACAAGCATTCGCGCCACGGGAATCCTTCACAGAACATGCCTACCATTTTTCGTTTGCTAAATTGGCGTTTCCATTTTTATTCTGATGAAGGCATTGAACCACCGCACATCCATGTGGATACTGGAGAAGGCGAGTGTAAATTTTGGCTCGAACCGGTCCGGCTCGCTCGAAGCCGCAACATAAGTCCTGTTGAGTTGCGCCGTATTGAGGTCGTTGTTTTTGAAAAGCAACAGTTTTTCAAGGAGAAATGGCATGAATTCTTCCAGCACTGAAGCCGATTACTGCGCCGTTCGCGCCTGGGTAACAGGTCGAACCGTATTTATTGAACTCACCGATGGCCGTCAAATCGGTTTCCCCTCGGCACGCTTCAAGCTGCTACGCAATGCGAGTGATGAGCAACTCCATAAAGTTTCACTGCGTTTGAATGGCGCCGCATTGCGCTGGGATGAATTGGATGAGGATATTTCTGTAGCCGGTATTGTTAATGGGCATTTTCAACTTCCCCTCCCACTCGCCGCATAAATTGTGGCGGTGGGTTACTGAGCCCGCCGGAGACAAGTAGGGTGGGCACGCTCTGTGCCCACGCGGACACCGGTTAACGGGCATCTTCGGGTGCCCGTTTTTTATTGCCAAAACCCTTTTAACCATTTAGTCTGTTGCATCTCGCTACGCTATACTTTACCCTTGACATGGAGGGCATCATGAATACGTTAACCTTAAATCAAGCCGATACCCGTCGTTTGGAAAAGCTCGCTTATGAGGCTGGGCGCACACCCAAAGACGTTCTCAAACATGTACTACGCGATGGCTTTGATGCGACCGAATATGCGATCAAAGCAGTCAAGGCACGCATGCAAAGCACTGAGCGTGTCTCACACGAAGATGCCATGCAACAGCTCGACAGTTTGATCGAACATCATGCCCGGAACGAGAAAAAAGCAGCTTGATTGGCATCCAGAAGCAATCGCGGAACTATCAGAATCTCTTGCCTGGTATGCTCAGCGCAATCCAACCGCAGCCAAGCGAATGCGTAAAATCATCGAAGAGGCAGCGCATTCCCTGATTGCATCACCCATTGCCGTGTCTGGCCGGCTCGGCGTTGTCGCCAACACACGTGAGCTACCGGTCGGCCATCGCGTGCCTTTCACGCTGATTTTTGTGCGCCATAACCGTACTGGCGATTGCACCATCTACCACTGCATGCACCAACGGCGAAATTATCCGGCTGATGAAACAATTGCAGCCAAGTAGGGTGGGCACGCTCTGTGCCCACGCGGACACCGGTCAACGGGCATCTTCGGATGCCCGTTTTTTATGTCCGTGTTTTTATTGACGGTTGTTGATGAATTCTCTACATTACAAAACTATCTGCCAATTGCACCCTTTCATCTTGCTGTCCATGATCGCCGGTCACAGCGACAAACCATTCGAATGGATGGAATTCCTGGCACAGTTGCAGGTGTCTATGGAAAAAGCTTAAACTAGACCAACCTTGAAAGGACATACCATGAGTACAGTTACATTCGACACGCTAAAATTTGCAGAAAAGCTAAAACAAGCAGGAGTTCCAGAAGGCCAAGCAAAAGCAATGGCAGAAGCTCAAAACGAAGTTTTTTCAGAAGCATTAGATACTCAACTAGCCACTAAAAGAGATTTAATAGAACTCAAGCTGGATATGATTAAATGGATTGTGGGAATGGGACTAGCCGAAATTGGCCTGCTGCTTGGCATACTTATAAAACGATAAAAATTTCTCCGGACAAAGAAAAAACCCTCCGAAGCCAAGTAGGGTGGGCACGCGCTCTGTGCCCACGCGGTACACCAGTTAACGGGCATCTTCGGATGCCCGTTTTTTATTGGCGCCAATTCACAATCATCACCTCAAGGAAGCTCAAACAACGTATTGACAAATGCATTACGTTATATAAAATTCGCTTATGGATATTGAATACGAACTGCGCGGCATTCGCTTCAGGTGGAACGAGGGTAAAGCCAAGCTGAACATAAAGAATCATGATGGCGTTTCTTTTGAGCAGGCCGCACAAGTATTCTTTGACCCATTCGTCCAATACCTGGATGCATCACGAAACAATGAAAGACGGGAAGGCGCATTGGGTTGCGACTTTGATTTCAGGCTGTTGTTTGTGGTGCATCTGGACATTGAAGATGAATTTATTCGCATCATTTCGGCCCGCAAGGCCGAGCCTCACGAAAGGGATTGCTATGAAGCTTGAAACTATCAAAAAGCGCTTATCGAAAGACCGCCCGATGGTGTCTGTAACCCTGCGGATGCCCGATGATGTGGTGAACGATTTAAAAAAAATCGCACCACTCAAAGGTTTTTCCGGTTATCAAGGTTTGTTGCGCGCGTATGTCGGTGCAGGATTGCGTGAAGATTTAGAGCGCATGGAAGGCAGCGCGGTCGCGCAACTCATCGAGAAACTTCGTGCGGATGGCGTACCGGAAGCCACGCTGAATAAAGCGGCATCGAGCCTGAAACTGGCTGCCTAAAGTTAAATCCGCCAATGAAACCGCCCTCCTTGCGGAGGTGCAATACCGGAAACTTGACGGGCGTCTTCGGATGCCCGTTTTTTATTGCCAAAGTTGCCGTGATCGTTTAGTCTGGGTGTTCATTTGGAGGCAATATGCTTACATTAAATATCGATTGCGAAGTGATGCCAGACAGGATGGTTACTTTCAAGTTGCCGGAAAGTGTGCGTCCCGGACCACATGAATTGGTCATTGTTCTTGAAGAAAATGAATCAGCACCAGGCAAAACCACCTCAACCGCGCAAACCCTGATGCAATTTTCCGGTTCTGTTACGGCTTTCAGGCAGGTTGACGGACTTGAATACCAGCGTGAGATACGTTCAGAGTGGAATTGATCCCGCATTACTTGCTCGACACCAACGCCATAATCTATTTGATAAATGGCCGTCTCGCCTCTCCTTTGCCAGAAGGAAAATACAGTATTTCAATCATCACGGAAATTGAACTGCTGTCATTTCCCGGCCTGCCCGATGAAGAAGAACTGCGAATACGCGACCTGTTGCGGGCGCTTGGACTGATCCAGTTATCAGACGTGGTTCGAGATCAGACAATCCAGTTGCGCCGCAAAAGCCGCCTGAAACTCCCCGATGCCATCATTGCCGCCAGCGCATTAACGCAACAAGCCATCTTGTTGACGAACGATCTGTCTTTTGCGTCTATAAACGGGCTAATTTGTAAATCGTTACAGCTGAGATAAGCAGACGCAGTTTGGATTGAAAAGGGGCATCTTCGGATGCCCGTTTTTTGGGGTTGAGGTGCGCGTCAATAAACAATCTGCCCATTGACCAGCGTATAACGAACTTTGCCCTGCAACTCGAGGCCGGTGAATGGCGTGTTCTTGCCTTGGCTTTTCAGCGCGGCCGGTTCGATTTTCCAGTACGCTTCCGGATCGAACACGCACACGTCGGCAACCGCGCCGACGCTCAAATGACCTGCATCCAGGCCCAGCACTTGCGCAGGATGCAGCGTAAGCTTGGCGAGCGCGCCAGATAATGCGAGATATTCCTGTTGCGCCCATTTCAGCGCCAGCGGCAGCAACAATTCCAGGCCGGTCGCGCCCGCTTCCGCTTCGGCGAACGGCAACTGCTTGGCATCCTCGTCTACCGGCGTATGGTCGGAACAGATCACGTCTATCGTGCCGTCCAGCAACCCGGCGCGCAATGCGGCGCGATCGCGCTGGCCGCGCAGCGGCGGGACCAGATGGCAGTTCGGATCGAAGAAGCCGATATCCATTTCAGACAGGTGCACATGGTTCATCGACACATCGCAAGTCACAGCCAGCCCCTGTTGCTTCGCGGCGCGGATCATGCTCACGCTCGCCGCGCTGGAGACGCGGCAAACATGCAGTTTCGCGCCAGTATCGCACGCCAGCGACAGTATCGTCGCCAGCGCGATGGTCTCGGCGCACACCGGAATGGCGGGCAGACCGCAGCGGGTCGCCACTTCACCGTCGTGCGCAACGCCGTCCTTGGCGAGGAAGCTGTCCTGCGGGCGCAGCCACACGGAAAAGCCAAAGGTCGCGGCGTACTGCATCGCGCGCAGCAAGACGCGCGTATCGGTGAGCGGCGCGTCGGCCTGGCTGAACGCCACGCATCCGGCGTCCGCCAGTTCCGCCATCTCGGTCAGCTCCCGCCCTTTCAGCGCGGTAGTCAGCGCGCCGACCGGATAGACATGCGCCTGGTTTAAATTTTTGGCGCGGTGCTTGAGCATTTCCACCAGGCCCGGTTCATCCAGCGGCGGGTCGGTGTCCGGCGGGCACGCGAGGCTGGTGATGCCGCCCGCCACCGCCGCATCCATTTCCGATTCCAGCGTGGCCATGTATTCATAGCCCGGCTCGCGCAGCCGCGCGGCCAGATCGACCAGGCCGGGCGCGACCACCAGCCCGGTGGCGTCGATCGCTTTATCCGCGATGAAACCTGCCGGAGCGCTGCCGATAGCGGCCACCTTGCCAGCCGCGATAAATACGTCGCACTGCGCATCGATGTTGTTTTTCGGGTCGATCAGCCGCCCGTTTCTGATATGGATATTCATTTTGATTTCCCCGCCAGCATGCTCATCACCGCCATTCTGACCGCGATGCCGAACGTCACCTGCGACAGGATCACCGAGTGCGCGCCGTCGGCGACGCTGGAATCGATTTCGACGCCGCGGTTCATCGGCCCGGGGTGCATCACGATTGCGTCCGGCTTCGCGTAAGCCAGCTTCTCTCCGGTGAGCCCGTAGTTCTTGAAGTATTCCTGCGCGGAAGGCAGCAGCGCGCCCTGCATGCGCTCGTGCTGCAAACGCAGCATCAGCACCACATCCACGTCACGCAGGCCCTGCGCCATGTCGTGATAGACCCGCACGCCGAGGTTCTCCACCATTGCCGGCAGCAGCGTCTTGGGCGCGATGACACGCACCTCCGGCACACCGAGCGTGGTCAGCGCGTGGATCTGCGAACGCGCCACGCGCGAATGCAGCACGTCGCCGACAATCGCGACGCGCAGGTTATGGAATTCTTTCTTGTAGTGGCGGATCGTGAACATGTCCAGCAGCGCCTGCGTGGGGTGGGCATGGCGCCCGTCGCCGGCGTTGATGACATGCACGTCCGGCGCGACATGCCGCGCGATGAAATGCGCCGCGCCGCTTTGCGCGTGGCGCACCACGAACATGTCGGCGTGCATCGCGCACAGGTTGTCCACGGTATCCAGCAACGTCTCGCCCTTGCTGGTGGACGAAGAGCCGATGTTGAGGTTGACCACGTCCGCCGACAGCCGCTTGGCGGCGATTTCGAACGTGGTGCGGGTGCGCGTGCTGTTCTCGAAGAACACGTTGAACACCGACTTGCCGTGCAGCAGCGGCACTTTCTTGATCTCGCGCCCCTCGGTGGCGTCGAGGAAGGTCGCGGCGCGGTCGAGGATGTCGCGCACGATGCGCACCGGCAAGCCTTCGGTAGTCAGCAGGTGCTGGAGCTCGCCGTGCTTATTTAATTGAGGGTTATTCATACGATCAGTCCCGCCGCAGGTTCATCAAAATACGCCTGCAGAATCTGCTGCGCGGCATATTGGTCAATCAGGTTTTTTTGCTTCCTGCCGTGCACGCCTTCTTCGTTCAATTGCGCACTGGCGGAGAGCGAAGTATAACGCTCATCGACCAGGATCACCGGCAAATTAAACCGCCCCTTGAGGCGGTTCGCGAAGCGGCGGCACAATGCGGTCAATTCGTGCGGTGTGCCGTCGTCATTGCCCGGCAGGCCCACCACCAGCGCACCCGGCTGCCATTCGGCCAGCAACACCGCAATTTTGGCAAAGCGCGCATCGGTTTTTTCCTCGTCGATCATGGTCAACGGATTGGCGCAGCGCAACAGCATGTTGCCGACCGCGACGCCGATGCGTTTTGTGCCAAAATCAAATGCCAGCAACGTATCAGAAGACAGCGTATTGCCGCTGTGTGTGTTTTTCTGTCCTCTGTCCTCTGTCATCTGTCCTCTGATGTCAGGCATGCCCTGCATCTTCGACCAGCGAGGCGTAATTCACGCCGAGCAATGCCATCGCCGCAGGCAGTCTGTCTTCTGGTGGCAAGTCAAACAGGATGTGCTCGGAGGCCGGCATGGTCAGCCAGGTGTTCTCGGATATTTCATGCTCCAACTGCCCTTGTGCCCAGCCCGCATAACCCAGCGTGACGATCACATTGCGTGGTCCATGTCCTTCACCCAGCGCTTCGAGGATGTCCCTGGAAGTGGTCAGCGCCATCCTGTCGTTGATGCGCAGCGTGGATTGCCAGTTTCCCTGGGTATCGTGCAGTACGAAGCCGCGTTCGGTTTGCACCGGCCCGCCAAAATGCACCGGCATTTTTTCCAGTTTGGGCTGGTGCAACGGGATATTGATCTGGTCGAACATCTCGCCCAGCGTCAGGCTGATCGGGCGATTTACCACGATACCCAGCGCGCCGTTTTCGTTATGTTCGCACACATAAGTCAGCGTGCCCGCAAAGAAGCCCTCCTGCATCGCGGGCATCGCAATCAGAAAATGACTGGTAAGGTTGAAATCGGCCATGGCGGCATTGTAGCTTTACGCGGCTGGCCGCACAAATGAACTATTTGGCCGTGTCTTTGGTCGCGGATTATTTGACAGGCGGCCTGCACAACAAGGCGGCGATTGGTTTTTTTGGCTTGTCCTGGACAGGGGCGGGCGGTTCTTCGGGTTTTGCGCTGCCCGGCGAAGGCTCATACGGCCTCATGAACCAGTCATCCATCGGCGCGGTCTTTTTGGCGTGAACCGGTTTGACAAATTTGGTCGGACGTCTCGAAGCGGCATGCGATGCCGGTGAAACAGCCGCCCGTTCGCGCGGGAACTCGCGCTTGAGCAGCTTCTCGATATCGACAAGCCGCCGCTCTTCTTCGCCGTCCACCAGCGACACCGCTTCGCCGCTGGCGCCTGCCCGGCCGGTGCGCCCGATGCGATGCACGTAATCCTCGGCGTTGGTCGGAAGCTCGTAATTGACCACCAGCGGCAACTGGTCGATGTCCAGTCCGCGCGCGGCAACATCGGTCGCCACCAGCGCGGTAATCCGGCCTTCCTTGAATGCATCCAGCGCCTTGATGCGCTCCTGTTGCGTCTTGTCGCCATGGATCGAATCGGAGGGAATGCCATCGCGTTCCAGCTTGTGCGCCAATCGCGCCGCAGTCAGCTTGGTGCGGGTAAAGACCAGCACCTGCTTGACCCCGCGCGAACGGATCAGATCGGCCAGCACGCCGAACTTGTTGTCGTGTTCCACCATCAGCACGGATTGCGTAACGGTTTCCGCCGCCGTGTTGCGGCGCTCGGCCTCGACCGTGACCGGGTTGACGAGAAAATCCTGCGCAAGCTTCTTGATGTCGTCGGAGAACGTGGCCGAGAACAGCAGCGTCTGGCGCTGTTTCGGCAGCAGCGTCAGGATGCGTTTCAGGTCGGGCATGAAGCCCATGTCCAGCATCCGGTCCGCCTCGTCCAGGATCAGTATCTGCACCTGGTTGAGCATCAGGTTGCGGCTTTCGACGTGATCCAGCAGGCGTCCCGGCGTTGCGACCAGAATCTCCACGCCTTGCGCCAGCGCGGGCTTCTGCGTCCTGATGTCGATGCCGCCGAATACCACGGTGGAGCGCAGCGGCACATGTCTGGAATAAGTTTCGACGCTCTTCTCGACCTGGATCGCCAGCTCGCGGGTCGGCGCCAGGATCAGCGCGCGGATCGGGTGGCGCGCCGGCGAGGTGCTGGTGCTGGCATGCGGCAGCAGGCGCTGCAACAGCGGCAGCGTGAACGCGGCCGTCTTGCCGGTGCCGGTCTGCGCCATCGCCATCAGGTCGCGGCCTGCCAGAACCTGCGGGATAGCCTGCGCCTGAATCGGCGTCGGCTCGGTGTAACCCTCTTCTTCGATGGCGCGCAGGATCTGCGCGTCGAGATTGAGGGATGAGAACAGGACTTTGCTTGCTGCGGAATCTTCCATAAGAGGCGGCATTATACCGGAGTGCGGCGGCGTCCGGTAATTCCAGAAATGCCCTCGAATTGACTCAAGATAAAAGTTACCAAAGGTAGTCGCAAGAAAGGATCGTTGCCTCAAGTTAAAGGTTACCGAAACAACAGGGGTAATCTGACATGGGTAAAC